>DASZSB010000065.1:0-9808 GCA_035548835.1 Gammaproteobacteria bacterium | reverse complement strand
GCTCGGCCGCGGCGCGCAGCGCGGGCGCGCGCGGATCACCGGCCGGCAGCGCGTCCGCGAGGTTCGCGAGGTTCCAGGCGCGCGACAGGTTCAGGCCGTGCAGGTGCACCTCCTTGCCGTCGGTTTCGTCGCGGACCTCCGCGCACGGCAGCCAGTCCGGTGCGGGGTGCGTCGGCAGCTCGGGCAGCGCGGCCGCGAGCCATGCGGCGAATCCCTCGGCCGGCAGCACGCGCCGCATGAGGTCGGCGCTCATCAGCGCCGGCGACAGGAAGTCCTCGCCGGACGGCTCGAAGCGCAGCGGCACGGCCGTGTCGGCCCGGAAGCACGCCAGCGCGCTCGCGCGCACGGCGGCCGAGAGCTCCGCGTCGCGCAGCGAGTGCGCCGCGTCGTGCAGCAGCGTCAGCGCGAACGCGGTCTGATGGTGCGTGCCCGAGCGCACCGGATGGCGCAGCGCGCGGAGCCACGCGAGCAGGTTGGCGCGCACGACCGTGGCGAAGGGACCCAGCGCGGGCGCCCAACGCGTACCTTCGGCCTCGGCGACGAGCAGGTACGCCCACGCGAGACCGTAGGGCCGCTCGAACCAGGGCCGCTGCCCGAGGTACGCGGCTTCGACGGCCAGCCCGGCCGGCACGAACGCGGCGTCGAGCGCGGCTTCGACGGCGGGGCGCAGCGGCAGATCCGGCCGCACGCGCACGAGCCGCACGAGCAGCCAGTGCGAGTGCACGGCCGAATGCCAGTCGAAGCAGCCGAAGAACACCGGGTGCACGACGCGTGGCGGCAGCGTGTCGGCGTCGCTCTCGAGCAGGTACTGCGGGTGGTTCGGGTATTCGCGCGCGATGTTGGCGAGCGCGCGGCCGGCGAGGTCGGAGGCCTCGGCGGCCGTGAGCGCAGGCAGCGGCCGGCGCGTGCCGCCGGCGCTCATTCGGAGTACGGGCAGGCGACGAGGCGGCCGTCGCGCAGCGAAAGTGGCGGTGCCGCCTCGGCGCAGGAGGCTCGCGCGATCGGGCAGCGCGTGCGGAACGCGCAGCCCGAGGGCTTGTTGATCGGCGAGGGGATGTCGCCCGGGAGCTTCGCATGGCGCGTGTGCTTGGGGCCAGGCGTCGGTCGCGGAGCCGCGGCCAGCAGGGCGCGCGTGTAGGGGTGCAGCGGCCGCCGGTACAGCGTGTCGCCGTCGCCGACCTCGACGATGTGTCCGAGGTACATCACGGCCACGCGGTTCGAGATGTGGCGCACGACCGAGAGATCGTGCGACACGAACAGGTATGACAGCCCGAGCTCCTGCTGCAGATCCTGGAGCAGGTTGATCACCTGTGCCTGCACCGACACGTCGAGCGCGCTGACGGGCTCGTCGGCGACGACGAGCTTCGGGTTCGTGGCGAGCGCGCGCGCGATGCCGATGCGCTGGCGCTGGCCGCCCGAGAATTCGTGTGGATAGCGGTTCGCCTGCTCGGGAGACAGCCCAACCTTGTCGAGCAGCCAGGCCACGCGCTCCGCCTGCTCGTGCTTCGACGTCTTCGAATGAATCGCGAGCGGCTCGCCGACGATCTGTGCGACGGACTGGCGCGGGTTCAGCGACGCATACGGATCCTGGAACACCATCTGCAGATCCGCGCGATACGGGCGCATCGCGCGACGGCCGAGGGCGGCGAGGTCGACCGCACCGGAGGCCGCGTGGTAGCGGATCGTGCCCGAGATCTCGACCCCGTACGCCGTGGTGCGCAGAATGTTGAGGATCGCGCGCCCGACGGTCGTCTTGCCGCAGCCCGATTCGCCGACGAGCCCCAGCGTCTCGCCGCGGCCCACGCTGAACGACACGTCGTCCACCGCGCGCACCTCGCCCACGCGCCGCAGGAACACGCCGGCCGTGACCGGGAAGCCCACCGTGAGGTGCTCGACGTCGAGGATGGAATTCGGTTGCGCGGCCATGTCAGCGACCGAAGAGATGGCAGCGCACGAAGTGATCGGGCTCGACTTCGAGCAGCGGCGGCTCGGTGGCCGCGCACGGTTCGAACCGCCTGCTGCAGCGCGTCACGAACTTGCAGCCGGAGGGCATGTCGAGAATGCTCGGCACCGTGCCCGGCACCACCTTGAGGCGCGTGAGGCGCTCGCCGTCGACGCGCGGGATCGATTCCAGCAGGCCCCGGGTGTACGGATGCAGCGGGTTTTCGAACAGGCGCGCCACCGGCGCCACCTCCTGGATCTTGCCGCCGTACATGACGGCCACGCGGTCGCAGGTCTCCGCCACCACGGCCAGGTTGTGCGTGATCAGCAGGATCGCCGCGCGCGGGCGCCGCTCCTTCAGCTCGAGCATGAGGTCCAGGATCTGCGCCTGGATCGTGACGTCGAGCGCCGTCGTGGGCTCGTCGGCGATCAGCAGCGCGGGATTGAGTACGAGCGCCATCGCGATCATCACGCGCTGACGCATGCCGCCGGAAAGGTGATGCGGATACTGCGCGAGCCGCCGCTCCGCGTCGGGAATGCCGACATCCGTGAGAATGGCGATCGCGCGGCGCCTCGCCTCCTGCTTCGAGACGGCCTCGTGCTTCAGGATCACCTCCATGACCTGCATGCCGATCGTGAACACCGGGTTCAGCGACGTCATCGGCTCCTGGAAGATCATGCTGATCTCGCGGCCGCGCACCTTGCGCACGTCCTCCCACGGCAGGGCGAGCAGGTCCTGGCCCTTGTAGAGAATCTGGCCGCCCACGACCCGGCCCGGCGGGCTCGGAATCAGGCGCAGCACGCTGAGCGCGGTCACGCTCTTGCCCGAGCCCGATTCGCCGACGAGGCCGAGTACCTCGCCTGCGCGGATGTCGAGGTCCACGCCGTCGACGGCCTTTGCGACGCCGGCTTCGGTGTCGAAGTGGGTTTGGAGTCCCCGTATGGACAGCAGCGGCTCTTGTTTCGCGTCGCTCATCGGAGGCGGGAGTGCTCGCGGGGATCGAACGCTTCGCGCACGGCCTCGCCGATGAACACGACGAGCAGCAGCGTCAGGAAGAACACGCCGTTCGGGAACACCACGAGCCACCATTTCGTGAGGTTGCTCATGCCCTGACCGATGAGCTCGCCCCAGCTCGGCGTGGGCGCCGGCAGCCCGAAGCCGAGGAAGTCGAGCGCCACGAGCGAGCCGATGTTGCCGACGATCACGAACGGCGCGAACGAGACGACGGGCGTGAGCGCGTTCGGCAGGATGTGCTTGAACACGATGCCCGTGTCGGAAACCCCGGACGCCATCGCGGCGGCGACGTAGTCCTTGACCTTCTCGCGGTAGAACTCGCCGCGGATGTAGAACGTGATGCCCATCCAGTCGAAGATCGCGAGCACCGTGACGAGCAGCCAGAACGACGGCTGGAAGAGCTGATATTCGCCGGGCAGGTACACGGGCACGATGATCGAGCTCAGGATGATGATGGTGTAGAGAAACGGCAGCGACGACCAGATCTCGATGCCGCGCTGGCCGAGGATGTCGAGCTTGCCGCCGAAATAGCCGAGCAGCGCGCCGACGGCGATGCCGATGCTCTCGCCGATCACGGTCACGAGCAGCGCGAAGGTCATGGAGATGTTGAAGCCGTAAGCGAGGCGCACGAGCACGTCGCGCCCGCGGTCGTCCGTGCCCATGGGGTGCGCCAGCGACGGGGGATTCGGCGGCGAGCCCGTGGCGTCGAGCAGCGGCTCGTTCGGGCCGTAGGGGATCAGCGGCATCAGCACCCAGTTGCCGTGCCCCTCGGTCTCGAAGAGCCGATCGAGCTTGCGGTAGTCGGCCTCGCCGATCTCGTCGACGCCGAACTCCTTGGCGGCGTGATAGCCGCCGGCGATCGGAAAGACGTAGTGCCCCTCGTACTTCACCACGAGCGCCTTGCTGTTGGCGATGAACGGCAGGAAGAACGAGACGAAGTATGCGATCGCGATCGCAAGGAACGACCAGTACCCGCGCTTCATGCGGCGGAACTTGCGAATACGCTTGCGGAAGATCGACTCGGACTGCGTCATTGAAAGCGGATGCGCGGGTCGACGAGCGCGTAGATGATGTCCGAGAGAATGTTGCCGACGAGCATCAGCACGCTCGAGATCACGAGGATGCCTAGGGCAACGGGATAGTCGCGCTGCAGGATGGCCGTGTAGCCGAGATAGCCCATGCCGTCGATGTTGAACACGCGCTCGATCAGAAACGAGCCCGCGAGGATCACGCCGATCACGTTGCCCAAGCCCGTGACGATCGGGATCAGCGAGTTGCGCAGCGCGTGCACGAAGACCACGCGCCGCTCGGAGAGCCCCTTCGCGTAGGCCGTGCGGATGTAGTCCTGGCCGAGGTTCTCGAGCACCGAGTTCTTGGTCAGGATCGTCTGCGTCGCGAAGGCGCCCACCATGTAGCAGAGCACGGGCAGCGCCATGTGGTGCAGCTGGCCCCAGACCTTGCCCCACAAGCTCAGGTACTCCCAGTTGTCGGGGCGAAAGCCGCCGAGCGGAAACACGTTCCAGAAGCTGCCGCCGCCGAAGAGCACGAGCAGCGCGGTGCCGAGCGCCCAGCCCGGGATCGCGTAGCCCAGGAACACGATGGCGCTGCTCCAGAAATCGAACCGCGAGCCGTGCCACACGGCCTTGAGCACGCCGAGCGGCACGCAGACGAGGTAGCTCAGGAAGAAGCCCGTGAGCCCGAGGAAGACCGACACGGGAAAGCGGGCCTTGATCACGTCCCAGACCGGCTCCTGGTAGATGTAGGACCGGCCGAGATCGAGCGTGAGCACGTTCTTGAGCCACAGCCCGTAACGGACGTAGACGGGCTTGTCGAAGCCATAGTAGCGGCGGATCTCCTGGATCAGTTCCTCGGGCAGCGCATCGCTGCCGCGGCCGAGGCCCGCGCCGCCGGCGGCCCCGCCTTCCGTCATCTGGCCCATCTGCAGGCGCATGATCTGCCGCTCGACCGGGCCGCCCGGCACGAACTGCATGACGAGGAAGACGGCCAGCGTGATCCCGATGAAGGTCGGAACGATCAGCAGGAACCGGCGGATGAAGTACGCCGTCATTGGGGCGTGGCGGCCGCCTTCTCGCGCGCGTCGTAGTCCTGCCAGTAACGCACCTCGGTCTCGCCGACGGGCAGGTTTACGCCGTCGTCGCCGCGAGCGCGGCGCAGCGCCGCGTCCTTCTGCGGGTCGATCCACCACAGCGATGGAATGTCGGATTGGTCGCCGATGCGCGTGAAATAGCCTTCGGGGTGCCCGAACTTGTCCCAGTACGCGATCCGGGAGAACGGTGCGTCCCAGGCGAGGATGTACTGGTACGAGTTGGCGAGGATGCCGTCGATCTCGCGGATGATGGAGGCGCGCTTCTGCGGGTCGTACTCGACGTCGTACCGCTTCAGCAGCTCGTCGACGCGGGGGTCCTTGAAGCCCGTGATGTTGACGTTGTTGGGCACGTCCGCCAGCGACGAGGCGAAGGCCGATTCGGGATTGGGGAACAGCAGCCCCGTCCACGCGGCATTCACCATGTCGAAGTTGCGCTCCATCATGAGCTTGAAATCGGTTTCGGGCGTCACGAGCCGCAGATTGAGGCCGATACCCACTTTGCTGAGCGCCTGCTGGTAGACCGTGAGATAGCGCTCGGAGCTCTGGTCGCTGTAGATCACCTCGAGCGTCAGCGGCTGCCCGTTCTTCACGAGCCGGCCCTGCTCGTCGCGATCCTTCCATCCCGCCTCGGCCAGCAACTGGAGCGCCGCCTGCGGGTCGTACTTGTTCTTCGGGTTGTCGGGGTTCTCGTAGATGCCGCCGGCGAAATAGGAGTTCAGCGGCACGTACTCGTTGAAGAACAGCTTCGCGATCAGCTCGTCGCGGTCCTGGAGCAGCGTGAGTGCCTTGCGCACGCGAATGTCGGAGAACGGAGCCTTGCGCGTGTTGAATGCGATGCCGGAGAAGCCGCTCGGGCTGTCGTTGAAGATCTTGCGCTTCTGGATGAGCCCGCGCTTGACCTTGTCGAAGTTCAGCTCCTCGATCCATTCGCGCGAGATGTTCACGTAGTACGTGTCGAGATCGCCTTTCTTGAACTGCTCGAATGCGAGGCTCTGGTCGCGCACGACCGTCTCGCGGATCTCGTCGAAGTTGTTGAGGCCCACGCTGCGCCGCACGTCGGCAGCCCAGTAGTCCATGCGGCGGCGGATCGTGACGCTCTTGCCTTTTTGAACGTCGGCTTCGTCGACGCGGTAGGGCCCCGTGCCCGGCAGCAGCTTGAAGTTGTAGTCGGCGAGGTACTTCGCGCCGTCGACGCTCTTCAGCACGTGCGCGGGGTAGATCGACATCGTTGCGAAGTAGAGGAAGTTGCGCCAGTTCTGCACCTTGCTCTTCACGCTCACGATGTACTTGCTCTCGGCCACGGGCCGTTCGAACTTCCCGTAAATGAGCTCGTTGGTCGGGTCCTGCAGCCCCTTGTCCATGCGAAGGTCCCACGAAGCGACGACGTCGTCGGCCGTCACGGGCTCGCCATCGGACCAGCGCGCGTTGGGGTTGATGCGGAAGCGATAGGTGCCGCGGTCGGCCGAGATCTGCCAATGCGTCGCGAGCACCGGCATGTATTTGAGCGTGGTCGGATGGATCGTCAACAGCCCTTCGTAGACCATGCCGCCGATCATGCCGTTCAGCGCGCTGTTGGATTCGGGCCCTTCCATGCGTAAGGTGCTCGGGAAGGACATCACGAACTGTCGCAGCGTGCCGCCTTTGACGGCCCGCGGATCGCCGATCAGATCGTAGTCGGTGTTGGTGTCCCAGCCTTCGCCCGTGAAGCCCTTGCCGCCCTGCTCGGCCGGAACGGCCGGATCCGCGCCTGCGTCGGCGTTCGGGAAGACGGGGTAAGCACTCTTGTCGAGGGCCACCGGTGCGGCAGCCGGTGTGGGTGCGGCGGCGTCGGCGGCCGGCGGAGGAGGTGCGCTGCCGCCGCAGGCGGCTAGCAGGCACGAGAAAGCGGCGATCACGGGGAAGGCAAGCAGGCTGCGCAACACTCTACTCCGTACGGTCGCGTGGGATACGACGCCCGACCATAGTAGAGAATTCGGCCGCCGCGGCGCTACTGACGCCGCCCGCTGCGAACGGTTTCTTAAGGCCCCGTCACCCAGCCCATGTCGGTGTAGGGCCAGGGCTGCTGGAGGCCGAAGGCGCCGAAGTTCGCGAGCCCCTTTTTCACGGCGAAGATCTCGGGCCGCTGATACAGCGTCAGCGAGTGCACTTCCTGCCAGATCAGCGCATCGATCTGATTCGCGATCTCGATGGCCTTGGCGCGGTCGAACTCCGCGTTGGCGCGGTCGTACAGCGCATCGATCTCTGCGCTGCCCACGCGCGCAAAGTTCTGCCTGACGTTCAATTGCCCGTCGGCGTTGCGCGTCGGCGTGGCGTAGATCGATTTCGACGAGCTCATGGGATACGGCGTGCCGATCCACGCGAACACCGTGAAGTCGAACTGGCCCGGTGTCACGTACTTCTCGAAGAAGTCGTTGACGGGCACCGAGTCGATGCTCAGCTTGACGCCCACCTGCGCGAGCATGTTCTGGATGAGCTCCGATTCCTGGCGCGACGCGCGGATTCCCGCGGGGACCACGCACGTGATCTCCAGCGCCCGGCCATCCTTGCGGCGGACGTCGCCGTCGAGCGTCCAGCCTGCCTCGTCGAGCAGCCTGGCCGCGGCGGCGGGGTCGTACTTGCCGACGCCGTCCGAGTTGTCGCGATAGCCCTGTTGATTCGCCATGAAGATGTGGTTGTTCAGCGGCGCCGCGGCGACGCCCAGCGGCGCGAGCAATGCGCGCGCGATGGCGCCGCGGTCGATGGCCATCGCCAGCGCGCGGCGCACGCGGACATCCGTCAGCACCGGGCTGGTCGAATTCATCGTCAGGTGGCGGAAGTTCGGGCCGCCGGCCACGCGGACGTCGACGCCGTCGATGGAAGTGGCGCGACGGTAGTTGTTGGCGTCGGGTCCGACGTCCACGGCATCCACCTCGCCGTTCGCGAGCGCATCGACGTGTGCGCTCTGGTCGATGGCGCGAAACACCATGCGCTCGAGCTTGGGCGGATTGCCCCACCATTTCTCGTTGCGGACGAGCGTGATGGTCTGCGTGGTCCGGTTGATGCTGTCGAACTTGAATGGTCCGGCGGTCGTCAGCGGTCGCTCGACCCAGCCTTCGTTGAAGATGGCGGGGTCCTTATTGGTTGCGGCCGGATAGAAGCCGTTGAAGATCGATTGCCAGTCGGCAAACGGACGTTCGTACGTGACGACGACCTCGCGGTCGTCCTTGCCGCGCTCGACGCTGCGGATGTCCTCGTAGCCGTTCGCGGAGACGATCCGATAGGTCTTGTCCGACCCGTTGCTGGCCTTCCATTGCCAGTAAAAGTCTTCCCATGTGATCGGCGTGCCGTCGTACCAGACTGCCTTGGGATTGATCTCGTAGGTCACGACCTGGCCGTTCGTCGTGCTCAACGTTGGCTCGCTCGCGAGGTAGTCGCGATTCCACACGGGGGCGCCACTCGCGTCGTTATCGAACGTGCCCGGCAGCAGGGCGCCCATGAGCTGCGCGTTGTCGTAGTTCAGACCGTCGAGCTCGTTCAGGTTGAAATTCGCGGGCATCTGCTGCATGGCCCAGGTGAACGTCCCGCCGTCGCGCAGGCGATCGCGCGGCACCGGGTTGATGCTGCTCGCGGTGGCGGCGGGTGGCGCCGCGGCGGGCGTGGAGGGGCTCGTGCCGCCGCCGCAGCCGCACAGCAACAGCGCGCATGTGGCGGCGAGGGCCATCGACCGGTCGAGGATCATCGCGAAGTCACTCCTGAAGTCACGGCGCCGGTGCCGCGCGCGAATGATGACACGCGTCGAGATGTCCGGCGCCGCCCGTCCGCTGCGCGAGCGTCACGTCCTGCAGGCACAGCTGCCGCGCGTCGTCGCCGAGCTCGCGCGCGAAGCGCGGGCAGCGTGGTCGGAAACGGCAGCCCGAGGGCGGATCGAGCGGGCTCGGCAGGTCGCCTTCGAGCAGGATTCGGCTGCGGCGGCGTTCCTTGCGCGGGTCCGGAATCGGCACGGCGGACAGCAGCGCCTGCGTATACGGGTGCGTCGGGCGTTCGAATACCTCGTCCACGTCGCCCATTTCCACGATCCGGCCAAGATACATGACGGCGACGCGATCGGCGATGTGGCGTACGACGGCCAGGTCGTGCGCGACGAACAGGTACGAGAGCGCGAGCTCCGCCTTCAGTCGCTCGAGCAGGTTGATCACGCCGGCGCGGATCGATACGTCGAGCGCCGACACCGGCTCGTCGAGCACGAGCAGCTTCGGCTTCAGCGCCAGCGCGCGCGCGATGCCGATGCGCTGCCGCTGTCCGCCGGAGAACGCCTGCGGATAGCGGTCGGCATGCTCGGGCGAGAGCCCCACGAGCTCGAGCAGCTCGTGCACGCGCCGGGCGCGCTCCGCGGGGCCGACGCCGTGTGTCTCGAGCGGCTCGCCGACGATGTCGCCCACGGGCAGGCGCGGATCGAGCGCCGCCATCGGGTCCTGGAACACCACCTGGATGTCGCGGCGCACTCGGAACCGCTGCTCGGGCGTCATCGATGCCGCGTCCTGGCCCTGCAACGTCACGCTGCCCGACTGCGGGCGCGTGAGGCTCAGGATCTCCATGATCGTGGTCGTTTTGCCGCAGCCGGATTCGCCGACGAGCCCCAGCGTCTCGCCAGCCTGGATCTCGAAGCTCACGCCGTCGACCGCGCGCAGCGAGCCGACGCGGCGCTTCAGCACGGCGCCGCGCAGCACGGGGAACTCCTTCACGAGGTCGCGGACCGCGAGCACGGT
>DASZSB010000064.1:0-2314 GCA_035548835.1 Gammaproteobacteria bacterium | reverse complement strand
TCCAACAGGTGGCGCAGCTCGTGCCGAGCATGAACTACGTGTCGCCGAATCCGCGCAACACGGCGTTCACGATTCGCGGGCTCGGCAGCAGCGTGGTCGCCGTATCGCAGGCCAACGACGGCCTGGAGCCGGGCGTGGGTTTCTACGTGGACGGCGTCTATCACGCGCGTCCCGCGACGGCCGCCTTCGACTTCGTGGATCTCGACAGAGTCGAGGTGCTGCGCGGCCCGCAAGGCACGCTGTTCGGCAAGAACACGACGGCCGGCGCGATCAGCGTCGTCACGGCCGCGCCCGGCTTCACGCCGGATTTCATGTTCGAGGCACGGGGCGCGGGTGACGGTTACCGGCAGGTCATGGGCAGCGCGAGCGGCCCGCTGGCCGGTGACGTGCTGGCCGGCCGATTCTCCGGCTCGTGGCTCGAGCGCGACGGCGTGTTGCACGACGTGCGCACCGGCGTGGACTTGAACATGCTCGGAACCTCCGCGCTGCGCGGCGAGCTGCTCTTCAAGCCGGTGGACGGGCTGCGTTTCCGCTTCATCGCGGACCGCAGCAACTTCGATTCGACCTGCTGCACGCAGGTGTACTTCGACGTGGCGCCCACGCTGAAGCCCGCGGCCCGGCAGTATCCGGCGCTCGCGGCCGGCCAGAACTACGCGCCGCCCAGCACGAACCCTTACGACCGGCTCACGGACATCGACGGTCCGCTGCTGGTCGATACCGCCGAGGGCGGGTTCTCGACGACGATCGACTGGGATGTCGGCGGGTTCACGCTGACCTCGATCAGCGCGTGGCGCTTCTGGAAATGGGACGCGGAGAACGACCGCGACTACACCGGGCTTTCGATCCAGACGTCGCAGCACATCCCCTCGCGCCAGGATCAGTACAGCCAGGAGCTGCGCATCGCGACGCGCGGCGATCGCAAGGTCGACTACGTCGCCGGGTACTACTTCTTCAAGCAGGCCATCGAGGGGCATCCGATCTCCGTGTACGGAGCGCTCGCCACGTACTGGCTGCTCGGGCCGCCGGCGACGTACCCCGCGAATCTGCTGGATGGGTATCGCACCGACGGCGACACGCGTTTCGCATCCGACAGCCGCGCGGTGTTCGGCGAGGCCACGTGGCATGCCACGCAGCGCTGGGATCTGACCCTCGGCTGGCGCTACACGTGGGAGAACAAGGACGGCACGTACGATGCGCGCGTCTCCGGCGGTCTCGCGACGACGGTGCCCGCGCTCGTGAGCGCGAAGCTGTCGATCCTGCGGCCGCAGTCCTACAGCGCCACCGTGGACGATGCCAGCGGCTCGGGCCGAGTCGTCGCGTCGTACCGGTTCCCGGGCAACCTGCTGACGTACGTCGGCTACTCGCACGGCGAGAAGTCCGGCGGCATCAACATGTCCGGGCTGCCGCTGAACTCGGCCAACCTGCCGGCGCTCGCGACGGCCGTGGTGCGGCCGGAGCGCATCACGACCACGGAGCTCGGCGCGAAGATGCAGCTCGCGAAGGGCCGCGTGCAGCTGAATGCCGACGTCTACGCCACCGACGTGCGTGATTTCCAGACCAACGTCGTGGACACCGGGCCCGGCGCCTTGCGCGGCTATCTCGCGAACATCGAGGCCGTGAGCGTGCGCGGTGCGGAGATCGACAGCAGTTTCAGGATCGGCCGGCACATCACGGCGTACGCGGCGCTCGCGTTCGCGGACGGCGTCTACGACTCGTACAGAAACGGCCCGTGTCCGATCGAGGCCATCGGCAGCGCCACGACCGTGTGCGATCTGTCGGGCAAGCCGATGTCGTCGCTGCCGGGCCGGACGGTCTCGATCGGCACGGAGCTCACGCGCGAGACGCGGATCGGCGGCCGGGCGCGCGAAGGCTATGTCCGCGTCGACGTCGCCTCGCGCACCGGTACCTACGGCGATCCGTCCGACTCGCGGTACACGCGCATCGATGGCTATAGCCTCGTGAACGCCAGCATCGGCCTGCGCAACGCCGGGCCCTGGGAGGTCTCGTTGTGGGTGCGCAACCTGCTGGACGAGCACTACATGCAGAACCTGACCGTGCAGGCGGGCAACTCGGGGCTGATCGTCGGCACGCCGAGCGACCCGCGAACCGTCGGCGTCGCGCTGCGCGCCCGGTTCTGAGGTTGGCTGACGTTTCGCTGACGCTGCCACTGGCCGCGCGCTTGTTTGCGTGTTTCCGGTCGGATTACTCTTGCCTGCTCACCCTCGCGGCAAGGCCAGACACCTCATGCAGAAACGCAGGCTCGGCAATTCCGATCTCGCAGTCACGCCGCTGATGCTCGGCGGCAACGTGTTCG
>DASZSB010000063.1:0-16478 GCA_035548835.1 Gammaproteobacteria bacterium | reverse complement strand
GTGTTCAAAACACCTCGCTTTCTCCCTGTTCCGAGCTCACTGCCAGACAATCACGACCACGGCGAACACCAGGTAGAGTGCTATCAGCAGCAAGCCGCCGAGCCGGCGCAGCCCGTTGCGATGGCTGGCGGCTGCAAGCGCCACCAGCTTCATCCCGATTAGCCAGAGCGACGCGAAGACGATCAGCGGCGAGGCCGCCGTAAACCCGATGACTAGTGCCGGCAGGCACAAACCGGCGAGAATATTTAGCGTGTTGCTATTCAACGACTCGCTGACTACCGCCGCGCCACGACCTTCACGCGCGAGGTGAACGGCCGCGACGACGTTCGGGATCGAGGTCAAAGCCGCGAGCACCAGCGTACCGATCACGCCCTGGCTGACGCCCCAGTGAGCACCAAGCGCTATGGCCGAGTGCACCGCTTCCGCGCTCGATCCGACCACCAGCATCAGCGACACCGCAAACACGGCTGCGTCGCGAGCCACTGTACGGTGGCCTACGGCGCGCTCGCGCACGGGCACACTCCCCGCTTGGCCGATCGCGGCCTCCAGAAACCGGGTCGGTGCCGCCGGTAGCCGCAGGCGGGCGAGCTGCCCAGGATGCATGGCCAGCAGGGTCACGTAGGGCACGAGTGCGGTTCCCAGCAGCACCAGGCTGACCGCCGCCGATACGCATTGGAGCACCAAGGCCAGCGCCACGGCACTGACCAGCAGGCTGGTGCCGCCGTTGAACCACAGCGTCTGACGCCCGACCGTCACCTGGCCCGCAATCACGGCGCTCAACCCGAGCAGGGCAGCAAGGTTGAAAATGTTGGAACCGAGGACTACACCGACGCCGATCTCATGATGGCCGGCCATAACAGCGCTGAAGGCTGAGCTGATTTCCGGCGCATCCGCACCTAGCGCCGTGACGATGCCGAGCAGCCCCTCCGAGATGCGGAACCGCGCGCCGAACCGCTCCAAGACCCGCGTCAGCTGCTCGCTCGCCACGGACATCACGCCGACGGAGGCAACAAACGCGACCAGCGCGATCCAAAGTGGCATGGGGAACCACGGGTCTCCGATTCGACGGCCGAACCGACAGTATTAGTGGCAGCAACCCCGATCAAGTACGCACGTGACTGCGTTTCCACTCTGGCCCGACGCGCCGCCGAGCGTGCGCCGGTCCGACAGCACGTCCCACAGCAGCTCACCGACGTTGCGGCAATCGATTGCAAACCCGCAGGCAAGGACGGAAGATCGGGCCAACGACAACAGCGCCACGCTTCGGGCATCGCTCCCGCGCGCAACCACTGCCAGGAAGACTCCGATGCGTCACCGCACCGCCCTCGCATTCTCCGCCGCACTGCTGATCGGCACCACGTCGGCCGCACTCGCGCAGCCGCCGACGCCGGGGCTCGTCGACTCGCCCTGCCCGCCGCCCGACCCGGAAGCCGCCGCGCGGCTGGCACCGGTCGACGAGCTGTTCATGACGCCGGCTGCATCGCCGGAGGCGTTCTGGAAAGCGTTCGAGGCGTGGCAGGCGAGCCTGCCGAAGACCCCACCCGGCGAAGCGGAAGCGCGACGCGCCCGCGACTGGCCGCAGCTCTGCCGCTACAAAGCCGACAATGCCGCCCTGCCGAAAGGCGCGCGCCCGCGCGCGGTGCTCATGGGCGATTCGATCACCGACAACTGGACGCGCGGCGATCCCGCGTTCTTCACGAACGGCGTCATCGGCCGCGGCATCGGCGGCCAGACTTCCCCCCAGATGCTCGCGCGCTTCCGCCAGGACGTCGTGGCGCTGCACCCGCGCGTCGTGCACATCATGGCAGGTACGAACGACATCGCCGGCAACACCGGCCCGACGACCGTCGCCGATTACCAGAGCAACATCCTCGCGATGATCGAGCTCGCGCGCGCGAACGACATCGCGGTGGTGCTGGCCGGCATCCCGCCGTCGCGCAAGCTGTACTGGCGCGGCGACCTCGATCCGCGCCCGCTGATCCGCGAGTTGAACGGCTGGCTGCGCAACGTGGCCTTCAACAACGGCTATGTGTGGGTCGATTACGCGACCGTGCTCGCCGACGCCGAGGGCGGGCTGCGCGCGAGCTTAAGCAACGACGGCGTGCATCCGAACCGCGTGGGCTACGCGCGCATGCGGCCGCTCACCGAGCGCGCGATCACCGAGGCGCTCGAGCGCGCGACGGCTTCTGCCGGCGCACGGCCGTCGCTCGCGCGCCGCGAAGAGCTGCTCGCGAGCGTCGCGGCGTCGGTGGCCCCCGCGCGAACGCAGCAGCGCCCGCCGAACGCTCTCGCGCCACCGCCCACTCCGCCGAAGAGCGCGAACGCCTGGACGTCCGCGCCCACGCTGCCGCTGTGGCCCGCAGCACCCCCGGGCGGCACGTTCGTGCCCGCGACGTTGCCGGCCGGCTGGCCCGCGCCGTTCGTCTTGAACGTGGCCACGCCCGAGCTGCGCGTCTTCAAGCCGCAGCGCGCGAACGGCCAGGCCGTGCTCGCGATCCCGGGCGGCGGCTACCAGTTCGTGTCGGTGCAGAACGAAGGCGCGGACTTCGCGGCGAAGCTCACGGAGCGCGGCTACACCGTGTTCGTGCTCGTGTATCGATTGCCGGGCGAAGGCTGGCAGCAGGGCGAGGACGTGCCGCTGCAGGACGCGCAGCGCGCAATGCGCGTGATCCGCGCGGATGCCGCGCGCTGGTCCGTCGATCCGCGCACGCTCAGCATCGTCGGCTTCTCGGCCGGCGGCCATCTCGCGGCCACGCTCGCGACCGACTTCGCGCAACCGGTGTACGCGCCGGTGGACGCCGCGGATGCGCAGAGCGCGCGGCCGTTCGCGGCCGCGTTGATCTACCCCGTCGTGACGATGGCGCTGCCCGGCACGCACGCCGTGTCGCGCGAGCTGCTGCTCGGCCCGAACCCCACGCCGTCGCAGGTGACGAGGCGCTCCGCACAGCTGCACGTGGGCGCCGACACCCCGCCGCTCTACCTCGTGCATGCGCTCGACGATCCCGCGGTGCCCGTCGCGAACAGCCTCGATCTGCTCGCCGCCATGCGCGCGGCGAATCGCCCGGTGGAGGCGCACCTGCTGCAGGAGGGCGGGCACGCGTTCGCGTCGGGCTACCCAGGCTCGCCGACGGCCACGTGGATCGCCACGTTCGACGCCTGGCTCACACGCCTGCGCACGACGCAGCGCTAGCCCTCACCTGCGCTTCGAGCTGACGGCGAGGTAGGCCGCGATGTCGGCGATCTCGGCGTTCGTGAGCTCCGTCGGCCGGAACGGCGGCATCGAGAACGAGCCGTTGCGCACGAACGCGCGGATCGTGTCGGCCGTGAGATCCGAGCGGTCCTCGAGCGCGGCCGGGATCGTGCCCTTGTACTTGATCGCGAGCGCCTCGGTGCCGGGCAGCTGCGCGTGGCCGTCGTTGCCGCCGCCCTTGCCATGGCAGGGCGCGCACGTGTGCTCGAACTTCGCCTTGCCGCGCTCCGCGGAGGGTTGCGCATGGGCGCTCGCGGCCGCAAGGCACGCAAGCACGAGCGGGAGCGTCGCGTGACGCACGCTCATGACCGCAACGCCCCGCGCAGCGACCGGTGCGCGGCCGGCCAGATGCCGCCGCGACCGGGCGAGAGAATCCCGTTCGGATCGATGGCGTCCTTGATGGCCTCGTTGAAGCGGCGCAGCACGTGGTTGTTGAACGAGTACTGGTCGGCCACGTCGTCCTGCAGCATCGGCGGCGCGCGATAGTCGCCGTAGCCGCGCTTGGCGTTCTCCGCGAGCACTTCGCGCAGCTGCTGCACGGCGCGCTTCTTACCTTCCGGCGTGTTCGCGCCCATGCTCATGCCGAAGCCGTTGCCCATGATGAAGGTGAACTGATACCAGTTGACCGGCGTCGACAGCGCGTTCGGGAACAGGTTCGGCACCTTGAGGCGATTCGCGATGTCGGCGAAGTCCTTCTGCGCCTGCATGACGGCCTCGCCGCTGCGCGCCACGAGCGAGAACAGGCCGATGTGCGTTTCGTTCCACGTGTTCGGCGCCTGCTCGCTGCGGCCCACCATGTACCAGACGCCGAGCCCCGGCACGCCCTGCGTGACGTTGCGGCGCATGTTCGTGGGGTACGGCCCCGTGGTGTGCTCGATCTGCTCGCGCGTGAGCGGCACGGGCAGCGACTCGCCGTCGACGCAGCGCGCACCCGGCACCGCGCGCAGGATCAGCTCCTTCGCGTATTCCCAGTTCGCGAGCGTGGTCTTCTCCGAGCCGTGGAACTGCAGCTCCACCTGCCACGAGTGCAGCTTGGCGGCCGCCGCCATGCGGTCCATCTCGGCCTCGTTGAACGCGCTCGCGGCCGCGAGGAAATCCTTGTCGCGCGCGAGGGCCATGAGCGGGCTGCCATACCACGGCTCGCCGGCCATCGAGAGGTCGGTCAGGTAGTTCACGGTGTCGATCAGCGGAATCAGATCCTGCCGCTTCGGCACCGTGATCAAGCCGTTGCGCCAGTGCTCGGGCTGCGGCATGAGCCGGAATCCCATTTTCGTCACGATGCCGAAGTTGCCCTGGCCGAACAGGCCGGCGGGATCGGGACCGTAGCCGTGCCGGTACTCGCTCCAGCACTTGCTGCCCGGCAGCGCGCCCATGCCCGTGCGCATGACCTCCCCACTCGGCAGCACGACCTCCATGCCGCAGTGCGCGCCGAAGTGATCGCGGTAGAAGCCCTGCGTGTAGCCGATGCCGTGATCGAGCGCGTTGCCGATCGGCGAACCCCAGCCCGGGTCCGGCGTGTCGATCCAGACCTTGAGGCCGCGCTCCTGGATGTAGCGGTAGAGATCGATATACGACACACCGGGCTCGACGAGCGCGAAATGCCGGCGCGCATCGACCTCGAGGATCCGGTTCATGCGCTTCAGATCCACCGTGACGCTGCCGCGCACGTTCGGCGACGGGCCGCCGTAGGCGAAGTTCTTGCCGGTCGAGATCGCGTACAGCGGAATCCTGTACTTGTTCGCGACGCGCACGACGGCCTGCACCTGCTCCGTGGAGTCCGGGCCTACCGCCGCCGACGGTACGAGCTCGTTCGCCTCACCCTTGATGTAGGAGAAGTGGTCGCGGTACGGGACGAGGTCCTCGTCGCTCGTGAACACCCAGTCGTTGCCGACCGCGGCCTGGAATTCCTTGATGGCCGCGGCGAAATTCTCGGCGCTGACCCCCGGCGGCAGGACTGCCATGTTGCCCCCTTACTGAATTCGAAGCGAACCGAGCTAGACGCGTGCGCGCGGCGCGATGACCCAGGAATAGAGCGGCTCGCCGCGCCGCGCATCCGCAGGCAGCTCGACGCGCTGCACCACGCGCATGCCGCGATCGTGCGCGAGCGTCTCGAGCACGAAGAGCCCTTGGGCCGTCGTGACGCCCGCGAGCGTCATCGGCGAGCGCCGCCAGCGCAGATCGAGACGCTCGTACCAGAGTTGCGTGAGGTCACCCTCGAACGCAGCCAGTTCGACCCCGCTCGCGGAACGGCGCACCGCTGCCGCGCGCGCGTCCGCGAAACGGCGATCGAACACAAAAAGCTCGACCGGCAGCGACGAATCGGTGGACGGGATCGCGGAAGCATCGAGGGTAAGCACGCCCGTCGCGGCAGCGGACGCTGCGGCGGCCCACTTCAGCACCTGTCGGCGATTCGTCACTGCGTTTCCTCCCCGATCCTTTTTGTGATTGCCAAGTCAGTTAAGCACCGGGGCGCGGACAGGTCAATTCCCGGACCGCGGCCGCAAGACCGCGCCGAGAACGATTCGCGCCTGGTGCGGGAGCAAGGGCCCGGACGGCGATGCTCGGGCTTACTGCGTGGCCGAGCCTTCCTCGTTCCAGGCAAGCGGGCATCCCGGCATGGACAAACCTGCGGCGTCGACGCGCGCGCACAGCTGCGCGGCATTCCGTGTCTGGCGGAGAATCCCGGCACGCACGTCCGCGATCGGCAACACGCGGCCATGAATCGGCACGTCGCGCTCCACGACGAGGTTGCGGTACCTGACGTTGTCCTCGTACGCGGTGCCCCAGAAGTAGACTTCCCAGTTCACGTCGAACAGGTCGCCCTGGATCAATAGATGCTGCGCGGGCACATAGGCCATGAGCCCGTGCGCCATGTGGCCGTTGGCCACCGTGTGATAGAGCTCGACGGTCAGCTTCGAATCCTTGAGCTCGAGGTGATCGTCCACGGCACGAATCTTGATCGGCCGCGGATTGCGGCTGAGCGCATCGGGAAACCGCGTCACCGGTCTGCGCGCCAGCTCCTCGAACCAGGCCACGTTGCCGCGCTGCGTGACGATGGTCATGCCGGCGGCGATCGCCGGACGCAGCCCGCCCGTGTGATCGAAATGGTGATGCGACACGATCGCTTCCGTGATCGGCTTGCCCGGCACCACGCTGCGCGCTTTCTCGATCAGCGCTTCGGTCCAGCCGCGGCTCGTGGGCACTTCGAACATCGCGAGGTGGTCCGCGAACTCGAGCAGGACCGAGTTCGCGCCACCGTTGCCGGACAGCAGCCACACGCCCGGAGCCACGGAGCTCGCATCGACGCGATAGGCCGGCACCGGCGGCGGCGCCGCGCGCACGGACGCCGGTGCCGCGAGGTCGCCGATGTCGCCGTTCACGACGTAACGATCCACGTGCAGCCGCAGCATGACCGTGTCCTTGAAGTCGGACACGGTGTTGAAGCTCATCGGCAGCAGAACTCCGCTCACGGGCTCGTACCCGCTGAACTCCGCACGATAGGTGAGCTCGCCGAGATTCTCGTGCGGTCCCACCCAGCGGACCCAGAGCGGCAAGCCCGTCGTATCGTCGACCGCGAGCGTGAACGTCGCCGCGCTCGCCGTCGTGACGTCCACGAGCGTGGCGCCACGCTCGGCGCGCACGTTGCCGAGCTCTGCCTTGGGATCGAGAGCCTCGCGCACCGCGACCACGGGATTCGCCAGCAACTCCATCTCGCGTCGGGCGGCCGCTTCACTCGACGCTCTGCGGGCGGCGCCGTCCGCTGCGACGTCGAACGCGACGTTGCCATCGAGCGCCTGCACGACGTTGCGCCCTTCCATCATCGCCCGCGCGGCGAACACGAACCCACGCGACTGGCGCGAAGACACACGCGTGCGGCGAGCCTGCAGATCGATCAGGCGCTGGTAGGCCGTGAGATTCGTCATCTTCTCGGGCGCCGTGGGCTCGGTGGTGATCTTGCTGCCGCCGTCCTGATAAGCCTCCTGGCCATAACCCACGAGACGGATCGTGCGCAGCGCGCGGAGCTGGTCCGCACCGCCGAGCGCGCTGGCGGCACGCGCGATTACGCGCGGCGCATCCGTCGATGGCTGGGCCGCCGCCGACGCGGCGAATCCAGCCACGAACAGCGCGGCGATGACTGCGCGAACCCGCTGGCCAGGCGACATGGCGTACCCCTTCGGTGTGTCGTGCCTCAGCGTTTCGCGCCCTGCCCGGCGCGCAAGCTTCGGTTCATTGTGTCGATGAAGGATGCCGGGCTCGCGGGACCCGTCGCCGCGCCGTACCGGCCGTCGTAGTCGCGCGCGATGCCGGCCGCGCGCATCTGCTCCGGCGTCTGGCCCTTGGCGATCGCATCCTGCACGCGGTCGCGGATGATCGTCAGCATGTCGCGGTACTCCGCGACGTCGCCCTCGTCGTAGATGCGGCCCTGGTTCGGAACCACCAGCGTTCCGCCCTCGGAGCGCCACGCCGCGATCGTGATGGCGAGGATCCGGTTCAGCGCGGCGATCGTCCCGTTGACCGTGCCACCGGCATCCAGGCGCACGACGGGGTACGTCAGGTCCTGGATCACGTCGCCCGCGACGACCACGTCGGACTTGCGGAAGAACACGATCACGTCGCCGTCGCTGGTCGCCGCCGGCACGTGGATGATCTCGATCGGCTCGTCGTTGAAGTAGAGCTCGCGCGTGCCGCGGAAGAACGTGTCCGTCGGCGCCTCGCGATCCGGCACGCCGGCCGCGGCCATGCGCAGCGACGAGTTCTCGTGCGCGATGATCGCGGCGCGCTGCGCGACCGGCGTCGGACCCGCCGCGAGCTTCGCGTTGGCCCCGACGTGCGCCGCATCGTCGTTCGTGTCGACGAGCACGTGGATGCGTTTGTCGCCCGCGAGCCGGCGGATCTCCGCGAGCACGGCGTCGGCGAGCTGCTCGGCACCCGGGTTCACGACCAGCACGCCCTCGGCGCCGATCTGTACGGCCGTGTTCCTGCCGCCGGCCGTGATCATCCACACCTGGCCCGCGACGGGCAGGGAGCTGACGCCGGCATCGACCGGCGGCGGCGGCACGACGCGCGGCGCGGGCGCCGGGACCGGCGGCACGCGCGCGCCGTCGTGCAGCTCGCGAATACGCGGCGCGAATTCCGGATACATCGTGGCGCTGCCGCCGAGCGCCGCCTCGAGCGGAACGTTGTGCCGCTTCGCGAACATGTCGAGATCGTGGTTGGTGCCCGGCATGAAGCTCGGCACGGTGCCGGGTGGCAGCGCGACCTCGTCGGCCGGCGCGCACTTGAAGAACACGTCGCTGGCGCCGAAGCCTTCGCTGTCGCCGCCGTTCACGAAGCCTCCGAACTCGTTGAGCCGCGTGTTGGCCTGCGTGTTCATGCGGAAGTCGGTCGAGCGCACGAGCGGCTCGTCGAGGTACACGGGATCGTCGACGGCCGTGACCACCGTGAGGTAGTCGTCGTGGCGCAGGAAGTACTCGGTCATCTGCGCGCGATCGCTGTGCGCGATGCCGTTGCGGCGCAGGAAGCCGGCTTTCAGATGCGAGGTCTCGACGACGAGCTTGTTGCCCTCCCAGCGGCCGGTCGAGAAGCCCTCGTAGGTGTGCCGCGCGTTCGCGGGCGGATGCGCGCGCCCGTCCATGAAGATCGTGCGCGCGAGGCCGTAAGTGCCGTACAGACGATACGCCGTGAGCTTCTGCGTGACGGGGTCGTACTCCTTCACGACCGACAGGCCGCCGGGGCTGCGGTACGCGTAGGTGGCCGGATGCGGTAGGCAGGTGTGCTCCGGCACCGTGAGCCACGACGGCGAATACAGCGACGCCTTGTAGCGCAGCGAGTCGTTGATCGGCAGGCCCACGTAATCGCCGAGGTCCGGACCGCCGCCGCGATCGAGGAACTCCTCCTGAAAGCCGAAGATGCCGCCGCCGGCCTGGTCCCAGTCGCCGACGAAGTCCGTCTGCGCGTACGCGCTCGCCGCGAGCGCCATGGCCGCGAGCGGGACGAGCGGAATGCGCCGCTGCAGCGCTGCCACCATCGTCATGGGCCTCACTGGACGATCACCGGCGGCTGGAACTTGCCGATCGGCGGGTCCGTCGCGCACGGCGCCGGGCTCCACTTCGAGCCATCGCGCTCGCGCTTGAACTGGTTGCTGACGACGAACGGCGTCGTGAGGTACACGGGGTCCGTGACCACGGTCACGACCTGCAGGTAGTCGTTGCCGAACAGCGTGAGCCGGTCGTAGTACTCCGTCACGACGGCCTGGTCGCTGTACGGCACGCCGTTCTTGCGCAGATACCCCGGGCGCAGGTTCGTGGTCACGACCTTGAGCCCGCCGTGCGGCACCGGCGCGGCCGGGCGTGCGGCGGCACCGCCCGCGGGCGCGGCACCCGCGGCCGCGCGGCGCGCGGAGGAGGCCTCCTGCGTGGGCGCCACGAGCACGGGGCCGAACGGATTCGGCGGCGGGGCGCCGGTCCACTCCGCCACGGACCGGCCCTGCCACGACGGCGGCTCGTTCGCGGGCGCCTTGGCGTCGAAATGGAACAGCCGCGTCTGCTGACCGGCGTCGGTCTCGAGCTTCAGCGTCGCGTCGTCGGCCCAGGCGATCCGCACGCGCGTCGGCAACCGCATGAGGCCGCCGGCGCCGAAAGGCCGGCACTGCTCGCCGGCCGCGACGTCGGCCGCGATGTCCCAGCGATCGGCCACCTGCCGGCCGAGCGCGTTCAGCGGCACGGACGCGTAGTCGCCCTTCGGCGGCGTGATCATGCGCCAGCGCCAGTCTTCCGTGATCTGGGCGACCCACTGCCCGGTCAGGTCCGCCTGCGCCGCGGCGCGCGGCGAGCGCGGCGGCTGCGCGCCGCTCGCGAGCGCGAGCCCGCACAGCGCGAGCACGGCAGGCACGCGCCAGAGCTTCTTCGAACGCATCTTCCCCCCGCCGGCACGGCATGTGCCGCGAGCCGAACGCTACCGCCCCGCGGCGGCCGCGCTGAAATCGCATGTACGAATGGCTGCAATCGCCAGTACCTATGCCCCCATCGGCCGCCGCAATGCGTGCAATCGCGACGCGCGATTTTCGTTCGCGGCGGGAGTGTGGTGTCGTGCGGCAAGGGGGGCACCGGTATGCAGCGATCGTATGGGCTCGGCGCGGCGGCATGGGTGGTGGCGTCGCTGGCGGCGGCGCAGCCGCCCGCTTCGACAACCCCTGCACCGGACAACGCGCGCGTCACGGCCAGCGTCGCCCGCGCGCGCGCGGCGGCCGGCGGCGAATGGGCGGACGCCGTGGAATTCTTCTGCGGCCGCGACACGGCGCGCGCGAACCGCGCCGACGACCCGCTGCTGACGCCCGTGCGGGTGTTCGACAACCTGTACGCACTCGGCCGCACGAGCACCGTGATCTACGCGCTCACGACGCCGGCCGGCATCCTGCTGATCGACGCCGGCTACCCGGACCAGCTCGAGTCGGTGCTGCTGCCCGGCCTGCGCGCCGTGGGCCTCGATCCGAACGACGTGAAGTACGTGCTGCTCGCGCACGGGCACGCGGATCATTACGGCGCCGCGAGCTACTTCCAGCAGCGCGGGGCCCGCGTCGCGCTTTCCGCGGCCGACTGGGACCTGATCGAGCATCCGCCCGCGCCGCCGGCCGGCGCACCGGCCCCGCCCGCACCGGCGGGCCTGCCGCCGCCGCACCGCGACGTGGTCGTGACCGATGGCGAGGTCATCGAGTTCGGTGGCACGAAGATCACGGCCGTGCTGATCCCGGGCCACACGCCGGGCTCGCTCGGCTTCGTGTTCCAGGTGCGCGACGGCCGGCAAACGCACACGGCGGCGCTGTTCGGCGGCTCGATCCTGCTGGCCGGACGAATCCCGGACGACGGCCTGCGCCAATATGCCCAGTCCGTCGAGCACTTCGCGGCGGTCACGAAACAGCTCGGCGCCGACGTCGAGATCCAGAACCATCCGCTGTACGACGGCTTCGCCGGCAAGCTCGACCGGCTCGCCCACCGCAACCCCGGCACCGCGCATCCGTTCGTGGTCGGAACCGACGCCTACCAGCGCTTCCTGACCGTCATGGCGGCCTGCACCGAGGCGCAGCTCGCGCGCCGCTGAGCGCCCCCTTGTGCCCGGGCCTGAGGCCCGCGCGACCCGGCGCCCGCGAGACAGGGCGAGCCCGGCCATGTAAAGTCGTGCACCTCCTCCCTGAGGGAAAACCAATGCGACACGGAACGACGAAGGTTGGGGCGCTGGCCGCCCTTCTGATCACCACGTGGGCCTCGGCTCAGGAGATGCCGGACATCGGCTTCAAGAGCGTGGGCCGCGGCCGGCCGCTGGCCGCGAGCGTGCTGAATCGGCCGCCGGTAGGCCCCGCCTGGAAGGGCAACGCGTTCGCCCCGCCGCGGCCGGGCGTCAAACAGGAGCTCGACGGCTTTCCGGCCAGCGCGCCGCCGAAAGACGTGAAGCCGCTCCCCGTCGACATCTTCACGAGCAAGGATTTCTACAAGGACAAGGCGCTGTGGACCGACAAGCGCTACTTCCGCTGCAACAGCCCGATGGCGAGCGAGGTGCAGCGCGGCATCCTGAGCCCGAACCCGCTGAACACGGGCAAGGACGAGGACGCACCCTGGGGCCACTGTGACCGTGACCTGCCGCGCGAAGCCATCGTGAGCCCCTACGGCTTCAAGACCGCGCAGGAGCACTACGAAGCGCTGCTCGCCGAGACCAAGAAGCGCGGCGGACCGAACGTGTACACATTCAAGGACTTTCCGGCCGCCGAGTGGAACGGCGTGTACGAGCGCCCGGCCTTCGCGCCGCAGAACCAGCAGAACTGGTACTGGGGTGCCCACACGCAGATCTCCACCGTCGTGTCGCTGCTGACGCCGGAGTACCAGGAGCGCACGGTGCAGGAGGCGTACCACCAGATGCGCGGGCACGCGATCTGGCCGTCGACGTTCTGCTGGCCGGAGGGCTTCGTGCGCCGGTTCTACCCGTTCTCGGTGTGGGAGCACTACGTGGTCGCCACGCCGAACTTCGTCGAGGTCCGGGCGGGCGTCGCGCGCAACTTCATCACCGACATCAACATCGGCCGCCAGTTCAACATGGAGGACGTCAAGAACGGCGGCGTTCCGCGGCTCGGCGCCGCCGTGCCACGCTGGTACGGCGAGACGATCGGCTTCTGGGACGGCGACGTGCTGATCACCTGGACCAGCAACGTCCAGGCGTGGAAGTCGCACTCGTCGTTCGAGTGGTCGGACAAGATGCAGTCGGTCGAGATCTACACGCCGATCCGCAAGAACGGCAAGTTCATCGGGCTCAATCAGGAGGCGATCCTGTACGACCCCGAGGCGCTGGTGGAGCCGGTCCGCATCGTGCGCAACCTGCACAAGATCAACGACTACACGGACGCGACGGAAGAGCCGTATCCGTTCATCGAATGCGTGGAGACGATCTTCTCGGTCAAGGGCGTGAACCAGCCCGTGCACCCCGGCGACACGATCCAGTACGAGATTCCGGACATGTACGGCCGCCCGTGGGCCGCGATCTGGCACAAGTACTTCGAGCAGGGCATGAGCGGCGGCAACGACGACGCGGCTCTCGAGAAGCTCTTCGACTTCAGCAAGAAGTAGAGAAGAAGAAATACTCTCGCCAAGACGCAAAGGCGCCAAGGAAGAGTTTGGAGACAGAAGATCGGACTGCTTACGGTCTTCTTGTCTGCCTTGGCGGCTCGGCGCCTTGGCGAGAGATCCTCGCCTGCGTCAGCGGCGCGGGGGAGCGGCGGGTTTGCCGGTGCCGGCCGGGTCGCGGATCAGGCGGTTGAAGGTGTCGACCTCGTCCACCGGCGCGCAGAGATCCTCGAGCAGGCCGCTCCAGCCGGATGACTGGATGAAATCGCGCGGGATCAGGTGCATGCGCTTCGTCTGCGCGACCCACGGCTGCGCGTAGTACGTCGGGTCCGTGAGCACCATCTTGAGCTCGAGCGTGTCGTAGTTGATGCGCGTGTAGCGCTCCTCGAGCACCATGTCCGCACTGTGCGGGTAGCCGAAGTGATCGATCCACGTGCGCTCGTCGTAACCCGTGGACGTCACGACGAGCGTGTTGCCATCCCAGCGGCCGACCGCATAGCCCCACCACCGGGGAATGTCGATTTCCTCGGGGCTCGGCAGCTTGCGCCCGTCCATCCAGATCGTGCGCAGGCCATACCCCCACTGGAAATGCTGCAGGATGCGGTCCGGCAGCACGATGAACTCCTCGGGATCGGGATACAGGATCGCGCGCGGAATGCCCATCGGGTTGCAGTACTGGTAGAGATCGTTGCCGAGCGCCGGCGGCTGCGAGCGTCGGCGGCCGATGTGCTCCTCGGGATGCGCCTTCGCGTCGTCGCTGCCGAGCAGCCGGCCGTAGGACGGAATGTTCTTGTCGAAGGCCGCCTGCCCCGCCGGCGTGAACACGGGGAAGTCTAGGCTGAAGCCGCGGTCGCCGCAGTCGCGGCAGCGCCCACCGCCGCCGAAGCCGACGGCGTTGGGCGTCCAGATGCCGGCGAGATCCTTGGGCTCGAACGGCATGCTCGAGTCATAGACCTTGGGATACCCCGGGCCCGACCGTGAGGGCGGCGGGCCGAAAGGCGCCTGCGCGAGCGCGCTGCCCGCGGTAACGGCGAACGTGACGACGACGGCGTGCAGCCAGGTGCGCACGGCGCGCCCTCAGGGCTTGGCCGCGGCGGCATCGCCGGGCTCTGAATACGGCACTCGATCGGACACGAGCTCCCTGCCGTTCTGGTCGGTGACCTTGACGAGCAGCCCGACCGGGCCCCCGGCGCGCGCCGGCGAGATCGTGATCCGGACCTTCGTGCCCGGCGCCAGTGCCTGCGTGGAGCGCGCGCGCGTCCAGCCGACGCGCAGCAGACCGGCCGGATTCGGCAGCAGCTCGGCCGACCAGTGCTCGACGTTG
The DNA here is from genome assembly GCA_035548835.1 of Gammaproteobacteria bacterium. GTDB lineage: Bacteria > Pseudomonadota > Gammaproteobacteria > Steroidobacterales > Rariloculaceae > FEN-1219. Next base: position 2,296 of record DASZSB010000063.1, on the reverse strand, counting down.
CCGTGCTCGTCGGTCACGTCGAAGAACAGCTGCGGGTGCGGATTCGCGTAGTGGAAGCTCGTGACCACGGCGTCGCGCGTCCACTGCGTGCCGAGATCGTACGAAGCCGAGGTCCCATGGTGCGCATGGACCGCCAACGGCGCTGCGAGCAGCGCTCCGAGCAGGCCCGACCGTACGCAACTCCGCACAGAGCACCCCCGTCCCCAAAGAATCCCGGCCCCATCGTTCTGTGCGCGGTCGCGGTTGGGAAATGGAATAGGCCGATACCCGGTATCGGTGGCGCGGATACCTGTATGGCCTGCAGGACTACAGCGCCGCGGCGACCTCGCCGAGCTGCGCGCGCAGCCAGGCATGGGGGGCGCTGGCCGTGAAGCGCGGGCTCCAGATCAGCTTCTCGCGCAGTGGCGGCACCTCGAACGGCGGCTCGACGAGCCGGATACCCGCGGCCTCGCGCAGGCGCTCCCCCAGCCTGCGCGGCACCAGCGTGACGAGCGGCGTCTCGCGCAACAGGAACGGCGCCGTGGCGAAGCTCTCGGTCGACGCCACGATCCGGCGCTCGCAGCCCATCTGCTCGAGATAGCTCTCCGCGACCGAGCCATGGTCGGGCCCGGCAAACCGGAAGCTCAGGTGTGGAAAGGCGAGGAATTCCTCGAGCGTGAATCGGTCCCTCGTGTGCGGATGGCCCGACCACACGGCGCAGATCCAGGAATCCTCGAACAGCGGCGCGGACGGCAGGTGCTCCTCGATCTGCGCGGGCAGCACTGCGAAATCGAGCTCGCCGGCCGCGAGCTTCTCGGCGGCCGCGGGCTCGAGCGCATAGAAACGCACGGAGACGTTCGGCGCACGTGCCGTGAGCGCCTTCAGCAACGGGCCGAGCACCAGGAACACGACGTAGTCGCTGGCGGCGATCCGGAACGACCAGCGCGCGCTGGCGGGCTCGAACGGGCGGCGCAGATTCAGCAGGTCCTCGATCTGCTGCACGCATTCGCGCACCGGGCCCGCGAGCTCGAGCGCGAGCGCCGTCGGCTCGAGGTTGCGGCCGACGCGCACGAGCAGCTCGTCGTGGAACGCGTGGCGCAGACGCGCGAGGATGCCGCTCATGGCCGGCTGGCTCAAGTACAGTCGCTCGCCGGCGCGCGTGACGTTGCGCTCGGTCAGCAGTACGTCCAGCGCGACGAGCAGATTCAGATCGAACTGGCGGAGGTTCATGGGTTCGCGGATGGCCGGCCGGGGTCGTCGCCGGCCTCGCAATGTAGGCGCACCACACGAAGGTGCGCAACCCGGCCCGGCGGTGCGCCGGAGTCAGGCAAACGCACCCCGCTCAGAAGTCGTTGCGGACGACTCGGCCGCCCTTCATCACGAACTTCACTCGCTGCAGCTCGGTCACGTCGGCGACCGGATCGCCGGCGACGGCGACGACGTCCGCGAACTTGCCCTGCTCGAGGGAGCCGACGCGCTCGCCCCAGCCGATCGCCTCGGCGTTGACGACGGTCGCGGCCTGCAGCGCACGGACGGGGGTCAGGTGGGCGCGTTTGACCAGCGCTTCGAAGTCGAGCGCCTGCGTGCCGTGCGCATACGTCGAGCCGTCCACGCCGCTGCCGAGCATGATGCGCATGCCCGGCGTGTTGCCCGCGAGCGTGACGGCGCGCTCGAAGATCGCGGTCATGCGGTACTTGCCGCCCGTGGCCTTGGCGTCGTTGTCGTCCATGTAAGGTTCGACGTAGCGCACGAGCGTCGGGTCGTAGAAGAGGCCTTTCGACACGATGAGCTTTGCGTCGTCCGGGTTCAGGCCGAACGCGTGCTCGATCGTGTCGCAGCCGGCGACGATCGCGTTGTGCTGCCCTTCGCCGCCGTACACGTGACACGCGGTCTTGTGACCCAGCCGATGCGCCTCGTCGATCAGCGCCTGGAGCACCGGCAGCGGATAGCGCATCTCGTACTGCGCCTCACCGGTCGCCGTGAACGAGTAACCGCCGGTCGGGAACAGCTTGATCCAGTCCACGCCGTGGTCGTGATGGTCGCGCACTGCCGCGCGCGCCTCCTCGACGTTGCTTACGCCGATGTTGCCGAGCGGATTCGCCACGTTGCCCCAGACGATGCCGCGACCCGACACCTGGAACCGCGGGCCGTCGAGCCGGCCCTCGTTGATCGCGTTGCGGATGTCGACGTCGGCGTAGCCGTTGCCGTGCGAGCTCATGTCGCGCGCGGCCGTGAATCCCGCGCGCAGATCCGACTGGACGTTCTGAACGGCGATGAGCATCGAGCTCTCCGTCGTCATCCTCGCGTTGCGCTGGTT
>DASZSB010000062.1:0-9673 GCA_035548835.1 Gammaproteobacteria bacterium | reverse complement strand
CGCCGCGGAACACGGTTTCGAGCGCGGCATCCAGCGCGCGCTCGAGCGCGCGCTCGTGAGCCCGCAGTTCCTGTTCCGGATCGAGCGCGTGCCGCGGGGCGTGCAACCCGGCCAGCCGTTCGAGCTCCGCGCGGTCGAGCTCGCCTCGCGTCTGTCGTATTTCCTCTGGAGCAGCATGCCCGACGACGCGCTGCTCGCGGCCGCCGCGGACGGCACGCTGGCGGACCCGCGCGTGCTGTCGCGTGAGATCGCCCGGTTGCTCGCGGATCCGCGCGCGGACTCGCTCGTCGACAACTTCGCGTCGCAGTGGCTCTTCCTGCGCGACGTGGCGCACAAGGACCCGGACCTCTTCCTGTTCCGCGATTACGACGAGAACCTGCGCCGCGCGTTCGTGACGGAAACGCAGCTGTTCGTGTCGAGCGTGTTCCGCGAGCCGCGCAGCGTGCTCGACCTGATCACGGCCAACTACACGTTCGTGAACGAGCGCCTCGCGCAGCACTACGGCATCCCGTACGTGCGCGGCAGCTACTTCCGGCGCGTCGAGCTGCCGGCCGGGGGGCCCCGCGGCGGCCTGCTCGGCCAGGGCAGCATCCTGACGCTGACGTCGTACCCGACGCGCACCTCTCCCGTGCTGCGCGGCAAGTTCGTGCTCGACAACCTGCTGGCGTCCCCGCCGCCCCCGCCGCCGCCGAACGTGCCCGCGCTCGCGGCACCCACGGCCGCCGAAGGCGAGAAGCTCACGATGCGGCAGGCCATGGCGGCACACCGCGCGAGCCCGCAGTGCGCGTCGTGCCACGCGCAGATGGACCCGATCGGCTTCGCGCTCGAGCAGTTCGACGCCGTGGGCCGCGTGCGCGAGCTCGACGGCGGGCGGCCGGTGGAGACCGACAGCGAGCTCGCGGACGGCACGAAAGTCGCCGGCGCGGCCGGCGTGAAGGCGCTGCTGCTGAAGGACTCCGAGCGCTTCGTCACGGCGCTGACCGAGAAGCTGCTGATGTACGCCCTGGGGCGCAACATTCAGTACTATGACCTGCCGGCCGTCCGGCGCATCGTTCGGCATGCGGCCGGCCAAGGCTACACGTTCCGATCGATCGTCGAGGGAATCGCCACGAGCGTGCCGTTCCGGCAGCGCTGGGTGCCGCCGGCACGCGCACCGCGCACGGCTACGACCGTGGCGGCGGCTGGGATCGCCACGCCCGGTCAGGAGGTTCACTGATGTTCGTCACCAGGAAGTCTCTGACAAGGCGCACGCTGCTGCGCGGCGCCGGCGCCGCGCTCGCGCTGCCGCTGCTCGACGCCATGCTGCCGGCGTTTGGCGCGGACGCGCCGCGCTTCACGCCGCGGCTCGCGTTCCTCTATGCCGGCAACGGCATCGTGCATTCGTACTGGAAGCCGAAGACCGCCGGGCGCGGCTTCGAGCTGACGCCGTGCCTCGCGGCACTGGCCCCGCTGCGCAGCGAGCTCACGGTGGTCACGGGTCTCGCGCATGCGCAGGCGGAGACGTTCGGCGACGGCACCGGCGACCACCCCCGCTCCTCGGCCGCCTGGCTCACGGGCGTGCACGCCTACGACCGCACGCGCCCCGGCGTCGAGGTCAAGCTCGCGACATCGGCCGACCAGATCGCGGCCCAGACCCTCGGCAGGGACTCGCCCGTGGCCTCGCTCGAGCTCAGCATCGACCCGCCGACACAGGGCGCCTGCGACGCGGGCGACTGCTTCTACACGAGCACGGTGTCGTGGCGCAGCGAGACCACGCCGAACGTCGCGGAGCTCCACCCGCGCATCGTGTTCGAGCGCCTCTTCGGCGACGGCGGCTCGAGCGAGCAGCGGCTCGCGCGTGCCCGCTCCGCCGCGAGCATCCTCGACTCCGTGCGCGGCGAAGCCGCGCGTCTTGCGACCACGCTCGGCGGCGGCGACGGTGCGAAGCTCGACGAATACCTCGAGTCCGTGCGCGAGGTGGAGCGGCGCATCCAGAGCGTCGAGAGCCGCGGCGTGCGCGACGTGGCGCTGCCAGACCGGCCGACCGACATCCCGGACACCTACGAGGAGCACGCGCGGATCATGTTCGATCTGCTGAAGCTCGGCTTCCAGACGGACACGACGCGCATCGGCAGCATGATCATGGCCAAGGAGCTGTCCGGCCTCTCCTACCCGAACATCGGCGTGCCGGAAGCCCACCACGCCATTTCACACCACCGTGGCGACCCCGAGCTCATGGAGAAGAAGGCCCGCATCGACAGCTACCACGTGAAGCTCATGGCCGAGTTCGCCGCGAAGCTGCACGCCACGCCCGACGGCGACGGCAGCCTGCTCGATCACAGCCTGATCGTGTATGGCGGCGGCATGGGCGACGGCAATCTGCACCGGCATTCCGACCTGCCGTGCCTGCTGCTCGGCCGACTCGGCGGCACGCTCGCGGCGGGCCAGCACGTCGTCTACCCGGACCGCACGCCGATGACGAACCTGCTGCTGACCGTGCTCGACAAGGTCGGCGTGCATCTCGACCGGTTCGGCGACAGCACGGGACGGCTTGCGCCGGACGTGCTGTCGGCCTGACGCCGATGAACCCGGCGACGAAATTTCGCCGTTCGCTGCTCGCGGCCGCCGCCGCGGGCGTCGTGTGTGCCGGCATGGCGCACGCCGACGAGCAGGCAGACGCCAGGGCGGCCACGGCCTGCCTCAATCGCTCGAGCATCCGCACGACGAAGGTGCTCGACAATCGCAACGTGCTGTTCACCACGCGCGACCGGACGACGTATCACAACCAGCTCGGGCGTCAGTGCCTCGGCATGAACCGCACGACGCCGCTGAGCTTCACCTACAGCGACAGCAGGCTCTGCGCGGGCAGCACGTTCACGGTCATGCTGCGGACCGGAGCCAGCAGCAACCTCGTGCCCTACACCACGCCCGGCACCAACGAGCACATCGCGCTGCAGGGGCCGAGCTTCGTGCCGGGACCCACCTGCGAGCTCGGCATGTTCAGCCCCGTCAGCGCCGACGAGGTCGCCGCGCTCACGGCCGCCACGGAGGTCACGCGCAAGTCGCGCCGCCGGGGCGATCGCGACGCGATCAAGACCGAAGCGGTCGAGGCGGCTCCGGCCGCGCAGCCAGCACCCGAGAACCGCAAGTAGCCCCCCCCGGCGCACGGGCCGGCGATCCGAACAAAAAAAACGGCGAGCCCTTGCGGGCTCGCCGTCGTCGCGCCCGGAAGGCGCAGACTTCGCTAGAAGCTCATCCTCACACCGACATAGGCGCGACGCCCGAGGACGTCGTAGTAGTCGGCGCGCGTGACCTCCGCATTGTTGTCGCCCGGGCGGGCGCCAACGATCAGCGGCTGCACGTCGGTCAGGTTGTCGATACCCATGCGCAGGTTGATCTTGTCGTTGACCGTGTAGCCCGCGAACAGGTTGAACGACTGGTACGAGCCAACCGGATACACGTTCGAGGTCGGCGTACGCGCCACGGACTCGTCGCGGATACCCGGCAGGTACCGCCACTGCAGGCCGATGCTCGCCTTGCCGCCGCCGAAGTTGTAGCCGAACGTGTTGGTCATCTTGTATTTGAACTGACCACCGTCCTGCGTCTGCAGCGTGTCCTTCTCGTGCACGACAGCCGAGCCCGGCGCGTCCTGGATGTCGTACTTGCCGAGCACCGTGACCAGCGCGTTGATGTAGAAGGAGCCCTTGCCGAGGTCCTTCGTCCAGTTCGTCGCGATGTCGAGGCCCGTGGTCTTCAACGTACCGGTGTTGATGAACGGCGCGTCGACCGACGCACGCTCACCGGACACCACGTTGCGCTTGATCAACGCGCAGTACGGGCTACCCGTGTAGGAGAGCGTCGGGTTGCTCGTGCCGTTGGCGTTGAAGCACTGCTGGTACGCGAAGAGCGAGTTCAGCGGTGCGATCGCGTCGGTGATCTCGATGTTGTAGAAGTCGAACGATGCCGTCAGCCCCTCCAGCTTGCCCGGATGCTGCATGACGAGACCGAACGTGAACGTCTTGCCGAGCTCCGGCTTCACGTTCGGGTTGCCCTGCCGCAGCTCGATCTCGAGCGGGAAGAACGGGTTGCCGGGACGCGCGAAGTTGTTGGCCGCCGTGCTGCCCGGCAGACCGAACACCGACGTGTTGTCGTTCGCCGTGATCGTGTCGCTGTTGTTGATGATCGCAGCGCACAACGTCTGAACCGCGAGGCGGTTCGGGTTGCTGGCCTGGTTGCCCCACGTCGCGGTCGTCGTGTACGAGCACGGATCGCTCGGCGCGAACGGCACGACGAGCAGCGACACGCCCTGGAACAGCTCCGCGGTGTTCGGCGCGCGCTCGGCCCGCTGGAAGCCGCCGCGCAGCGTCAGGGAGTTGGTCGCCCGGAACGTGAACAGCGCCTTCGACGTGTCCGTGGTGCCGATCTGCGAATCGGCGTAATCGGACTCGCGCAAACCGAACTCGAGGTCGAACTTCTTCGTGACCGGCACCAGCAGCTCGCCGTAGATCTCGTTGACCTTGGTGCCGCCGGCCGTGTTGTTCGAGGCGAAGATGCTCATCGGGTTCTCGACCACCGATTCGCGATCGTTCGTCTCGCCGGGATCGAACGAGAACGTGTTCTTGCGCGTGCTGGCACCGAGCGCGAACCGCAGCTCACCGGCCTTCATGTCGGTGAGCTTGCCCTGCAGGTTGAACTCGCCGATGTCCTGCTTCAGCTTCGTGAGCGCACGCGCCTTCGACGCGATGCTCTCGAGACAGTCCGGAGTCACGTAGCCAGGCGACGACGTGCTGTTGGAGAAGATCGGCAGACCGCTCGTGCAGGTCTGCACGTAGTTGCGGCCCGACGTGAAGCCGGCCGGGCCCGACGCACCCCAGGTGCCGTTCGGCTGGTTCAGCAGGAACTGGTAACGCTGCAGCGACGGCAGGTTGTTGAAGAAGTTCTCCGTGTTCGTCTGACCCGACGACACGTAGGCCTCCCAGGTCCAGTCGCGGTTGCTGAACTTGCCCTCGACACCGGCCATGATCTGGAACACGTCGTTCGTCGACTTGGTCGTGACCGGAGCGCCGAGAAAGTCGAGCACGCGGAACAGCGTCCACGGGTTCGTCGGCGTCGGGCGCGACGCCAGCAGCGTCTGCAGCGCGGCCGGAATCGGCCGACCATCGACGGGGATCGGCGCCGACCACACCGTGATTGCCGGCGGGAACGAGGCCTGGTTCGTCGTGACCTCGACGCCGGAGTAGTTGGCCTGCACGAACGCCGTCAGGTTGTCGTTGATCTCGTGCGTGGCACGGCCGAACAACGAATGACGATTCAGCGGTGACGATGCCTGGCCCTCATAGGAAACCTGGCCCAGGTTGCCGTTAGGCTGCAAGCGCACGCCGGAGTAGCCCGAGCCTTCTGGCGTGTGACTATTCACGGTGTCGAAGGGCCCGTTGTACCCGTGCGCGCCGGCCAGCACGAACGGCGAACCGTCGGGATTGAAATAGATCTCGCTCCGGTTGCTGACGACGAACTGCCCAGTTCCCAGACCACCCGACGGCGCAACACCGCCCGGAACATAGCCGGCCACACCGGCGAAGATGGAGTCCACCGCGGCCTGCGTCGGCAGACCGGCGCTCGACACGGTGCCGACCCCGAGAATGGCCGTCGAGGGCGAGTAGCCCGGCATCTGGATGAAGCCCGAGGCGTCGCTGCCCGGATCGAACCAGCCGTTCATGAAGAACTTGCGGTCGCGCAGCTGCACCGCGCCGCGGTTGTACCACTCGACGCCGAGCATCACGTTGCTCTTGCCGTCGCCCGAGTTCACACCGAGCAGGGAGCTGAACTTGGTCTCCTCGCCGTCGCCCTGTGCGGTGGCGCCGGTCTGGAAGTCCATGTCGACGCCTTCGAAATCCTTCTTCAGGATGAAGTTCACGACGCCGGCCATGGCGTCGGCGCCGTACACGGCCGAGGCGCCACCGGTGATCGTCTCGACGCGCTCGATGGCGGCGGACGGAACCGTGTTCGTATCGACCAGCAACGCCGCGTTGGACGGCTGTGCGCGACGACCGTCGATCAGGACGAGGGTACGGTTCGGGCCGATGCCGCGCAGGTTCACGCTGCCGATACCCAGCGACAACGTGGGACCCGCCTGAATGCCCTGATCGAACTGGGTGCCTTCCGGCACGAACTGCGGCATCTGGTTCAGCACGCTCTCGATGCTGATCGTGCTGGAGTTCTCGAACTTCTTCGAATCGATCGTGACGATCGGACTGGCGGCCTCGAGGTCGCGCCGGACGATGCGCGAGCCCGTGACCGTGATCTCTTCCAGCCCCTGTGGATTCTGTTGCTGCTGCGCCTGCGCCGCGCCGCCCCCCGCCAGCAAGGCGGAAATGGTCGAAGCGAGCACGGTGCGATTGACGACCTGTGTCTGGTCGCGTGTGCTTCCTAACATGGATTACCCCCGATCTCTGGCACCAAGAATACAAATGGAAAAGACGCCCGCTGCCGAGCAGACGTAGCAGTGTTGCCAAAAAGCTGCGATTGTCCCCCCCATTCCCCGCGATCAGCCGCTGGACGGCCGACGACCCATCGACTCTGCATCAGACGGGCAGGCGCATCCAGATCATATATAGCGCTATTACTATATATACTATGTTGTGTGCCTGCAACGGTCCGATGCGCGGCGCTCGCGAATGCGCTTCGCGCGGCACCGCTGCGGCGTCACGCGTGCAGAGCATGGACCTCAGGCAGTACGCTTCGATGTATCGAGGCCACATGATCTTCACGCAATGCAGTTGCTCCGCCGCACGCTGATCCTGCTCCACCGATATCTCGGAATCCCGCTCAGCTTGTTGTTCGTGCTGTGGTTCGTGACCGGGATCGCGATGATCTACGTCGGCGGCATGCCGGCGCTCGATGCCAAGGCGCGGCTCGAGCGGCTACCGGACCTCGATCTCGGCGCAGTCCGACTGACTCCGGCGGAAGCCGCGGCTCGCGCCGACAGCGGCTTCGGCGAAGTCACGCTGACCACGGTCCTCGGCCGGCCCGCCTACCGGTTCGAGAGCCCCTATGGCTCGGCCACGGTATTCGCGGACGACGGCTCGCAGCTTGCGCCCGTCGATGTCGAAGCGGCCCGAGGCATTGCGGCCAAGTTTCTGAGCGTAGAAGAAAAAAAGGTGGCCCTGCTGCAGACCGTGGAGCGTCCCGACCAGTGGACGCTGCTGCTCTCCCGCGAGCTGCCGCTGTACAAATTCCGCGTCGACGACGGCGCGGGCACCGAGGCCTACGTCTCCCCGGACAGCGCCGACGTGCGCCTCGTAACGACGGCGCGGACGCGCGGGCTGGCCTGGATCGCGACGATCCCGCACTGGTTCTACATCACGCCGCTGCGGACGAATCAGCCCGCGTGGTACTGGACCGTGGTCGTCGCCTCGGGTCTGGGCTGCGTGCTCGCGGTGCTCGGCCTCGTCGTCGGCGTGATGCAGCTGTATCGGTCGCGACCCGTGCGCTTCGTCGGCACGGCTCGCTACCAGGGCTGGATGCGCTGGCACCACGTGCTCGGGCTCGTCTTCGGCGCGTTCGCGCTGACCTGGGTGTTCAGCGGGCTGCTGTCCATGGAGCCGTTCGAGTGGACCAACGCGCGGGGCCTTGCGATCGGCAGCGAAGCGCTGTCCGGCGGCCCGGTCGAGCTCGACAGGTTCCCGCGCTTCGACGCGGCCGCCTGGGGCCCCGCGCTCGCCGGCCGGTCGTTGAAGGAGATCGAGTTCCGGCGCATTGCCGACCATCCCTACTACCTGGCCCGCTTTGCGAGCACGACGGCGCAGCTCGATCCGCATCGCGAGCGCCTGCATCAGCCGTATGCCGTCGCCGGGCGCGCCGCGCCGGCACATCTGTTGATCGATGCCGCGACGCTGACGCCGCACGCCGAGCCGTTCCCGGCCGATGCGCTGCTCGGTCGCCTGGCGGCGGCGGCCGGTGGTGCGCAGATCGTGGACCAGACGCTGCTCCACGACTACGACTCGTATTACTACTCGCGCGGCCGGCAGGCCGCCCTGCCCGTGCTGCGGGTCAAGTTCGACGATCCGCTCGAAACCTGGGTCTACGTGGACGTCGAGCTCGGCCAGATCGTCGCGACGATCCACCGGCTGAACCGTCTCGAGCGCTGGCTGTACAACGGCCTGCACAGCCTCGACTTCGGCTTCTGGTACGACCGGCGGCCACTGTGGGACATCGGCATGATCGCGCTCAGCCTGGGCGCCCTCGCCACGAGCGTCATCGGTCTCGTATTCGGCGTGAAGCGCGTGCGCCTCGACGTCGCCCGCCTCACGCGGCGGCGGGGTCCTGCCTGAAGAACTTCGCGAGCTGCAGATAGACGTCCGGATACTCGTCGCGCAGCTCCTTCGGCATGTCGAAGAAGAGCTCCGCGCAGACCGCGAAGAACTCCGCGGCATCTTCGACCGCGTAAGGATCGATCCACGGCTCGACGCCGCGCTCGAGCTGCTCGCAAAGATCGTCGTACGCGGCGTCGAACGCGGCCACCCATTCGGGCATGCGCATGTCCGCGTGCAGCGGCGGCACGCCGTTGGCCTCGCCGGTCAGCATGTCGAGCTTGTGCGCGAGCTCGTGCACGACCACGTTGTAGCCTTCGCCGCGCCCGCTCGCTTCGATCTCGCTCCACGCGAGCACCACCGGTCCCTGCTCGAACGCCTCCCCACTCAGGAGGTCGTCGCCCACGTGCACGACGCCGTCCTCGTCCTCGTACGTGCGATCGCGCACGAGGAATTCGTCGGGATGCACCACGATGGAGTGGAAACCGGAGTAAGCGTCGAGTCCGAGCGCGAGGATCGGCAGACAGGCCAATGCCGCGATCCGCAGACGCCGCGCGTCGTCGAGCACCAGGCCCTGCACGGGCTCGAAGTGTTTCTCGTGCAGGAACAGCAGCACGAGGTCGCGCAGACGGCGCCGGTCCTCCGCACCCAGGCGGCGGATCGCCGGGATGTCGGCGACGGTCGCGGACCAGAGCTCGTCGGGAATCGAGTGGCGGGCCAGGACGCGCCGCCGGCGCCAATTCTTCAGCATGGGCTCGACGACCGGCGGGCGGGCTCGAGTGGCCGGGACCCTAGGCGAGATGCTGCTTGAAGAACGCGATCGTGCGCTCCCACGCGAGATTCGCGGCCGCCTCGTTGTAGCGCGGCGTGGAGTTGTTGTGGAACCCGTGCTGCGTGCCTTCGTATCGGTACATCTGATAGTTGACCTTGTGGGCCTTCAGCGCGGCCTCGTATTCCGGCCACATGCCGTTGATGCGCTCGTCGCTGCCGGCGTACTGGATCAGCAGCGCGGCCTTGATCTTGGCGACGTCCGCGGCCGCCGGGGCGGCACCGTAGAACGGCACGCCGGCGCGCAGATCCGCGCCGAGGGCCACGGCCAGGTTGTTGACCATGCCGCCGCCCCAGCAGAAACCCGTGGCGCCGAGCTTGCCGTTCGACACAGGCAGCGCCTTCAGGTAATGCGCGCTGTTGATCATGTCCTGGCGCAGCTTGGCCTGGTCGAGCCCGGCCTGCAGCGTGCGGCCGTCGTCGTCGTTGCCGGGATAGCCGCCGACCGGCGCCAGGCCGTCCGGCGCGAGCGCGAGGAAGCCGGCCACCGCAGCGCGGCGCGCGACGTCCTCGACGTAGGGATTGAGGCCCCGGTTCTCGTGGATCACGAGCACGGC
>DASZSB010000061.1:0-6040 GCA_035548835.1 Gammaproteobacteria bacterium | reverse complement strand
CGAGGTCAACCTCGGGCTGTACTACGGCATCTTCTCGCTCGACGTGGCCGTGGGTAAGTGGGACGGGTTCGGCAACAAGCAGGACTACACGTTCACCTCCATCACGATCCAGCCGCAGAAGGGCCCGTACTACAAGGTCGGCGGCTTCAGCCAGGACTTCAGCGGCAGCTACTTCGAGCTCGGTTACACGACGCACCTGAAGGATCTGGATGTCGATCTGAACTTCGCCTGGGACCACAGCACCGACCTGAACGTCACCGGCAACGGTGTCGGCAGCGACAACGCGATCGTGTTCGGCATCAAGAAGACGTTCGCGCTCGGCGGCAAGAAGTGAGAACGGTCATGAACAACACATCGAGGTTACTGCGATGAAGCTCATTACGGCGGTGATCAAGCCGTTCAAGCTCGAAGACGTGCGCCAGGCGCTGGCCGAGGCGGGCGTGCAGGGCCTGACGGTCACGGAGGTCAAGGGCTTCGGCCGGCAGAAGGGCCACACGGAGCTCTACCGCGGTGCGGAATACACCGTGGACTTCGTGCCGAAGACCAAGATCGAGGCGGCGGTGCCCGACGCGCTGCTCGATCAGGCTGTGGAAGCCATCATCAGCGCAGCCGGTACCGGCTCGATTGGCGATGGCAAGGTGTTCGTCTTCGATCTCGTGCATGCGGTGCGGATTCGCACGGGCGAGACCGGCGACGCCGCGCTCTAAATCTGGAGGAAGACAACGATGAAGCTCTTAAAGTCATGGCCGGTGCGCCTGTTGGCGGGCCTGGCGGCGGTGCTGGGGCCGATGCTGGCCTTCGCCGACGACCCGGTCCCCAACAAGGGCGATACGGCCTGGATGCTGACGTCGACGGCGCTCGTGCTGTTGATGTCGGTGCCGGCGCTCGGCCTGTTCTACGGCGGCCTGGTCCGCAGCAAGAACATGCTCTCCGTACTCATGCAGGTGTTCGTAGGGTTCTCGCTGATCACGGTGCTCTGGTGCGTGTACGGCTACTCGTTCGCGTTCACCTCGGGCAACGCGTTCTTCGGCGGCACCGACCGGCTGTTCCTGAGCGGCGTGTTCGACGCCGTGAAGGGCACGTTCGCGCTCGGCGCCACCTTCAGCAAGGCCACTCCGATGTACGAGATCGTGTTCGTGGCGTTCCAGGCCACGTTTGCGGCGATCACGTGCTGCCTGATCCTGGGATCCATCGTCGAGCGCGTGAAGTTCTCGGCGGTGCTGATTTTCCTGGTCATCTGGTTCACGTTCTCGTACCTGCCGGTCGCCCACATGGTCTGGTTCTGGGCCGGCCCGGATGCCTACACGGACGCTGCGTCGGCTGACGCGAGCAACGCGATGGCGGGTCTGATCTGGCAGTGGGGCGCGCTCGACTTCGCCGGCGGTACCGTCGTGCACATCAACGCCGGTGTCGCGGGTCTGGTCGGTGCGTTCATCATCGGCAAGCGCGTCGGTCTCGGCAAGGAGAGCATGCCGCCGCACAACCTCGTGATGACGATGATCGGCGCCTCCCTCCTGTGGTTCGGCTGGTTCGGCTTCAACGCCGGCTCCGCACTCGAGGCGAACGGCTCGGCTTCGCTGGCGTTCATGAACACCTACCTGGCCACGGCCTGCGCGGTGCTCTCGTGGACGTTCGCAGAGTGGCTGCTCAAGGGTAAGCCGTCGATGCTCGGTGCCGCTTCGGGTGCGGTCGCGGGTCTCGTCGCGATCACGCCGGCGGCCGGCAACGTCGGCATCCCGGGTGCGTTCGTGATCGGCCTCGCGGTCGGCGTGATCTGCCTCTGGGGCTGCACGGGCTTGAAGCGGCTGATCGGCGCGGACGACTCGCTCGACGTGTTCGGCGTGCACGCGCTCGGCGGTATCTTCGGCGCCCTGGCGACGGGTATCTTCAACGATCCGAGCCTCGGTGGCCCTGGCCTCGTGACCGACTGGACGACGAACCCGCCGACCGTCGGCTACCCGGGCGAGCTCGCGCAGCTGATGATCCAGGCGAAGGCCGTCGGTCTCGTCGTCGTCTGGACGGCCGTCGTGGCGTTCATCGCGTTCTACATCGTGAAGCTCACGGTCGGGCTGCGCGTGCCCGAGGAGCAGGAGCGCGAAGGCCTCGACACGACGTCGCACGGCGAGCGCGCCTACACGGGTTAAGCAGCGCGTCATTTCCTGCGCACTTTGGCCGGCAACCGTCCTGGTTGCCGGCCTTTTCTTTTCTAGATGCGCTGACCGCCGTCGATCTCCAGCACGCGGCCGTTGCAGAAGTCGTTCTCGAGAACGAACGCGGTCGTCCTGGCGATCTCGTCCGGCTCGCCGAGGCGCTGCACGGGAATGCCGGCGGCCATCTTCGCGAGCAGGTCGGGCTTCATGCTGGCCACCATTTCCGTGCGGATGAAACCGGGCGCGATCGCGTTGACGCGAATGCCGAAGCGCGCGAGCTCCTTGGCCCAGACCACCGTCAGCGCCGCGACGCCGGCTTTGGCGGCGGAGTAGTTGCTCTGGCCGAAGTTGCCGGCCCGCGACAGGCTCGAGATGTTGATGATGCAGCCGCCGCCGCCGAGCCGGATCATGCGTTCGGCCGCTTCGCGGCCGCACAGGAATACGCCGGTCAGGTTCACGTCGATGACGGCCTGCCACTGCGCGAGCGAGAGCTTGTCGACCACGGCGCCGTCCTTGACCTTCACGAGCAGCCCGTCGCGCAGGATGCCTGCGTTCGCGATCGCGGCGTCGAGGCGCCCGAAGTCGGCCACGACCTGGTCGAACGTCCTGACGACGTCGGCCTCGTGGGAGACATTCGCGGCGTAGACGGCCACGCGCACACCGCGACTCTGGCATGCGCCGCGGACGGCTTCGAGCCCCGCGGGATCGAGATCGACGAGCGCCAGATTCGCGCCGCGCGCCGCGAGGCCCTGCGCCATGGCCGCACCGAGGCCGCGGCCGGCACCGGTGATCAGGACGGTCTTGCCTTCGAGCTGCATGGACATTTCTCCTTCGCGAATCGGAACCACGCGATCGTAGCGACGGCCATCGCGCATGGCCAGAAAGCGAGTCGCGGGCTGCAAACTGCGGTATGCTCGCCGGCCCGGCGAATAGCGCATGGCCGCCGGATCCGGGGGCAACGGTGATCTCGAAGTACTTCGACCACATAGCGATCGCGCTGTCGACGGTGTGCATCGTGCACTGTCTGGCGGTGCCCGTCGTCGTGGCGCTGTTGCCCGTTCTGGCGCTGACGTGGGGGTTGAACGACGCACAGTTCCACACCGTGATGCTGTGGTTCGTGGTGCCGACGAGCGTGCTCGGGTTCGCGTTTGGATACCACGCGCACCGCGGCGCCACGATCGTGCTGCTCGGTGCCGTAGCGATCGCTGTGCTGGCATTGGTGGCGCTGCGCGGGCATGGCGTATTGACGGTCGTCGAAGAGACGGTCGTCAACATCGCCGCGAGTGTGCTGCTGGCCGTCGCGCACTGGCGCAACTTCCGCGCCGTGCGTCGCGCCCACAGCCACCACTTCTAGGCGCCTGGCAACGCCGTCGCGAGCGCCACGTGCCCTGCCTCGAGCAGGAGGTGGTGCGTGAAGTGTTCGCGATGGGCCGTCAGGTGCGAGGTGCAGACGATCTGCGTGCCCTCTGCGATCACCGCCCCGAGCGCGCGATTCAGCAGACCCGCCATCGACGCGTCGAGACCCTCCCACGGCTCGTCCAGCAGCAGCACGCGCGGCCGGTTGGCCAGCGCGCGCGCGATCAGCGTACGGCGCGCCTGACCATAGGACAGCATCCGCAACGGCCGCTCCGCGAGATACGTCAGCTCGAATTCCGCGAGCAGCTCGTCGACGCGCGCCGATTCCTCGGCCGACAGGGTGCGCGTCTGCCCGATGCTCGACTCGAATCCCGATGCGACGCATGCACGCACCGTCGACGGGTAACGATAAGCGGCCTGCAGCTCCGGTGACAGCCATGCGACGCGCTTGCGCAGCTCCCACACGTTGCGCGGATTGCCGAGCGCGGGCCAGCGGATCTCGCTGCCGAGGGCGGGTCGCAGCTGGCCGTGCAGCAGGCGCAGGAACGTGCTCTTGCCGGACCCGTTGGCGCCCGTGACGAGCCACTGCTGGCCGGGCGCAAGACACCACGACACGTCGTGGAGCACGTGCCGCGAGCCGAGCCAGACGTCCGCATGCTCGAGCTCGATCAGTGGCTCGCCGACGCCTTGCGCGACGGCCGGAGCAGGGCGCGTGCGCGACGGGGCCGGCCGCGACGCGGCGTTCGAGGGATCGCGCGGTGCGGCGTTCGCGATGCGTGTTTCGCGAGCGACGATGCGGCCGTGCTCGACGCGCAGGTAGTGCCGGATCATCGGCGGCAGATCACCCGGGACGTGCGCCGTGCACACGAGCGTGCACTCCCGCGCCACGACATCGAGCATCGCCGCGAGCTCGGCGCGTGCGGGCGGGTCGAGCCCGCTGGCCGGCTCGTCGAGCAGCAGCACCGTGGGCCCGAAGGCCACGCCGCGCGCGATCAGCACGCGACGCTGCTCGCCGCGCGACAACTCGAGGAAGCGGCGCTCCGCGAGCTTCGCGACGCCGAGTCTGCGCATGACTGCCAGCGCGCGGCTGCGCTGCTCCGTGGCAGGGCGGCGGCGCGGCACGTCGGTGCGGTAGACGCCGGACAGCACGACGTCGAGCGCGGTGAAGTTCCAGTCGAGGCGGGCGTAGCGATCCTGGAGCTCGTGGCTCACGAGCGCGATCTCGCTGCGCGCGCGCACGGCGTCGGTCTCCGGGCCCGCGCCGAAATCGTAGCGGCGCTCGCCCGACTCCGGCGCCGGCCAGAGCGTGCCGCCGATCAGACCGAGCAGCGTGCTCTTGCCGCTGCCGTTGGCGCCGACGATGCCCCAGTGCTCGCCACGCGGGAGTTGCCACGTCACGTCGTGTAGGATCTTCGTGCCGTCGAGGGCCACGTCGACGTGCTCGAGGCGAACCAGCGGGGCGGAGGTCATGGCGTGCGAATCGATCCCAGGTTGACGGGCTGCGCGAGTTTACCTGAGCCGGGCGACGGACCGAGCCGCGCGCAGCCATGAGCAGTGCGCTGCCGACCGCCGCGGACGTGGCCGCGGCCGCCGCGCGCATGCGCGGACGCATCGTGGAGACGCCCGTGCTCGAATCGGAGGCTCTGAACCGCCGCGTGGGTGCGCGCGTGCTGCTGAAGGCCGAGTGCCTGCAGCACTCCGGCAGCTTCAAGATTCGCGGTGCGCTGAATCGTCTGTTGCAGCTCACCGACGCCGAACGCCGCGGCGGAGTCGTGGCGTTCTCGTCCGGCAATCACGCGCAGGCGGTAGCCCTCGCGGCCCATTGGCTCGGGCTGCGGGCGACGATCGTGATGCCCGCCGATGCGCCGGCCGTGAAGATCGACGGCACGCGCGCGTGGGGCGCCGAGGTGGTGCTCTACGACCGTCATCGCGACGACCGCGAGAAGATGGCGGCGGATCTCGCCGCCGAGCGCGGCGCCGTGCTCGTGCCGCCGTTCGAGGACGCGCAGATCGTCGCGGGGCAGGGCACCGCGGCTTTCGAGCTCGGTCAGCAGGCGCTCGCGCGCGGCGTGAGCCTCGACGCGCTGTACGTACCTTGTAGCGGCGGCGGGCTCGTGGCGGGCTCGGCGCTCGGCATCAAGTCGGCCTTCCCGGCGTGCGCGGTGTACGCGGTCGAGCCGAAGGGTTACGACGACCTGGCCTTGTCACTGGCCGCCGGCCGGCGTGTGCCGGCGTCGGGCGGCAGCACGACGCTGTGCGACGGACTGCGCGCACCGCTGACGGGCGAGATCGCGTTCGCGATCAATCGCCGCGAGCTCGCCGGCAGCCTGATCGTCGACGACGCCGCGGTTCGCGCGGCGATGGTTGCCGCCGTGCGTGACCTCAAGGTGGTGGTCGAGCCGTCGGGCGCCGCGGGTCTCGCGGCGGTGCTGGCGTCGCCGCATCGCGACACCCGATCGGTCGGCGTGATCCTCTCCGGCGGCAACGTCGATCCGCCGTTGCTCGCCGAAGTGCTCCTCGGCTCGCACGACTGA
>DASZSB010000060.1:0-15430 GCA_035548835.1 Gammaproteobacteria bacterium | reverse complement strand
GGCCGAAGCGGGTGCCCTGCTCGCCTACGACGAGCTGTTCGCGCGCGCGGCCGCACACGGCGACTGGCGCACGCTGACGCTGGCGCTGCCCGCGGCCGGCAGCGCACGCTTCACGGTCGACCAAGGCAACGGCGGTCAGCCGCAACGGCGGCACACCCTGACGCTCGACGCCGCGACCGGCGAGGTCCGGTCGTGGGCGCCGTTCTCGACTCAGCCGCCCGGCCAGCGCCTGCGGATCTGGATCCGCTTCCTGCACACCGGCGAAGCACTCGGCCTCATCGGCCAGACGCTCGCCGCCGTCGTGTCCGCCACGAGCGTGCTCATGGTGTGGACGGGGCTCGCGCTGGCGTGGCGCCGGCTGATCGTGCCGCTGCTGCGCCGCCGCGCGGCCAGATCCGCAGCGCCCTGACGACGCGCCTCGTGCCGCGGCCCGGCCGCGCGGCAGCCACGAGTTATGTCGCCTCGCGCCGGTCGCGGCGACCGTCCGTGACCGGCTTAACGTCGCACGCGCGCACGCCGGCGTAGTGTCTTGCTCCGGTGAGCCCGTTCCCCGGCCAGGACTTCAGAGCATGATCAAACCGCAGCACAAGGCACCGACCACGCACGACACGCAGGATCTCGACTTCGCGACGACGCAGCAGATCGACCCCGCACTCGCCGAGCTGATGCGCAGCCGCGGCGAGCCGGCGCCGCTTCCCGGTGACTTCGACGATACGGAGATCCTCGTGGATCTCGGCGTGTCGCGCCCGCCCGCGGCTCGCCGCTAGACCGCGACCGACGGCGAGGGCGCGGGCGTCGGCTCGGCCGCCGCCGGCGCCGCGAGCCCCACCTGCAGCCGCGCGTCGATCTCGCGCCACAGCTGCCGATAGACCTCCGCCGCCGCGCTCGCAGGCGCATACGACTCGATCGGGGCGCGCCGAATCGCGATCCGCTCGAACTGGGTTCCGTACGGCACCTCCGTCTGCAGGATCGACGGATAGCGCTCGCGCAGCGCCGCAATCGTCTCGACGTGCAGCCCCTTGCGGCGATCGACCATCGAGAAGAACGGCAGCAGCTTGAGGTCGACCCAGCCTTGCTGCGCCACGAACTCGTAGAGCTGCTCCAGCATGCGCACCGACAGCGGGGAGGGCAGCAACGGCACGACGAGCGCGTTGGCCGCGTGCATGACGTTCTCGGACACGAGCGAGATGCCCGGCGCGCAGTCGAGGATCACGGACGCATAGCGCTCCTGCAGCGGCCGCATGAGCTTCAGCAGGCGCGTCGCCGGATTCTTGCGCTTGTGCAGGTGCACGTCCATGCGCCGATAGGACAGATCGGCCGGCAGCAGATCGAGATTCGGATGATCCGTCGTGACCGCGAGCTCGGCCGTGTCGGAGTCGCCGCCGATCAGCTCCTTCGACCCCCCCTCGACGTGCGCGTCGCGGCGCAGGAGGTAGGTGGTCGCCCCCTGCGGATCGAGGTCCCAGATCAGCGTCGGCCAGCCTTCGGCCGCCGAACGATAGGCCAGATTGACGGCCGTCGTCGTCTTGCCGACCCCGCCTTTGATGTTGTAGACCGCAATGATTTCCATGACCTGGCCACGTCAGCTACGGAAGTGAGCGAACTGACGCGGCCAACCCGGGCCCGAGCCGGGCCGCGGCCGCGTTGACACCCCACCCGGGGGCGCTCCTAAATGTCACATCCGTTCGACGCCCGTGGCAAGCCACTTACCTTAATGATCACCGCGATCTCGCGCCTGCCGACTTCGCCGCCGGCCCCCGCCGGTGACCACGCGCGCACGCCCAAACGGCCGAGCGAGCCGCCGCTGACGCCGGACTCGCCGATGATCGCGCTCGCGTACCGTTGCCTGAGCCGCGACTTCGACACGTTGCTCGCGCGCCAGCCGCACCCCGGCAGCACACCTGCGCCGGAGGACGTGCATCAGATCCGCATCGCCACGCGGCGCATGCGCGTGGCGCTGCGACTGTTCGGCGCGCTGCTGCCACAACGCGCCGCCCACCTCGGCAAGGAGCTGCGCTGGTTCGCGCGCGCACTCGGGTCCGTGCGGGATCTCGACGTGCATGACGACGCGCTGCGCGAGCACCTGCAATCGGCCGGCGTGGCGGCGGCACGGGATCTCGGCGGGTACGAGCTCGCACTGCGCCGCGAGCGGCTCGGCGCCCGCGAGGCGCTGCACCGGGTGTTCGCCGGCGAGCGTTACGCGGCGCTGATCGAGGATCTCGGCGCACTGCTCGAAGGCGCGCCGAGCCCGGCGGCCCTGCGCCGCTGGCGATCCTTCACGATTCGCGCCGGCGCCGCGCGTTACCTCAAGAAGAGCCGCAAGCGCGTCGTGAAGCTCGGCCGCAAACTCGGCCCGGACACTTCGGCCGACGATCTGCACCGCCTGCGGATCCGCGCCAAGCGGCTGCGCTATGCGCTCGAGTTCTTCTCCGAGCCGTACCCCGAGCTGGTGCCGGCGGCGAAGGCCACGAAGTCCCTGCAGGACGTGCTCGGCGCGCACCAGGACGCGCGTACCGCGCGCCGCCGCCTGCTGGCCTATGCGCGCTCGCTGAAGAAGCGCGATGCGGATGCCGAGCCACCGCAGGCACTCGTCGAATGGCGCCGCACGCAACACCGGGAGGCGGAGCTCGCGCGCCGCTCGCTTGCGGCGGAGTGGCAGCACTTGGTCGCGGCCCTCGATCGCACGGACGTGCTCGCGCGCTGACGCGGGGGCGCGGACTCTCTTGCACCCCCGCCCTCCAGTCGCTAGTGTGGCGACCGATTCGCCGTGGCCCGCGCGCCGCTTCGACGCATTCCCGGGCGACGAAGTGTCGTAAGCCCCGCCGCCAACCTCGCCAAGGATTCCAACGTGCTACGCCTCGTGTTGGTGCTCGCCTTCGCCGCGCTCGCACCGTGCCACCTTCACGCCCAGAACCGCCTCGCCGACAGCGCCGAGATCGATCGCTATCTCGCCGGCGTCGTGGCCGACACGCAGATTCCCGGCGTCGTCGCGATGGTGGCGGACGCGGACCGCACGCTGTACACCGGCGCCTTCGGCAAGCAGGACACGGCGCGCGACATCGCGATGGCGCCCGACACGATCTTCCGCATCGCGTCGATGACGAAGCCCGTCACGTCCGTGGCGATCATGATGCTCGTGCAACAGGGCGACCTCGGCCTCGACGATCCGGTGTCGCAGTACCTGCCCGCGTTCGAGTCGGAGCAGGTCATGGAGAACTTCAATCCGGCCGACAAGAGCTATACCACGCGGCCCGCGCGCACGCCGATCACGATCCGGCACCTGCTCACGCACACGTCGGGCCTGGGCTACGCGTTCTCGAGCTCCGTGCTGGCCGCGCTGATCGGCGGCGACCCGACGGCGTCGGCGGCGAACCTGCCGCTGCTGCACGATCCCGGCACGAAGTGGACCTACGGCGAGAGCACGCGCGTGCTCGGCAAGGTGGTCGAGGAAGTGTCCGGGCAGCCGCTCGATGAGTTCATGCACGAGCGCATCTTCGTGCCGCTCGGCATGAGCGACACGTTCTACGAAGTGCCGCCGCAGAGAAACGGCCGCGTGGCGACCGTGCATCGCACCACGCCGCAAGGCCTGGTGGAAGATCCGAACCCGGCGCAGATCGACGCGCCCGTGTACGGCGACGGTGGGCTGCACTCGACGGCGGCCGACTACGTGAAGTTCATGCAGATGTTCCTGAACAACGGCCGCGCGCCCGACGGCAGGCGCCTGCTGAGCGAGGCCAGCGTGAAGCTCATGGGCCAGAACCAGAGCCGCGTGACGGTGGAGCTGCAACCCACGGCCAACCCGGCCGTGAGCCAGCCGTTCCCGCTCGGCGCGGGGCGCGACAGCTTCGGCCTGGGCTTCCAGGTCACCGGGGCGCACGACGACCCGCTCGCGCGCTCGCCCGGCAGCCTGAGCTGGGCCGGCATCTACAACACCGAGTTCTGGATCGATCCGAAGCGCGGCGTATGCGCGGTGCTGCTGATGCAGTACCTGCCGTTCTACGATGCCGCCGCGATCGCCGCGTTGCAGGGCTTCGAACGACGCGTCTACCAAGGGCTGTCCCATTAGCCCTGCGCCCTCCTCCCCGCCGCCCGCCGCCGCGGGCGCGCTGTTCGGCGCGCTCGCCGCCGTGATCTGGGCCGGCTTTCCGGCCATCACGAAGCTCTCGATGGCCACGGCCGCGCTCGACGCCTTCGACGTGACGGCGCTGCGCTTCGGCGTCGGGGGACTCGTGCTGCTGCCGCTGTTCCTGCGCCGCGGCCTGAATGGCCTGCGCGTCGGGCCGGCGTTGCTGCTCGCGTGCGGGGCCGGCGCGCCCTACGTGCTGCTGACGGCCGGCGGCCTCGCGTTCGCGCCGGCCGGCCACATGGGCGTCATGACGCCGAGCTGCATGCTGCTGTGCTCGACGCTCGGCAGCTGGCTGATCCTGAAGGAAGCGCTGAACGCGGGCCGCGTACTCGGCGTGCTCGCGATCTTCTGCGGCCTGCTGGCGCTAGGGTGGGACGGGCTCGCGAACCACGGCGCGAACACCTGGCTCGGCGACGCGATGTTCCTCGCCGGAGGCGTGTTCTGGGCCACGTATACCGTCGCGTCGCGCGCGTGGCGCGTCGATCCGCTGCCGACGACGGCGGTCGTGGCCGTGCTCTCGCTCGTCGGCTATCTGCCGCCGTACCTCTGGTTCGCGGGCGCGAGGCTTGCGGCGGCGCCGTGGCAGGAGATCCTGCTGCAGGCCCTGTTCCAGGGACTACTGTCGGCCGTCGTCGCGCTGCTCCTGTACACGCGCGCCGTGGCGATTCTCGGTGCGGCACGCGGCGCGGTGTTCGCCGCGCTGACGCCCGGCGTCTCGCTGCTGCTCGCGATGCCGCTGCTGCACGAGATCCCCACGCGACTCCAGCTCGCGGGCGTCGTGCTGGTCACGGCCGGCATGGTGTTCGCGCTCGGCCTGCACGACCCCGCGAAATGGCGCTCGCCGCTTACGCCGGCAACGCCTCGATGAACTGCACCATGCGGCGGCGCTCCGCCTGATCCGGAAGGCGGCCGCGGATGGCCGTCATGTTGTCGAGCATGTGATCCGCGCTGCTCGTGGCCGGCGTCACGACCGTGACCGCCGCGTGCGAAGCCGCGAACTTCAGGAAGAACTGCGCCCACGTCGCCGCACCGAACTCCTTCGCCCACTCGGGCACGGCGTGCCCCTTGACCCGGTCCCACAGGCGCGTGCGCCCGAAAGGCATGTAGCCCAGCACCGCGATGCCGCGCTCCTGGGCGAGCGGCAGGATCGTCTTCTCGGCGTCCAGGTTGTCGACGGCGTAGTCGACGCCGATGAAGTCGAGCTTCTCGCTGCGCATCAGCTGCTCGAGCTTCGCGTACTGCGGCTTGAACGTCGACGTCACGCCGAGATAACGCAGCCGCCCGGCGCGTTTGTACTCTGCCAGGATCGGCAGCTGCGTGGCCGGGTCGCCGACGTTGTGCACCTGGATCAGGTCGATCTTCTCGCGCCCCAGACGCCTGAACGACGTCTCGACCTGCTCGCGCGCCCGCTTCGGATCCGCCGAGCCGCCGCCGAAGCCGGCAACGTTCAGCTTCGTGGCCCAGAACACCTTGTCGCGCATTCCATGCTCGTTGACCGCCTTCGCGGCGACCTCTTCCGAGGCGCCATAGCTCGGCGCCGTGTCGAACACCGTGCCACCCTGCCCGAGCATCGCGGCGATCACGCCTGCGATGGCGTCGACGTCGGCGCGGCCGGCTACCTGGCTGAACGTGGCCGAGCTCCCCAAGCCGATGATCGGCAGCTTCTCGCCCGTGGAGGGCACCGGCTTCGTGATCACGCCGCCCGCGGACTGCGCGAACGCCAGTCGCGCGTCGAGCGCGAGCAGGGCAGAGGCCCCGGCCGCCAGCAGCACTTCCCTTCGAGTCAGCATCGCTTGCGTCTCCGTCACTTCGTCGACATGTTCAGGAACGGCAGTGCCGAGCCCGGCACCATCGTGGTCGGCAGCTTGCCGTCCCACTTTTCCACGGCCTGCAGCTGCACGAGATCGGCATTCGCGCGCAGCGCGTCGGCGCGGGCCTTGATCGCGGCGGCCTCGGCTTCGCCCTTCAGGCGGATGGCGTTCGCCTCGCCCTCGGCTTTGGTCCGCGCGATCTCCGCCTCGACCTGCGTGGTACGCAGGTTCTCCTCGCGCTTCTGGATCTCGACCTGCGCCAGCATGCGCTGCTCGACGCTCTGCTCGTAGGCTTCCGAGAAATCGATGTTCTCGACCTGCACGCTGACGATCTGAATGGGCGCCGTGATCGCGGCGGTGATCGCGGCGTCGATGTCGCGATTGAGCGCGGCACGCTCCTGGATCGCGCGCACGGCGTCGTACTGACCGAAAATGGTCTTCACGCCCGACATGACGCGCGGGTCGATGAGTCGCGCGACCGCGCCATCGAGATCCCCGTACTGACTGTAGACGGCGCTCGGATCCGAGGCCATGAACGTGACGCTGACGGTCAGATCGGCGGACTGCTGGTCGCGCGAGTACGCCTCGAGCTTCGTGTAGCGGCGGTTCTGGTTCTGGACCGTGATCTTGTGGACCGTGTTGACCCACGGCAGCTTGAAGTGCAGGCCCGGCCCGTTCTCGCCGATCAGCTCGCCCAGGCGCAGCACGACGGCGCGCTCGCCCTGATCCACCGTGTACCAGCAGCCGAACAACGTGGCGACGGCCAGCACGCCGGCGACCGCCAACGCGACCGTCCGCAACGCCCCCCTCGACGCAGCCCCGACATCGATGACGCGCACGCGACCCCCCAAGCCGGCCTGGCCGGCGGTTGATTTCACCTCCCCGAAAAAACTATAGCACGCGGTCACGCGACGCCGGCGCGCGGCCCCGAAGGACGACGGGAGAAACGCCGCGGCTCAGCGCGCGAGCAGCTTGCGCATGCGCCACGCCGAGACGGGCTTCGAGAAGTGGTAGCCCTGCATCTCGTCGCAGCCGTTGTCGGTCAGGAACTTGAGCTGCGCCTCGGTCTCGACGCCTTCGGCCAGCACCTTGAGCCCCAGATTGTGGCCGAGCGCGATGATCGTGCGGACGATCGGGGCGTCGTCCGTGTCGGCCGCGATGTCGCCGACGAACGAGCGATCGATCTTCAGACGATCCACCGGGAAGCGCTTCAGGTAGCTCAGGCTCGAGTAGCCCGTGCCGAAATCGTCGACGGCGATCTGCACGCCGAGGCGTTTGATCTCGCGCAGCGTCTCGATCATCTGCTCGCCGTCGTGCATGACCATGTTCTCGGTCAGCTCGAGCTCGAGGTAGGCGGGATTCAGCCCCGTGTCGAGCAGCGCGCTCTTCAGCGTCGCGATGAAATCCTCGCGGCGGAACTGGCGCGGCGAGACGTTCACGGACACGACACAGGGCGGCAGCCCCGCCTCCTGCCAGCGCTTGTTCTGCAGGCACGCGGTGCGCAGCACCCATTCGCCGATCGGCCCGATGAGCCCGGTCTCCTCGGCCACCGGGATGAACTTGCTCGGCGGGACCGACTCGCCGCTCGTGAGCCGCCAGCGGATCAGCGCCTCGCAGGCCACGACGCGCCGGCGCTTCAGGTCCACGCGCGGCTGGTAGTGCAGCTCGAACTGGCCGCGCTCGAGCGCGCGGCGCAGGTTGTTCTCGATCTCGAACCGCTCCTTCATGAGCAGGTTCAGGTCGTCGGTGAAGAACTGGAAGTTGTTGCGGCCGTGCTCCTTGGCGCGGTACATGGCGGAATCGGCGTGCTTCAGCAGCGCGGCGGCGTCGTTGCCGTCGTCGGGATACAGCGCCACGCCGACGCTGCAGGTGACCTCGAACTCGCGCGTGCCGTGCCGCCACGGCTGCGCCACGGATTCGAGCACGCGCTCGAGGATCGTCGCCACAGAATCGGGACCCGACTGCCCGTTCAGCAGCAGCACGAACTCGTCGCCGCCGAGCCGCGCCACGGTGTCGAACTCGCGCACGCAGGCTTTGAAACGCTCGGCCATGCCTTGCAGCAGGCGGTCGCCGACGTCGTGGCCGAGACTGTCGTTGACGTACTTGAAGCGGTCGAGATCGATGAACACGACCGCGAGACGCGCGCCGTAGCTCGCGGCCTGCAGGATCGCCTGCTCGAGCCGGTCGTTCAGCAGCGAGCGGTTCGCGAGCCCCGTCAGCGTGTCGTAGTTGGCCTGCTGCTCGATGCGCGCCTGGTAGAGGTGCCGCTCCGTGATGTCCTCGACCGTGCCCTCGTAGTGCAGCACCCGGCCGTCGTGGTCGAGCACGGCGCGGGCGTTCTCGGAAATCCAGATCACGTCGCCATTCTTGCGGTACACCTGCGACTCGAAGCCGCTGATCGAGCCGCGCGCCTTCGCGATGCGCATGAACTCCTCGCGGCGCGTGGGATCGACGTACAGTTGGCAGCGGATATCCTGCAGCGTCTCGATCAGCTCCGCGGGCGTCGCGAAGCCGTAGATGCGCGCGAGCGCGGGATTCGCGTCGAGATAGCGCCCCTCCGGCGTCGTGCGGAAGATGCCTTCGATCGCGTTGTCGAACAGGCTGCGGTAGCGGCGTTCCGCCTCGCGCAGCGCGTGCTCGTTCTGCTTGCGCGCCGTCACGTCCTCGACGATGCCTTCGAGCGCCACGACCCGATCCGCGGCGTCGCGCACGGCGATGCCACGCTCCCACACCCAGCGGATGCTGCCGTCGGCATGCCGGATCCGGTACTCGAGATCGAACCGCCTGCGCTCGACGACGGCGTTGCGGATCGCCGCGCGCACCCAGGCGCGGTCGTCGGGGTGGGTGATCTCCTCGTACGACACGCGCCCGTTCAGCAGCAGCTCGGCGGGCGCATAGCCGGTGACGCGCTCGCAACCGTCGCTGACGAACTCCATGGTCCAGCTCGCATCGTCGCGACACCGGTACACCATGCCGTCGAGATTGCCGAGCAGCGTGCCGAGCACGCGCTCGCTGTCGGCGGGCCCGGCCGAAGACGACCCCGGCGCGGTCATTGGGGCCGACGCCGCCGGCTGCGGCACGGCTGCCACACTGGAACGGGAAGAGGGATTCATCGATGCGTATGGATAGCAGACGAGAACGGTCCCTATCTCGGCACGCGATCACGAAACCTGAGATGCACGTCGAATGCGCGTGCATTCGCACCAACATGGGGCGCAGCGGAGACGCCGAACCGATCAGAGCGGTCGGCGGCGGAACGTGCGGATCGCGATCAGCAGCGTCACGAGCACGAAGGCGAGCGTCCAGACGATCATGGCGGCGCTCGGCACGGAGATCGGCGTGAACGGCGTCAGCTGCACGCCGAGCGGACCGGATGGCGTGAACTCGTGGGCGGCCCGCCGCCACATCGCGTCGGCCGGCGACACGAGGCTGATCGCCGTGCCGACGTAGCGCACGGCGTCGTTGCGCAGCACGGTGGCGATCTGCTCGACCCAGCCGCCGACGAACGCGATGCCGTACACCGCGAAGGCGACGATGCCGTTCGCGATCGTCGTGAGGCGCGTGCCGCCCAGTATCGTCACGGCCAGCATGACCGTGGCGCCGAGCCACATCAGCAGGAACGCGGCCGGCAGATGCGGCACCGCGATGCCGGACGCCAGCCACACGCTGAGCACGACGCCGCCGGCCATGAGCAGCAGGTACGCGCCCGTCATCAGCCAGTACGTGAGGCACTTGCCGAGCACGATGGCCGCACGATCGATCGGCTTCGACGCGAGCGTCTGGATGACGCCGGACGAGATCTCTCCCGACAGCGTGTCGACCGGCAGCAGCACCGCGCAGGCTACAACCAGGAAGTTCACGACGTACAGGCCGGCCTGCAGCAGCATCCGGAACATGATGCGCGCCTCGAAGCTCGCGACAGTCCCCGTGGCGACGCTGCGGTGCGCGAGATAGGCCGCGGTCGCGACGACGGCCAGGAACACGAGGCCGCAGACGACGGCGGCCAGCGCGATCCTGCGCCGCCGCGCCTCGAGCCACGTGAGCCTCGCGATCGTCAACGTGCCCCGCATGCGCTAACCCGGCCCCTGATCTTCGCCCATGACCTCGATGAACCATTCCTCGAGCGTCTTCCTGCGGCAGCGCAGCTCGTAGAGATCCGTGCCGCGGCGCGCGAGCCAGCGCGCGATCAGCGGCAGGCTGCGCTCGTGCTCGACGCGCAGGCGAACGAGGCCATCGTCGAGCCGCACGTCGGTGCCGAGCTCGCCGAGCCCGGCCACGAGCGCAGCGTCAGGCCAGCCCACGCGGATCTCCACGTCGAGCCCGCTCTGCACGTCCGCGAGCGCGAGCTCGTGCACGACGCGGCCGCGCTTGACGAACGCGACGCGGTCGCACGTGGCCTCGACCTCGCCCAGCAGATGCGAGTTCAGGAACACCGTGGTCCCGCTCGCGCGCAGCTCCTCGATGAGCTCGCGCACGAGCACGCGCCCGAGCGGATCGAGCCCCGACGTCGGCTCGTCGAGGAACACGAGCTCCGGGTCGCCGAGCAGCGCCTGCGCGAGACCGATGCGCTGCAGCATGCCCTTGCTGAATGCCCTGAGCGGCCGGTCGGCCGCGTCCTCGAGGCCCACGCGCGCGAGCAACGCGCCGCTGCGCGCCGCGAGCGCCGGCGCCTTGAGACCGAGCAAACGCCCGTGCAACTCGAGCAGCTCGCGTGGAGTGAGGCAGTCGTGGAAACGAAAGTGCTCCGGCAGGAAGCCGATCCGCGCGCGCACGTCACAATCGCCGATCGGCGCGCCGAGCACCGTGCCGCTGCCGGCCGTCGGCTCCGCGAGACCGAGCAGCAGCTTCAGCGACGTGGTCTTGCCGGCGCCGTTCGGACCCAGGAACCCGAACACTTCCCCGCGGCCGACCGCGAGCGACAGGTCGGCCACGGCGACGCTCTGCGCAAACTCCTTGCGCAAGCCCAGCGTTTCGACCGCGGCTTCGGCCATCTACTGCAGCGACTGCGCCATCTCGAGCAGCCCGTCGGCGCCGAGCGGCCCCGAGAGCGCGTACATGCGCCCGCCCGCCGACCAGAGCAGCACGCTCCCGCCGCGCGCGCGCTCGATAAGCAGGCCGTCGGCGCCTGCGACATTCGCAGGACGGAACGACGCCGCGTCCGCCGGCACGGGCACGATCAGCGTGCTGCGCCAGTCGATGCTGTAGGCCATGCGATACGCCTCGTCGCGATCGAGACCTAAGATCCGCAGCGCCGCGTGCGCGAGCGCCGGCAGATCGAAGCCGGCCGGGAACGACACTTCGGCGCTGCGCGCTTCGAACAGATGCAGCGCAACGTCACCGCTACGATACGTCATGCCGACGACCGGCGGCAGCGTCACGGTCGCAACCTGGCCGTCGAGCCCTTCCGGCAGGCGCACGTCGTTCAGCGCGAGCGTGTCGAGCACCGCCTGCAGCTTCGCCGCGTTCGCCGTCACGCGCACGGAATGCTCGGCCGCGACCACGGTCTCCGCGAGCGTCCAGCCCGGCGGCACCCACGCGGGCAGCCGCACGTCGATGCTGGCCGCCCGGCCCGCTTCGACGGGATCCGCGTACGACACCGGCGCGCCCGGCTGCGCCAGCGGCTCGACGTCGCCCAGCAGCGACGGCAGGTCGACGCCGCCGGCCTTCAGTCCCGCGAGACGCTGCGGATCGAACCGCACGCCCGCGAAGTTCACGACGCGGAACAGGTCGAGGAACGCCGCAGCACCCGCGCGCACGTCGGGGAACGTGAACGCGAAACCCACGGCGGCCACAGCAGCCGCGGCGGCGAGCCAGCGCGCCACCGGAGTGCGCCACCGCTCGTGATGCGCGGGGCGCTGCGCGTGCAGTCGCGCGCGCAGCCGGGCCGCAAACTCCGGCGGCGGTGCGCGACGCATATCGTGCAAGAACTGATCCTCCATATCGCCTCCTGTCGGGTCGTTACCAGACACTGCGCAGCTGCTGCACCACACGGTGCAGGATCGTGCCCACGTTCGATTCGCTCAAGCCCGTGAGCGCTGCGATCGCGCGATTCGTGGCCTCCGCGCCGTACTTCAGCGCGACGAGCTCCTGCTCGCGCGCGGGCAGGTGCTTCAGCAGCGCGGCCAGGCGCTCGAGATCGGACGCGCGCGAAACGTCGTCGTGCGGCGTATCGGCCGCGGCCATCGCGTCGGCCGCCTCGAGCGACAGATGCGGCCGCTGCGCACGCAGGTGATCCACGGCCACGTTACGCGCGATGCTGAACACCCACGTCGAGAGCGCCGCGAGGTCGCGGCGGTAGCGCGCGCGCTGCGTCCACGCCTTCTCGAACGTGCGCGACGCGAGATCCTCGGCCGCGGCTTCGTTGCCGACGCGGTAACGGAAGTAGTTGTAGACGCGCGGCAACAGCTCCGCGTACGCCGCATCCCAGTCGAGCTCGGCCGGGCCCGACGCCCAGGGAAGACGTTCCGATATTTCGCCGTCGATCGCCATCGTGGGAAATATACGGCGCCGCCGCGCGACTATCACACGCCGCCCCCCGTGGCGGGCCCCCCGCTGCGCGGTCCGTTGGGTTTCGTTTGGGGAGGAAACGGCAACCGAACGCGCGGGCGGGAGGCCCATGGACGGCCCGGTCGCTGCGGTCGGCAGCCGCCGGTACTCCTATATACGTTCGAGGCGGCCGGGTGTGACAAGGCCGGCCCGGCGATCTATACAAGGGCGTGGCCGCGGACGCATCATTGACCGGCCCTGACCCATCGAAGTCGCCTTCCACAACAAAAGGATCGAACCATGGCACACAAGTACGCGGGCGGTTGCGAGCACGTCCACACCCATTCGGATCGCGAGCCGATCGACAACCACACCTGCCACTGCTCCGTGTGCAAGCGGGTCACGGGGCAACCGACCACGCACGTGGTGTTCTTCAACCACGGTGACCTGAAGGTGGACAACCTGGCGGGGCTGAAGCGGCAGCCGTTCAACAGCCAGAACCCGAACGGGCCGCTCGAGCTGTGCACGTGCGCGACGTGCGGCAAGCCGATCATGCTCGATGACAAGATGAAACGGATCCGCGTGATCGTGCCGAACCTCATGGGCTACGAGACCGCGAAGCTGCCGGCGACGTATCACGCGTTCTACGACCCGGCCACGGGCGTGCCGAAGCCCGCAGACGGCCGCCCGGTCTACGCGGCGCTGCGGCCCGATTTCGTGTGGCCGGCCTCGGCCGCCTGACGCGCAAACCCCGATCGACTCCGGTCCGCGGCGGGCGCTGCGCCTGCTGCGGACCGAGCGCTCATCTGCGCAGCTCCGCGAGCAGCGAATCCATCTGCTGGAACTGCAGGCAGCCCGGCGTCGGCGGGCTCGGCGGGCAGCCCGTGGACTTCCAGCCGTAGTCCATCTCGAACACCGTCAGGATCTGCTGCTTGCTCGCACCCGAGCGCACGAGCCCCACGATGCGGTCACGCATGGCCGCGACGTTCGCCCGGAACTTCACGAGGTCCTCGCGCTTCGCGACCGGGCCGTGGCCCGGGATTACGGTGTCGAAATCGAGCGCGAGCACGCGATCGAGCGTATCGGTCCACTCGAGGAAGCTGCCGCCCTGCGCATAGTCGACGTAGATGGCGGCGCCCGGCGGCTTGTCGGCCGGACGCGGGAACGACAGGAACAGGTCGCCCGTGTGGATGACCTTGAGCTCCGGGAAATACACCACGGCGTCGCCGCTCGTGTGGCCGCGGCCGAAGTACTGCGTGCGGATCTCCTTGCCGCCGACGTGCACCGCGAGCTCGCGCGAGAACGTGACGTTCGGCAGCCCGATCGGCGTGCCCGGCGTGTCCTCGTAGTACGGCTGCCTGATGTGCTCGAGATTCTTGCGCACGTTGTCCTGCGCGATCACCGTCGCCAGCCCCGACATCTTTGCGTTGCCGCCCGCGTGGTCGTCGTGCTGGTGCGTGTTCAGCACGTACCGGATCGGCTGCTGGCGCGACACGGTCGCCACCTTCGCCACGATGTCGTCGTAGTTGCGGTAGAACATGTCGTCGACGAGCACGACGCCGCCGTCCGTCACGTAGACAGCCACGTTGCCGCCCTCGCCCGTCAGCACGTACAGGTCGCCCTTCACGCGCTCGATCTTCGTGGGCTGTGCGCGTTTTTGTGTCTGCGCGTGCGCGGCCGGCGCCAGGCAGGCCGCGATCAGCAGCGTCGCAAGCGAAAGGTCCCGACATTCGGATCTGCGCATACGGCTGCCTCGGCTAGTCGACGATGGCCTGGTAGACGAGCGCACGCAGCCGCGCGAAATCGTCGACGTCGCCCGCGGGATTGAGCTGCGTGAGGTACACGACCACGAGCTTCTCCACGGGATCGACCCAGTACGTGGAGTGATACGCGCCGCCCCAGCCGAACTCGCCGACGGAGCCGGGCTCGCCGCGCGCGCCGACGTCCTTGACCACGGAGAAGCCGAGCCCGAAGCCCTGGCCCGGTTGGAAGGGGATGCCGTGCAGGTGATCCTGCGTCATGAGCTCCACGGTCTTGCGCGAGAGCAGGCGCTTGCCGTCGAGCTCGCCGCCACCGAGCATCATCTCAAGGAACCGCGCGTAATCGCCCGCGGTCGAGAGCAAACCCGCCCCGCCGGAGAACGACTTGCGCGGCCCGTCGACGTAGGCGCCCTGACCCGCCGCGCCTTCGTTCGGCGCGCGCACGATCGGCGCGTTGCCATTGCGCGCGTACACGGCCGTGAGCCGGCCGCGCTTCTCCGGCGGCAGATAGAACGCGGTGTCGTTCATGCCGAGCGGCGCCAGGATGCTCGTGCGCACGAGCTCGTCGAGCGGCAGGCCGCTGGCGCGCTCGGCGACGGCGCCGAGCACGTCGATGCTGTAGCCGTAGATCCACTTCTCGCCGGGCTGCGCGTCGAGCGGCAGCGACGCCATGCGCGCGACCGTGGCGCCGATCGGCTCGTCGCGATCCGAGAAGTAGTAGCCCGTGATGCCGGCCTTCTGCCACAAGTCCGCGGCCGGGCCCGTGCCGTAGCTCAGGCCCGACGTGTGCGTCATGAGGTCGCGGACCGTGATCGGGCGCTTGAGCTGCGCGGTGTAGTAGCCGCCGCCGTCCTTCGGCACGGCCACCGTGGCCTTCGCGAACTCGGGGATGTACTTCGCGACGGGGTCGTTCAAACCGAGCTTGCCCTGCTCGACCAGCATCATGGCGGCGGTCGTGACGATGGCCTTCGATTGCGACGCGATGCGGAAGATGCTGTCGGTCTGCATCGGCACGCGTGCCTCACGATCGGCCTGGCCGAAGGCCTCGAAGTACACGAGCTTGCCGCGCCGCGCGACGAGCGCGACCGAGCCCGCGACCTGCTGGCTGTCGACGTAGCTCTTCAGCACCGGCGTGAGGTTCGCCAGGCGCTGCGCCGACATGCCGACCTGCTCGGGGCGGGCGCGCGGCAGCGGATCGGGCGCCGCGGTGGCCACGGCCGCGACCGCGAGCGCGGCGAACAAAGTGA
>DASZSB010000059.1:0-8786 GCA_035548835.1 Gammaproteobacteria bacterium | reverse complement strand
CTCGAGGACGGCACCACGCGGCGCGTGCGTCTGGTGCGCGCGCACCTCGAGGAGGACGCGGGCAAGAGCCTGCACGAGGATTTCGCGGGCATGTCCGGCATCGACCTGAACCGCGCCGGCACCGGCCTGCTCGAGATCGTGTCCGCCCCCGATCTGCGCTCGGCGCAGGAAGCGGGCGCGTACATGCGCAAGATCCACGCGCTCGTGCGTTATCTCGGCATCTGCGACGGCAACATGCAGGAAGGCTCGTTCCGCTGCGACGCAAACGTCTCCGTGCGCCGCTCGGGCGATACGAAGCTCGGCACGCGCACGGAGCTCAAGAACCTGAACTCGTTCCGCTTCGTCGAGAAGGCCATCGAGATCGAACGCGATCGACAGATCGAACTCATCGAGGGCGGCGGCAAGGTCGTGCAGGAGACACGTCTCTTCGACCCCGACCGCGAGGAAACGCGGCCGATGCGCAGCAAGGAGGAAGCGAACGACTACCGCTACTTCCCCGATCCCGACCTGTTGCCGATCGTGATCGACGAAACCACGATCGAGCGCGTGCGCGCGGCACTGCCCGAGCTGCCGGACGCGAAGCGCGAGCGCTTCGCGGCCGAGTACGGGCTGCCCGCCTACGACGCCGGCGTGCTGACGGCGGACAAGCGGCTCGCCGACTACTTCGAGGCCGTGGCCAAAGGCACGAAAGCGCAGCCGAAGATCGCGGCGAACTGGGTCATGGGCGAGCTCACGGGCGCACTGAATCGCGACGGCCTCGAGATCGACGCGAGCCGCGTGTCGGCCGCGACGCTCGCGGTGCTGCTCGACAAGATCGCGGCCGGCACCATCTCCGGCAAAATCGCGAAGGAAGTTTTCGAAGCGGTGTGGGCCGGCGAAGGCACGGTCGACGCCATCATCGAGAAGCGCGGCCTCGTGCAGATCTCCGACACCGCGGCCATCGACAGGCTCGTGGCCGAGGTGATCGCCGCGAACCCGGCCCAGGTGGAGCAGTTGCGCGCCGGCAAGCAGCAGGTGCTCGGCTTCCTCGTGGGCCAGGTCATGAAGGCATCGAAGGGCAAGGCCAACCCGCAACAGGTCAACGACGCGCTGCGCAGGCAGCTGGGCGCATGAACGAGGTCCAGGGCTTCATTCTCGAAGGCGCCGGCATTCGCGGCACGCTCGTGCGGCTCGAGGAGACGTGGCAGAAGGTCGTGGCCGCGCACCACTACCCGCCGGCGGTCCGCGCGCTGCTCGGCGAAGGCGTGGCGGCCGCGGTGCTGCTCGCGAGCGGGCTGAAGAGCACGCCCAGCGTCTCGTTGCAGCTGCAGAGCGAAGGGCCGCTTAAGCTGCTGCTGATCCAGTGCACGGACGGAGCACGCGTGCGCGGCATGGCCACCTTCAAGCCGACGCCGCAGTCCACGACACCGCTGCTCGGCGAAGGGCGCATGGTCGTGAACCTCGACACCGGCAAGCCGAACGGCTTCTTCCAGGGCATCGTGCCGCTCACGAGCGAGAAGCTCGACGAGTGCCTCGAGGCCTACTTCGCGCAGTCTGAGCAGCTCGAGACGCGGCTGATCCTGAAGGCCGGCGAGCGACGCGTGGCCGGTTTGCTGCTGCAGGTGCTGCCGGGGCACGGCGAGGAGCTGGCGGCGGAGGATTTCGAGGCGGCCGCCGCCTGCGCGGCCACCGTGTCGGCCGCGGAGCTCACGGACCTACCGGCGGAGGAATTGCTGCCGAAGCTGTTCGCGGGCCGCGCGATCCGGCTGTTCGCGGCGCGGCCCGTGACGCACGACTGCCGCTGCACGCCGGAGCGGCTCGCGGGCGTCGTGCGCATGCTGGGGGCGGACGAGGTCAAGACGCTGCTCGCGGAACAGGGGCACGTCGAGCTCAAGTGCGAATTCTGCAACCGCGCGTTCCGCTACGACGCCGTCCAGGCACAAGCCATCCTGGACGGCACGCCCCAGCAATCCTCGTCCGTGCACTGAAGCGGCCGGCGCGCGCGGCCGGCCCGCTGCTAGTGAGCGCCCTGCTGCGGCGGGGCCTGCTGCGCGCAACCCTTGGCCTCGGCCAGCTGCGCGAGATGCATGCCACGCTCCATCTGCGGCCCCTGCGAGGCGACCTGCGCCTGCGCCGCATCGATCGCCGGCTGCTGCGCCTCCTGTGCCGCGCGACCCGCGGCGGCCATCTTCTCGAGCTCGCGCTGCTGCTCAGCCGCGGCCGCGCGGCCACCACCGAAGTTGCTCAGGAGGCCCTGGCCGATGATCTTGCCGATGCCGGGACGGCGCGGCGTCTCCGGCTGCGGCGGCGGCGGCGCGCCGGCCGGCGCAGCACCCGAGTCGCCGGGCGCCGCTGCGCTCGGGTCGGCTTGCGTGCCCGCCAGCTGGTTCAGATTGTCGAGCGTGCCCTGGGGAACATTCTTCGGCAGGAGCTCCGGATGCTTCGCCATCTCACTCGCGCTGCCGGCTACCATGGCCTGCTGCTGCGCGAGCAGGTTCTGCATTCCCGG
This sequence comes from Gammaproteobacteria bacterium, assembly GCA_035548835.1. Lineage (GTDB taxonomy): Bacteria > Pseudomonadota > Gammaproteobacteria > Steroidobacterales > Rariloculaceae > FEN-1219. The sequence continues at coordinate 6,298 of DASZSB010000059.1, read as the reverse complement.
GCTCGAAGTGATCGAACCCATCTCCGCGAGCAGCTGCTCGCAGGTCAGCGCATCATCACCCGGCCGCGCGCCCGCGTCCGGGCCCGGAGCCGCGCCGCGGCCGTGCCGGGCATGCGACTGTGCGAAGGCAAGCGGCGCCACCAACGTCAGCAACACGAGGACGATACGCATACGACCTCCCCCGAGCGATGTTTCAGTGTTTCAGTACGCAACCGGAACTCGACGCCGCTCCAGTATCCCCAGTTGACAGGCGCGGCTGCAACAATGGTGGCTGTGCGATCGAGACGCGTTAAGCTTCGCCAACAGTCGCCTGTCGAAGGGAGCGGTCGATGATCCGGGCCAGGTTACTCGCATCCGCGCTGACAGCCCTCGGCGGCCTCGGGCTCGCGCCGCTTGCCGATGCCCAGACCGGCGCCCCCACGCGGGGAGACTGGGAGGCGATCGCCAGGCTGCCGGACCTCGGCGGCGTCTGGGTTCCGGACGTGCCGGACCAGCGTCGCCAGGAACGCGCGAATCAGGTGCCGTGGACGGCGGCCGTGCGCACGCAGATCGACCATCTGTTCGCCGAGGACAAGGCGGGTCGGCCCAAGTTGTTGCTGGCACACTGCCTGCCGCACGGCATGCCGGCATGGATGCTGATCTCGCACAACGCCATGGAAATCCTCGTCACACCGGGGCGCGTGACGATGCTGGGCGAGGGCGACGGCAACAAGCTCCGCCGCATCTACACCGACGGCCGGAAGCACCCGGAGGATCCCGACGTCACGATGCACGGGCATTCGATCGGCCACTGGGAAGGCAGCACGCTCGTGGTCGACACGGTGGGCGTCCTCCCGCAAGCGTACATCGCGCTCAGCGAAGCCGTGGGCGTGCCGAACAACGGCGGCATGCACATCCTCGAGCGGATCCACCTGCGCGACCCCGACACGCTGGCCGACGACATGGAGATCACCGCACCCAAGGTGCTGACCGGAACGTGGAAGACCACACGCCTCTTCAAGCGCCGCCGCGGGCCGCAGTTCGACATCATCGAAGGCCAGTGCGTGCAGGGCGAGCTGACCGAGGCTGTCGATGAGCACGGCAACGCGATTTTCGAGCGCAACGGCACGAACGCGGACGGCAGCGTGCCCGTCTCGCGCTAGAATCCGCCCATGCACACGGGGATCGCCCGCATGACCGTCGCCAGCATCAGGGAACTCGCGTTCGCGGCCGGCGCGCTGCTCGCACTGACGGCGCACGCGCACCACTCCTCCAGCATGTACGACCGCACGAAGCCCGTCACGATCGAGGCCGACGTCGTCGAGTTCCGCTGGGTCAATCCACACGCCTACCTGACCGTGGTGGATGCGAAGCCGCAGGCCGGCACCGCGCCGAAAACATGGTCCATCGAGATGTCGAGCCCCGGCGTGCTCACGCGCAACGGCTGGACCAAGCGCACGTTCAACGCGGGCGACAAGATCACGTTGAAGTTCGCGCCGCTGCGCAACGGCGACGCCGGCGGCATCTTCATGCAGGCGACACTGGCCGACGGCAAGGTCATCACGTACAGCGTGGACGCGCAGACCGAGTGAGGCACGCCGCGCTGTAACACGCGCGGCGTGGAATCAGTGTGCGTCGGCGTCGGCCGGAGCGACGGTCACGTCGATCGTGGTTTTCGAAAACGTCCCGAAGGTGAACACGAACTGCTTCGTGGCGCCCTCCTCGGCCGGCATCGTGAAGTTCTGGAGCGGCGTCGACACGTCGTCGCTCGACACACCCGGGTCCCTGTAGCTCTTCGGTGGCGCTGGCGGGCAGACCGCCAATCCCTCCTTGTCGCTCGACCGATACCCGAGCCTGATCGTCAGGTTGTCGCCACTCTCGTCGTAGGCGGCCGACGCCTTCCACGTCTCGGTCCAGTGACCCGTGTCCGTGCACGTGGTCACGAGCGCGTTCTCCACCTGATGGTGCGTGCGCGCGACGGTCGCCTGGCCAGCCAGGCTGCCATCGGCGGCCATCCGAAGCTCGATCGGGAACGTGGCCTCGCTCAGCAGCGAACCGAGCGGGGTACGGTTTTCCCAGCGATCGTGGATCGTGAGCTTGAGGCCGGGCTTCACGAGCCAGCGATACTCGTCCTCCGTGGCATGTGCGCGCATGAATACTCCCGCGCGCGATTTGGCTTTGACGACGTCGAAGCCCGGAGGATCGCTCGGCGACCATGCTTGCCGTGGAGCGGTATAGCTCAACGCAGCGGGCGCGCTTCCGGCGGTGCTGGCTCCACTGTGCTGAATGTCACCACCCTTCACCGGCTCCAGCTCGTCGAAGGTGCCCGCAGTAGCCCGCTGCCCGTTGATCGCCAACAGCTCCGCCTGCACGGCGACGGTTTGATCGGGCTTCGCCGGCCTGGTCCTGGACTTCGGTGCAAACGTCACGGTGACGCACTTGCTGTTGTTCTCTCTGTCCTCGAAGTTCCACTCCTTTTCGGCCTTGAGATAGGCCTTGCGTACTGCGTCCAACACTGCGGCTATGTGAAACGTAGGCGCGTATAGGGCGAGCGCATAGGCATTGGCCAGCCCGCCCGTCGTATTGATGCGCGTAATCGTCATCTCAGGGGCATCGTCGGACGAGTGAGGATCGAAAGTGACGGTTCCACCCAGTCGAATGTTCCTGGAGTCGGAAACAACGCGCCCATTCGGATCCCTCTGGAAACTGCGCTTCGCAAAGAAGAAGTCGACCTCGACCTTCACGTCCCTGACGATGGCGTTTTCCTGTACGTGCCCTTCGGCATTGAATTCCTCCCTCAATTCCATGCTTCCTTGTGCCGAGTCACCCGAACGCGCAGCGCCCGCCGCCAGCGCGAAGGTGAATTTGCCCTTTCCGGTGACGACACCGTCGGAAGAAGGGCACCTCTGGACACGCGCGTGATCCTGTACCGACATATCTGCGGACCCCGATGGGGCCGATTCTCCCAGTGTTTCTGCTCCCTGCCTGGCCTTGCTGATCCCAAGGCCGACATCCGTTTCGTTGTCGGCCACCCATCGCGACGTATCCTTCCAGGTTTCGCCGGACATTCTGACGGTAACGCCGTCACCCGCGTCGGCGGAGGCCTGGCTGGTGACGATGTCGTCCGAGTCGGTCCACGACACCGTCAGACCTCCCTCACTCACCGTTCCGCTCGTCGCTTGCGTCCGCAGAAACATGCCGCCGAGCGGAAGGCCTGCGCGGCGAGCTTCCGGCCTTGGGTATCCCAGCCAGCGAGCCGACGCGAAGGATCGTTGCGAGCCTTCTGCGATCGAAGCATGTGGCGGCGCCAGTTGCGCGATCTTGGCGGGAACGGGCCCTCCACTGACTCCACCCGTCATCACTCGCTCGAGGATCCTGCGGCCGTCGTCCGCCTGCCGGTGCAGCATGGCGCGGTCCGGTTCGAACATGGCGACGAAGGCCGCTTGATCCTGCTGCGCGAGTTGTTCGCCGGTGAGCACCTCGTCCACCAGAGAGTGGATGCGCTGATCGGGTGAAGTTCCCGCGAGCTTGTGGACTCTGTCGGACGCTTCGCTTGCCAGGTCGTGCAGCTCCTGCTGCTCTTCGGCGGTGAGTGTCGCGGTTGGCTCCGTGGAAGCCGCCGTATCGGGTGGCACCTGCGCGTTGATCGTCGTCACGACTGCACAGAGCCCTGCCAGCAATGCGCCGCTCACGATCCCCGGCAGCTTCATACCCGCTCCCCTTCGCGAACAGACTGGCCCTTCCATACTAGCTATACGCAGTCTGTCGTGAAACAGTAAGCTTGGATTGTGATTCACCGACCGCTGGGGGGCTGTCGATGATCCGGGCATCTCTACTCGCGCTCGCGCTGTTCGCACTGGGAAGCACTCGCGCCCAGGTCGCCGACCTGGACCACGGCCAATACAGCCGCGCCGATATCGAAGCCGGCCAGCGCCTGTACAGCGTGCAATGCCAGGTCTGCCACGGCGCCAACGGCGACAGCATTCCCGGCATCGATCTCAAGTTCGGCAAGTTCCGCCGTGTGTCGTCCGACGAGGACATCGTGCGCACGGTCACGACCGGCATCCCCGGCGTCGGCATGCCGGCCTTCGTGTTCCAGCCGCCGCAACTGACGGCGATCGTGGCGTTCATCCGCGCGGGCTTCGATCCCGGCTCGGCCGCGGTGCGCGTCGGCAGTGCCGAGCACGGGCGCGAGGTGTTCGAGGGCAAAGGCCAGTGCGCGACATGCCACCGCGTGAATGGCCGCGGGCCGCGCACGGCTCCGGACCTGAGCGACATCGGCTCTCTGCGCACGCTGGCCGCGCTCCAGCGCTCCGTGCTCGAGCCGGACGCGGCGCTGCAGCCGATTCATCGTCCGGTGCACATCGTGACGAAGGGCGGCGAAGACGTTCGCGGCCGGCGTCTCAATGAGGACACGCTGACGGTGCAGCTGATCGACGAGCACGAGCGCCTGCGGTCGTTCGACAAGGCGGATCTCAGGCAGTACACGGTCGAGACGAAGGCCACGATGCCTTCGTTCAAGGACCGCCTGAATGCGAACGAGGTCGCGGACCTCGTCGCGTATCTCGCATCGCTGAAGGGGCTCTGATCATGACCCACTCAGTCAAAGCCCCACTCGTACTCGCCGCCCTCGCGCTGCTCGCCGGCGCCGCCGCCGCGCAGAACGTCACGCCCGAGCGCATCGTGGGCGCCGCTCGCGAGCCGCAAAACTGGCTGACCTACGGCGGCGGCTACGCGAGCAACCGCCACAGCACGCTCCGAGAGATCACGCCGCAGAACGTGCGCAACCTCGAGCACCAATGGGTGCTGCAGGGCCAGGTGCTCGGCGCGTGGCAGTCCACGCCACTGGTCGTCGACGGCGTCATGTACGTCACGCAGCGGCCGAACGACGTGCTCGCGCTCGACGCGAAGACGGGCCGCGTGTTCTGGCTGTATCGCTACAACAATTCTCCGGAGCAGCGCGTGTGTTGTGGCGCGAACAATCGCGGCGTCGCCATCCACGGCGACACGCTGTTCATGGGCACGCTCGACGCTCACCTCGTTGCGATCGACGCGAAGACGGGCCGCGCGATCTGGAACACGACGGTGGGAGATCCGAAGCTCGGCTACTCGATCACCATGGCGCCGCTCGTGATCAAGGACAAGGTGCTGGTCGGCGTCGGCGGCGGCGAATACGGCATCCGCGGCTTCATCGCCGCGTACGACGTGCACACCGGCAAGGAAGCGTGGAAGTTCCACACGATCCCCGCGCCGGGCGAGCCCGGCAGCGAGACGTGGAGCGGCGACGCGTGGCAGCACGGTGGCGCATCGGTGTGGGTCACGGGCTCGTACGATCCCGAGTTGAACCTCACGTACTGGGGCATCGGCAATCCCGGCCCCGACTGGAACAACGAGCAGCGCCCCGGCGACAACCTCTACTCCGACTCCGTGGTCGCGCTCGACGCCGACACGGGCGAGCTCAAGTGGCACTTCCAGTTCACGCCGAACGACAACTACGACTACGACTCCGTGCAGGTCCCGGTGCTGGTCGACATGCCGTGGCAGGGCAAGCCCGCGAAGCTGATGCTCTGGGCGAACCGCAACGGCTTCTTCTACGTGCTCGACCGCGTCACGGGCAAATTCCTGCTCGGGCGGCCGTTCGTGAAGGTCACCTGGGCCAGCGGTCTCGACGGCAACGGCCGCCCGATCCAGACGCCGCAGCCGCCGGGCGAGCCCACGTGGCCCGGCAACCAGGGCGGCACCAATTGGTACACGCCGTCGTGGAGCCCGCGCACGCAGCTGTTCTACTTCTCGGCGTGGGAGGGCTACGCGTCAATCTTCCGGCACGAGTTCCAGGAGTACGACGCGGGCCGCACGTTCGGCGCGGGCGGCCATCGCGTGGTGACGCCGGTGCCGGACTCGCCCGCGATCGGCATCGGCCGGCGCACGCCGATCAACAACTGGACCGACGCGGTGGGCCACGGCGTGGTCATCGCGATGGATCCGGTCACGGGCCAGCGGCGCTGGGCGTTCGATCAGTACGACGTCAGCGACGCCGGCATGCTGACGACGGCCACCGACCTGCTGTTCACGGGCGGCCGCGAGGGCTACTTCTACGCGCTCGACGCGCGCACGGGGAAACGGCTCTGGCACGCGAGCCTCGGCGGGCAGATCGTGAACGGGGCCATCTCCTACGAAGTGGACGGCCGCCAGTACATCGCCGTGATCGCCGGCAACGACCTCGTCGCCTTCGCACTCCGTCGTTAACCAGCTCGAAGAGGCGCTGCGCCAGTAGCAGGGCGGAGAACAAAGAGGTAGCGGCGTGGGGGGGGGGGGGGGG
>DASZSB010000058.1:0-2787 GCA_035548835.1 Gammaproteobacteria bacterium | reverse complement strand
CGAGCTGGCGGCAGCCCGCGCCGATCGCCTGCATCGGGCGCTTGCTCGCTTGCTGCGAGCGTATCCACGACTGGCGTCCGACTTCGCCTCGCCCGAACAGCAGGCCGCCTACCGCGTCGCGGTGTGCGCGCTCGAGGAGACAGGCTCCAGTGGCGGTGCGCCATGATCGCCTATCTGGAAGGCCTGTTGGCGACCCTGGGAGCAGAACCGCGGCGGTCCCGCCGCAAGGGGACCTTATGAGTGCACCGGGGTTCAGCAGCTCACAGCAGCCGGTAAACAGCCCGGAGCGTGCCTGATGCACGGCTGCAACGAAGACACTCCGACGTGGAAGCAGCTCGAGCAACGAGCAGAGATTGCGCAGGCTGAACGGGATCGCCTTCGGCGGGCGCTGTCCCGTCTGCTGGCTGCTTACCCCCGCCTTGCTTCCGAGCACGCCACGGAAGAGCAACAGCGTGCCTATCGGGTTGCACGTGTTGCGCTCGAGGAGACCACGCCGTGATTCGGTATCGCAGTGGCTGCGACGCCATGCACGATCGCGGCGGGCAGCACGTCAGTAAGCCGTGTACCGGCGTGCTCGCGATCGACGACGAATTGGGGATTGGTGTGCTCGTCAACACCGAGCGGTCGCAGTACGCCAATCGCCAGCGCGCCGATCGTTTGCTGGCCCAGCTGAAAGCGGTGCTGTCGTGATCGCGTACCTCAGCGGTGAGCTGCTGGAGAAGGGGCCCGACTATGTCGTGCTGCTCGCCGGCGACGTCGGCTATAGGGTGCAGACGACCGCGCCGCACGGCCCCTTGTGGGTGCATGCGATCACCGGCGAGACGGGCACCCGCCTGTACGGCTTTCAGACCCAGCCGGAACGCGACCGCTTCGTCGAGCTGCTCGGCGTCGACGGCGTTGGGCCGAAGACGGCGATGGCGATCGGGATGACGCCACTGACGTCCGCCGCCCTGTGCGCGGTTCGCGGCGTCGGCAAGAAGACGGCCGAGAAGATCGTGGAGGCGCTATGCGCGTAGCGAGGGCACGCAAACGCGACGCGAACGAGTCCGACATCGTCGAGGCCTTCGAGGCTCGCGGCTGTTCGGTGACGCGGCTCGACGGCGACGGCGTGCCGGATCTGCTTGTCGGACGTGCTGGCCGCACCTGGCTCGTCGAGGTGAAATGCCCCTACGGCCCGCGTGGTGGACTGCCAACACGTGCGGCGACCGACGGCCTGACGGAGCCGCAGGTCGACTGGTGGAACGCGTGGCGCGGTGAACGGCCGACGATCGTGCGCACCGAGGCGGACGTCGAACAGCTGCTCGCGACCCAACTCGAACCGGAGCTTCACAGCGCCGCTCGCGAAGTTGCAACGTCGATCGCAACACGGAGACGAACGTGAGTAAGAAACCGAAGGACGCGATCAATCCATCCCACTACAAGGGCGACCTCGTCATGCGGATCATCGAGCGATTCAAGCTTGGATTCCGGCTCGGCAACGTCGTTAAGTACATCCTCCGGCATGAGAACAAGGCGGGTCTGGAGGATCTCAAGAAGGCGCGCTGGTATCTCGATCGCGAGATCGCCGAGCGCGAGGGCTCTGACTTCGGAGGTCTCCAGTGACGAACGAAATCGCTGTACTCGATCATGGCTACGTGGCGCTCGTCGACACGATGGGCGGCGACCGAACGCCCGCGCAGTGCGCGCGCACCAGCTTCCGCAACGCTCGACAGGAGCGCAGCGAAGAGCAGGACGCGAAGCTGACCGACTACCTCGTGCGCAACAAGCACACGACGCCAATCGAGTTCTGCCAGGTGCGCTTCTACATGAAGATGCCGATCTTCGTCGCGCGTCAGCTCGTGCGACATCGGACGGCCAGCATCAACGAGGTGAGCTACCGCTACGTTCAAGCCGCGCGCGAGTTCTACGTGCCGGCGCCGGAGCGGTGCCAACGCAAGGCCGAGACGAACAAACAGGGAAGCTCGGAGCAGACCGTCGACGATCCGGCAACTGTCCGCTATCTCATTCAGGAGTCTGGCAACGCCGCCTTCGACACGTACGAGCATCTGCTGGACAGGGGGCTCGCGCCCGAACTCGCTCGGACCGTCCTGCCGTGCGGCACGTACACCGAGTGGTACTGGCAGAACGACCTCCACAACACGCTGCACATGCTCGGGCTCCGCCTCGACCCGCACGCGCAGTTCGAGATCCGCGTCTACGCCGAAGCGATGCTCGATCTGTTGCGGCCGGTCTTTCCGACCATCATCGCGTCGTGGGAACGGAGTCGGGCCCGATGAAGCAATACGCCGTCATCTTCTCGCACGCGAACAACGTCGGGCTCGACGGGTACGAGGGTCTCAACGCGAACGACACGCGCCGTGCGAACAAGGCGGTGTTCGACACGCGCCAAGAGGCGAAGGATCACCGCGATGCGCGCGCCGCGGCGAACCCCGACTGCCGATTCACCGTCGTGGAGATCGACACGTGAAAGACGCGACGTCAGAGCTGTTCGATCTGCTCGCCGAAGTCGGTGCCACGCCGACGCTCGACGGCAAGCCGATCACCGAAGCGGAGCTGCGCGAGCACGCCACGAAACGCGTCGTCGACCGGCTGGCCAATCACGGCAAGCGGTCGGGCCCGGCGCGCGCGTACGCCGACGCGAAAGGATTCCGCGTCGTCTGCATCTCGCTCTACACGACCGACATCGAGCAGCTCGAGGCCAAGGTCGCCGAGCTCAAGCGCCGCGGCTGGACGCGTGCGAACAAGTCGCAGCTGATCCGCCTCGCGTTGGCGCAGCTCGATCTCGAC
>DASZSB010000057.1:0-21507 GCA_035548835.1 Gammaproteobacteria bacterium | reverse complement strand
GTCGAAGGCGCCCTCGGTGATCTCCGAGAAGTGGATGGCCTGACCGAGCAGATCGAACAGCTCCTGGTCCACCACCACGGGTTCGCGGAACGCGCGCGCATTGATCGCCGAGATCTGGCTGTCGGGCTTGTAGTGGCTCATGAGCGCATCGATACGACGCATCTCGTCCATGACCGCATCGATCGCCGCGCTGCCCTGTGCCGGGTCGTCGTGCCATAGCTCGACGTCGATGTTCGTGCCCATGATGGCTTCGTGGCGCTCGAGCCATTCCGCCCGGGCCGGCAAGCCCGCACTCAGAGCCAGGAGCCCGCAGACGACAGCCGCGTACCGGCCCGCCGCCGAGGACGCGAGCCGCATACAACGTGCTCGACCCGGAACGGTCATGCGCTCTGCATCCGTGGACGCCAGCACGGCTAACGGTCCATTCCGTGCTTCTTCAGCACGGGAAGCGCAGAAGGCGACGTCAGGAACTTCAGCAGCTCCCTCGCAGCGGCACCCTCAGCGGCGGCAACGTTCGCCCCTCCGGCCATGACGATGAACTGCTGCAGCTCCGGCGGAAAGACGCCGCCGACTTCGGCCCCTTTGACCGGCAGGATCTCGCTGACCGGCAGAACACCGAGCTCGGCCCGGCCCGCCAGGACGTTGGCGCCGACTTCCTCGCCGGCATCGGTGTACTGCGTCTTCGGCGCCAGCGCCTCGGCGATCCCGAGCTTCCGGATGATGCCCGCGAACAGCACGCCGCTGGCCCCCTCCTTCGTATACGTGATCGACTTCGCGTCGAGCAGCGTCTTCCTGAACGCCTCGGTCGTGCCGACGTCGGGCTCGCGCGCTCCCGCCTTGACGACGAATGCGAGCCCCGACCGTGCAACGATCGTCCGGGTGTCCGCGGCCACCTTGCCCTGTCCGATCAGATCGTCCAGCAACGAGGGCGTCAGGATGATCAGGTCGAACGGCTCCCCGGCCTCGGCCTTGCGCTTCTGACTGGCCGCGATCGCGAACGAGGCAACGACCTTGTTGCCCGTCGCCTTCTCGAATTGCGGGAACAGATCTTCCGCGACGGCTTTCAGCGCCACGGAGCACAGAACCCGGACCTCGGCAGACCGTGCGGGCTGCATCGCGAGCGTGAGCCCCAGTAGCAGAACGGACGCCAGCAGGCGATTGACGACGCGAAGACCGGTCACGCTCTGATCTCCATGGAACTGCTCCGGGCGAGCCGGCACACTATAGGGGAACAAGGCAGCCCTCGACCACTTCATGAACCCGGGATCGACGGGCCACGGCGGCCCCACAACGCGAGGACGCACGGATTGAGTGTCGTCGTCGAAACCGAATCCCTGACGCGCCGCTTCGACGCCCACGTGGCCGTCGATTCGCTCGACCTCACGATCCAGGGCGGCGAGATCTTCGCGGTGCTCGGGCCGAACGGCGCCGGCAAAACCACCGTCATCAAGATGCTGACTACGCTGCTGCCGCCGAGCTCGGGCCGCGCACGCGTGGCAGGATTCGACATCGTCCGTCAGGCTGGCGCCGTGCGCCGCGCCATCGGCTACGTGCCGCAGCTGATCTCTGCGGACGGCATGCTGACCGGCTACGAAAACCTGCTGATCTTCGCGAAGCTCTACGACGTGCCGCGCCGGGAGCGCCAGGCACGCATCGGGGACGCTCTCGAGTTCATGGAGCTCGGCGAGGCCGCCGGAAGACTCGTGAGCCAGTACTCCGGCGGCATGATCCGCCGTCTCGAGATCGCGCAGTCCATGCTGCACATGCCACGCGTGCTGTTCCTGGACGAGCCCACGAGCGGGCTCGACCCGATCGCGCGCAACGCGGTGTGGGATCACCTGGTGCGTCTGCGCGACCGGTTCGGCACGACGATCGTCTTCACGACGCACCTGATGGAGGAAGCCGACGCATTCTGCTCGCGCCTCGCGATCCTGCACGGCGGCAAGCTCGTGGCAGAGAACACGCCCGCGGCGCTGAAGGCCGGCATCGGCAGGCCGGACGCGACGCTCGACGACGTGTTCGTGCACTTCGCCGGCGGCGGGGTCGAGGATGGAGGAGGATTCCGTGAAACTGCCCGAGTCCGCCATGCAGCCCACCGCCTCGGCTGACACACGAGCCGACGGCGTCGCCGTGGCCGTTGCGGCGTTGGTGCGCAAGACGCTCGTGATCACGGAGCTCGAGGTACGCAAGCTGCGGCACGACGTGACCGAGTTGCTGACGCGGGCCGTCCAACCCGCACTCTGGTTGCTGGTGTTCGGCGAGGTGTTCACCAGGACCCGCGCGATACCCACGGGCGACCTGCCCTATCGCGACTTCATGGCGCCCGGCATCCTCGCCCAGAGCGTGCTCTTCATCTCCATCTTCTACGGCATCGCCGTGATCTGGGAGCGCGACCTCGGACTCGTGCACAAGCTCATCGTGAGTCCCACGCCGCGTGCCGCGCTCGTGCTGGGCAAGGGCTTGTCGGCCGGCATACGGGCCCTCTCGCAGGCCGTCGTGGTCTACGTTCTGGCCGTCCTGCTCGGCGTACATGTGAATCTGGGCCCGCTGAACCTGCTCGGCGTGCTGACCGCCGTCCTGCTCGGCGGCGCCTGTTTTTCCACGCTCTCGCTGATCATCGCCTGCCTGGTCAAGACACGCGAGCGATTCATGGGCATCGGCCAGCTGCTGACCATGCCGCTGTTCTTCGCCAGCAACGCGATCTATCCCACCGAGATGATGCCGAGCTGGCTGAAGGTGCTGGCTCACTCGAACCCCCTGACCTACCAGGTCGACGCGCTGCGGACGCTGATGCTGGCGCAAGGTTCGAGCTCGTTCCACGTGGGCACCGACTTCGCGGTGCTCGGTGTCACGACGGCGCTGCTCGTAACCGTGGCGGCATGGCTGTACCCGACCATCGTCCGTTGAGCCCGCGTCGGCCATTCGACCGGTGCGGACGCCCACGCGGGGCGTCGGCGTGCACTCGCGGCGCGGCGCGAAAACCAATACGCTCCGCACCCGACACCCGCATGGAGTAGCCTCCGATGAGTACCGCTTCGAGCACACCGAACGAAGAACCCCTGCGCCGCGTCGCCGTGACGGGCGCAGGCAGCGGCATCGGCGCCGCCACGGCGAAGCGGCTGCAGGCGCTCGGCTGGCGAGTGGCCTGCCTCGACCGCAACGTCGCGGGCGCGCGCGCGACCGCCGGCGCGACGGGCATGGCCATCGAGGTGGATGTCGCCGACGAAGCCTCCGTGGTGCACGCGTTCGAGCAGGCCGGCAGCGCGTGGGGCGGTCTCGACGCGCTGGTGACCGCCGCGGGCATCATCAACACCTCGCCCTTCTTCGAGACCACCGTTGCCCAGTTCCGGCAGCTGTTCGACATCAACGTGATCGGCTCCTTCCTGAGCGTGCGCGAAGGCGCCAGGTACATGCAGCGCGGCGGGCGCATCTGCATGATCGCGAGCATCTCGAGCTACACGGGTGGCGGCTACGTGGCGCGAGGCGCCTACGCCACGAGCAAGGGTGCCGTGCTGACCATGATGAAGAGCTGCGCGCGCGAGCTCGGCCCGCGCGGCATCGCCGTGAACGCCGTGGCGCCGGGCTTCATCGACACGCCGTTCGTGGCCTCGGCCATGAACGATCCGGTGCGCCGCAAGGAGGTCGAGGCGGCCGTGGGCAAGGTCGGCACGGCCGAGCAGATCGCGGAGTGCTGCGCGTGGCTCGTGTCGCCCGCGGCCGGGTTCGTGCACGGCGAGACGCTGATCGCCGACGGCGGCATTCTGATGCGCTGAGCGGGACGTGCCCGCCACAAAAGAAGACGCGGCGCACCCCGCGAGGAGTGCGCCGCGTGCCGATGCAGAGCCTTAAGCCAGACCGACGATGTTGCCGTCGGCGTCGATGTCGATGCCGTCGGACGCCGGCACCTTCGGCAGACCCGGCATCGTCATGATCTCGCCCGAGAGCACGACCATGAAGCCGGCACCTGCGTTCAGATAGACGTCGCGCACGTTGAACACGTGACCCTCCGGAGCACCGCGCAGCTGCGGGTCCGTCGAGAACGAGTACTGTGTCTTCGCGATGCAGATCGGGAGGTTGCCGAAGCCGTCTTCCTGGAACTTCTCGATCTTCTTGCGCACGGCCGTGTCGGCCACGACCTCGCTCGCGTGATAGATCTTTTTCGCAACCTTGCCGATCTTCTTCCAGAGCTCGTCGCCATCCTCGTACACGAAGGAGAGCTTGCCGGGCTTCTCGTCGATCAGCTTGACCATCGACTGTGCGAGATTGATGGCACCCTTCGAGCCCTTCGCGAAGTGCTCGCAGACGAGCGCCTCCACGCCCTGCTCGCCCAGGTGCTTCCTGATCATCTCGAACTCGCGCTCGGTGTCGCTGCCGAAGCGGTTCAGCGCAACGATGACCGGCAAACCGTAGTTCTCGCGGATGTTCTTGACGTGGCGATCCATGTTAGCCATGCCCTTCATCAGCGCTTCCGAATTCTCGCTGTTGACGTCCTCGATCTTCGCGCCACCCGAGTACTTCAGCGCGCGTGCCGTGCCGACGAGCACCGCGGCCGACGGGCGCAGTCCCGACTTGCGGCACTTGATGTCGACGAACTTCTCGGCGCCGAGATCCGCGCCGAAGCCCGCCTCGGTCACGACGTAGTCGGCGAGCTTGAGCGCCGTCTTCGTCGCGACGACCGAGTTGCACCCGTGCGCGATGTTCGCGAACGGGCCGCCGTGCACGAGCGTCGGGGTCTGCTCGAGCGACTGTACGAGATTCGGCTTGATGGCCTCCTTCATGAGCACCGTCATCGCGCCCTGCGCGTTCAGCTGCCCTGCGCGGATCGGCTTGTTGTCGCGGGTATAGCCCACGATGATCTGCTTGAACCGCTCGCGCATGTCGTTCAGCGAGGTCGACAGGCACAGGATGGCCATGACCTCCGACGCGGCGACGATGTCGTAGCCCGTCTCGCGCGGGAAGCCGTTCGCAGTGCCGCCGAGGCCGTTCACGATGTGGCGCAGGCTGCGATCGTTCATGTCGAGCACGCGTCGCCACATCGGGCGGCGGATGTCGAATCCGAGCGGATTGCCGAAGTAGATGTGGTTGTCGACCAGCGCCGCGAGCAGGTTGTGCGCGATGCTGACCGCATGGAAGTCGCCGGTGAAATGGAGGTTGATGTCCTCCATCGGCGCGACCTGCGAGTGACCGCCGCCGGCGCCGCCGCCCTTCACGCCGAAGCACGGACCGAGCGAGGGCTCGCGCACGCAGATCATGGCCTTCTTGCCGATCGCGTTCAGCGCATCGCCAAGACCGATCGTGGTGGTGGTCTTGCCCTCGCCCGCGGGCGTCGGCGAGATCGCGGTGACGAGGATCAGCTTGCCGTCGGGACGCGACTGCACGCGCGCGATCAGAGAGTCCGAGAGTTTCGCCTTGTAGTGGCCATACGGCTCCAGATCGTCCGCCTCCAGCCCCAGGCGTTCTTTCGCGAGCTCAACGATTTTTCGCAGCTTGACGCCGCGGGCAACAGCTAGATCGTCTTTCATGGTTCGTCACCGCCTCCGAATCTAAAAAACAAACTCCGGCCGCGCGAAAGCGCGGCCGGAGCTTACGGACAGATCAATAACGGTAGTGCTCGGCCTTGTACGGGCCGTCCACCGACACGCCGAGATAGTCCGCCTGGGCTTTCGAGAGCTTCTCGAGCTTCACGCCGATCTTCTCGAGGTGCAGGCTCGCGACCTTCTCGTCGAGGTGCTTCGGCAGCACGTAGACACCGAGCGGGTACTTCTTCGTGTTGGTGTAGAGCTCGATCTGCGCCAGCGTCTGGTTCGTGAAGCTGTTCGACATCACGAACGAGGGATGCCCCGTGGCGCAGCCCAGGTTCACGAGACGGCCTTCGGCCAGCAGGATGATGTTGCGGCCCTTCGCCATCTCGATGCTGTGCACCTGCGGCTTGATCTCGGTCCACTTGTACTTCTTGAGCTTCTCGACCTGGATCTCGTTGTCGAAGTGGCCGATGTTGCAGACGATCGCGTTGTGCTTCATCTGCTTCATGTGCTTCTCGGTGATCACGTCGACGCAGCCCGTGGTCGTGACGAACACGTCACCGATCTTGCAGGCCTCGTCCATCGTCATGACCGTGTAGCCTTCCATCGCCGCCTGCAGCGCGCAGATCGGGTCGATCTCGGTCACGATCACGCGAGCGGACTGCGCGCGCAGCGACTGCGCCGAGCCCTTGCCCACGTCGCCGTAGCCCGCGACGACCGCGATCTTGCCGGCCAGCATGACGTCCGTCGCGCGGTTGATCGCGTCCACCAGCGAGTGGCGGCAGCCGTACAGGTTGTCGAACTTCGACTTCGTAACCGAGTCGTTCACGTTGATGGCCGGGAACAGCAGGCGACCCGCCTTGTGCATCTGATACAGACGGTGCACGCCGGTCGTCGTCTCTTCCGACACGCCGCGGATGCCCTTCGGCATGTTCGCGAAGCGCTTCGGGTCCTTCTTCATGGACTTCTTGAGCTGGGCCAGCAGGATGCGCTCCTCTTCGCTGCCCGGCTTCTTGTCCAGGATCGACGGGTCCTTCGTGGCCTCGTAGCCCAGGTGCACGAACAGCGTCGCGTCGCCGCCGTCGTCCAGGATCATGTTCGGGCCTTCGCTGTTGCCCCAGTCGAGCGTGCGGTCGATGTACTCCCAGTACTCCTCCAGCGACTCGCCCTTGTAGGCGAACACCGGCGTACCGCGCGCGGCGATCGCCGCGGCCGCGTGGTCCTGCGTCGAGAACACGTTGCAGCTCGCCCAGCGCACCTTCGCGCCGAGGGCCTGCAGCGTCTCGATCAGCACGGCAGTCTGAATGGTCATGTGCAGGGAGCCCGTGATCCGCGCGCCCTTCAGCGGCTGCTTCGGACCGTACTCCTTGCGCGTCGCCATGAGGCCCGGCATCTCGAGCTCCGCGAGCTCGATCTCCGCGCGGCCGAAGTCCGCCAAACCGATATCCTTGACGAGGTAGTCGTTCTTGACCGCCCGTGCCTGCTTAGCCATGTCTCTCTCCTGGTTTCCGATTACAAACTTTGGCCGAACGCGGCCTTGTAACGTTTCTTGAATTGCGCAAGCGTGAACTTGTGATTCTGCGGTCCCTGATGCTCGATCTTGATCGAGCCCATGAGGCTCGCAACCCGACCCGTGGTCTCCCAATCGAGATCGTTGAGCAGCCCGTACAGCAGACCCGCGCGGTAAGCGTCGCCGCAACCCGTCGGATCCTGCACCGACTTCGGCTTGACCGACGGAATCCGGTGCGTCTTCTGCTTCGTGTGGATCACGGAGCCTTTGCCGCCGAGCGTGACGATCAAGGCATCGACGCGCGACACGACATCGGCCTCGCTCCACCCGGTGCGGTCCTTCAGGAGCTCCCACTCGTAGTCGTTCACGGTGACCCAAGTGGCGAGATCTACGAAGTGCCGCAGGTCATCGCCGTTGAACATCGGCATGCCCTGGCCCGGATCGAAGACAAATGGAATCTTCTTCCTGGCGAACTGCTCGGCGTGCCTGATCATGCCGGCGCGGCCATCGGGCGACACCATGCCGATCGTCACGCCCTTGGCGTCGGCGACCTTGTTCTTCTCCGAGAAGTTCATCGCGCCCGGATGGAACGCGATGATCTGGTTCGAAGACAGATCCGTCGTGATGAACGCCTGCGCGGTGAACGTATTGTCGAGCTGCCGGATGTACGTCTGACGGATGCCGAGATCCTTCAGGCGCTTGCGGTACGGCTCGTAGTCCTGCCCCACCGTGGCCATCGGCAAGGGATCCTCGCCGAGCAGCTTCAGGTTGTAGGCAATGTTCGTCGCGCAACCGCCGAACTCGCGCCGCAACTTCGGCACGAGGAAGGCGACGTTCAGCATGTGGATCTTGTCGGGGAGGATGTGGTTCTTGAACGAATCCTCGAAGACCATGATGTTGTCATAGGCCACGGATCCGCAGATTAGCGCTGACATCCTTCCTTAACCCTCGAACTGACGAATCGGCAGTGTGACGAACGGCGCCTCGCCCGCGGGCGAGGCGCCGTCGGTCCAATGCCTTACGTCGCGGCCGCCTTCAGAGCGGACGCCCGGTCCGTCTTCTCCCAGCTGAACTCGTCGCGACCGAAATGGCCGTAGGCCGAGGTCGGGCGATAGACGGGCTTCAGCAGGTCCAGCATCTTCACGATGCCGTACGGACGCAGGTCGAACGTGTCGTTCACCGCGTTGATGATCTTCTGCTCGGGCACCTTGTTCGTGCCGAAGGTCTCGACCGTCACCGAGGTCGGCTTCGCGACGCCGATCGCGTACGACACCTGAACCTCGCAGCGGTCCGCGAGACCGGCCGCGACGACGTTCTTCGCGACGTAGCGGGCGGCATAGGCAGCCGAGCGGTCCACCTTCGACGGGTCCTTGCCCGAGAACGCGCCACCGCCGTGGCGGGCGAAACCGCCGTACGTATCGACGATGATCTTGCGACCCGTCAGACCGCAGTCGCCCATCGGGCCGCCGATCACGAACCGGCCGGTCGGGTTGATGTGGAACTTGGTCTTCTTGTTGACCCACTTCTTCGGCAGGACCGGCAGGATGATCTCATCCATGACCGCTTCCTGCAGGGTCTTGAGCTTGATGTCCGGCGAGTGCTGCGTGGACAGAACGACGGCCTCGATGCCGACCGGCTTGTCGTCCTCGTAGCGGAACGTGCACTGGCTCTTCGCGTCCGGGCGCAGCCACGGCAGCTTGCCGTTCTTGCGCAGCTTGGCCTGCCGCTCGACGAGGCGGTGCGAGTAGATGATCGGCGCCGGCATGTAGCTGTCGGTCTCGTTCGTGGCATAGCCGAACATCAGGCCCTGGTCGCCTGCACCCTGCTCTTCGGGGTTCTTGCGGTCGACGCCCTGGGCGATGTCCTGGGACTGCTTGCCGAGCGCGTTCAGAACGGCGCAGGTCGTGCCATCGAAGCCCTTGTCGGAATGGTCATAGCCGATGTCGAGGACCACGTTACGCACGATGTGCTCGACCTCGATCACGGCGTTCGTCGTGATCTCGCCGGCGACGATGACCATGCCGGTCTTCGTCATCGTCTCGCAAGCGACGCGGCTGCGCGGCTCCTGGGCCAGGATCGCGTCGAGGATCGCGTCAGAGACTTGATCCGCCATTTTGTCCGGATGGCCTTCGCCCACGGACTCCGACGTAAACAGATATGACTTGCTCATAGTTCCCTACCTAGTGTTTTCGAACTGTCAAAAGAATCAGTTGACGTCTTCAACGCGGAAGCCAGTTGCCTGGCTGTTCAAGACGAACCGGCCCGAGATCACAGCATTCGCCCAACGCGCTGTCTTGACGACCCCGCCGAAGGCGAAGAAATGAATCTTCTGGAACCGCGATTGCGGGTTGTTCCCCCGGTACTTCGCGAGCGCCGTCACCATGTCGTCCGGCGCTTGGGCGCTCAGCAGATTCGCCATCGCACTCGTGCGGGTCGTAAGCATACGCATCGAGGCCCCTACACCGCAAAGCATTGCGAACTTCGCGAGCTGTGTCAGCTTCGCCGGGCCCGGCATGCCGACGTGGATCGGCAACGTGATCCCCTTGGCATTCGTCGCCGCTTCCCAGTCGATGAAGGGCTGCGGATCGAACCCGAACTGCGTCGCGAAGTACAGCTTGAAGTCGGCCGTAGCGGCGAAGGCCGCCTTGCCGCGCAAAGCCTGCTCGACCCGCTCCTCGCCGATGGCCTTGCTGCCCTCGGGATGGCCGGCGACGCCGACCTCGCGGAAGCCGTACTTGCTGAACAGGCCGGTCTGCAACACCTCGAGGCTGCTGTTGAACGCCGGTTTGTCGGCCGTGATGTCGCCCGCCACGCACAGCGCATTCCGGATACCGAGCTCCTGGCAGCGCGCCAGTGCCCGCTCCAGCTGATCGCGACTCTCGAGCTTGCGCGCAATGATGTGCGGCGTGGCCTTGAGTCCCAGGCTCTGCACCCGACCGGCAAGCGTCACGATGTCGTCGATCGGCACGCCCGGCGGGTGAGCCACGTAGACGGCGGTATTGGGCGCCAACTCCGCGCGAATCGCATCGAGCTTGCCCGCGTCGTGCGGCGTGATCTCGATCGAATAGTCGCGAACGAACGCGGAGATGTGCTTCTTCAGTTCGTCGTTGGTCATCGTGATCCGGCCGTGGCGGCTACGGTTTGCGCGAAACGACGAAGCTCTCGTCGTTGAACCAGAGTCCCTTGTGCTTCTTCAGCACTTTGGCCGTGCCCTGCAGGTACTGGTCACCGGCGCGCATGGCATTCTCGATGCGCTCGTCCTCGATCTGGGCCACATAGCTCGCGGCGTTCCAGGCCGCAAACAGCGTCGACGTGCCGATGCTCTGCTGCACTTCGCTCGGCAGTGTGTGCATCTCGTACCGGAAGATCGACTTCGCATCGGAGCCGGATACGAAATTGAAGTTGCGCGCATCACGGCCGAGCTCGGCGCGCAGCGTCTTGATGAGCTCGTGGCGGTTGACCTTGAACGGCTCTTCCTCGGGCCAGATCTCTTTGACCATCTCGAGCGCCGGATCGCCGCCGCACGACTGCACGGCCAGCAACCGGCCCGCAGGACCGAGGCTGCGCACCAGCGGCGCAAGCACCTTCTTGGCCTTGAACTCGGCGCTCATGCGCGCGCGCCACGGCTGCGACGCGAGAACCAGGTCGTAGTTGCCGGCGAACTGGCCGGGCTTCGGAATCACGCTGTCCAGCAGGAACGAGTGATCCTTGCGGTAGATCACGAGCACGGACGGGCGCACGTACATCGGGTTGCCGGTCTTCTCGCTCGACTTGACTTGCCAGCCGTCGACCAGGAAGTTGTCGAGCGAGCGCAGCTGCTCGCCATAGTCGTACGCGGAACTGCCCTCGAGAGCGACTTCGCGCCAGTTCAGCGCGGCCGCCATCTGCACGTCACGCGGCCGCAGCCACGGCGCCTCGGCGTAATAGAGGTTCGTGATCACGATGACGCTGGCCGGATGCTCGATCAGGCGATCGGGCAGCTTCTCGAGCGAGAGGCGCACGTCCTCGAGGCTGATCTCCTTGCCGACGATCAGGAACGGCATGATCGGATGGCTCTTGTGCATCGCCCGCATGATGTGGGAAAGCACGGTGGCATCGCCCATGCCGGCGTCGAACACGCGCAGCGCCGGCGGCGTCGGCTTCAGCAGAGCCAGCTCGCGCGTGGCACGCTGGGCAACCTTCCACTTCTCGTTAGTGGTGTTGACGAACGCGAGATACTTCTGCCGGTTGTCGTAAAAACGAAACGGCCGATCGGCGGAGCCGTCGGCCGTCTTGGAATCCTTGCTTGCCGCTTTGCGCTTCGTATTGCCACTCATGGTCGTGCCCTTGTTATTGCCCTGCCCGAGTTGATCAGTACCCTTCTGCGCCAGCGTCGCCGGGGATCGACTCTGCTCGTCGATGTAGCCGCGAATCCTCGCGGCGGTCTCGAGCGTGACGTCCTTTCCGTTGCGCAGCCTGACGCAGAGCTTGCCGTCGTTGACCGCCTGCCGACCGAACGTCGAGGCCGCAATACCCGTGCGGCGACAGAACGCCTCGATCTCCGCAAGCAGAGAATCCGCCGAGTTTTGAGTCACTACGAAACCCCCGCCGGACGACCGCATTTTTGTTCTTTTTCCGGCGGCGGACGATACGCCGGACCCCGACCGAAAGCAACTTTTTTTGCCCACTTTTCTCGGACCCGAGGTTTGTGGGCAGAATCCCACTAGGTATCGGAGCTACCCGCATGGGTCCTCGCCCGCCGTGATCGGCCAGGCGAGCGCAGCTCGCGTCCACCCGGGGCACGCGACGTCGTACGCGCTCAGGCCACGTATTAGGAAGCGGCGCTCAGAACGACTTCGGCATGCCGAGCACGTGCGTGCCGATGTACGAAAGGATCAGGTTCGTGGACACCGGAGCCACCTGATACAGGCGCGTTTCGCGAAACTTCCGTTCCACGTCGTACTCCTCGGCGAAGCCGTAGCCCCCATGGGTCTGGATGCAGACGTCACCGGCTTCCTTCGACGCATCGGCCGCCAGCATCTTCGCCATGTTCGCTTCGGCCCCGCACTTCTCGCCGGCATCGAACAACGCCGCCGCCTTGCGCACCATCAGCGCGGCGGCCTCGGTCTGCGCGTACGCGCGCGCGATCGGAAACTGGATACCCTGGTTCTGGCCGATCGGCCTGCCGAAGACCCGCCGCTCCGTGGCATAGGCCGCGGCCTTGGCGATGAACCAGCGCGCGTCACCGATGCACTCCGACGCGATCAGGATCCGCTCCACGTTCATGCTGTCGAGGATGTAGCCGAAGCCCTTGCCCTCCTCGCCAACGAGATTCGCGGCGGGCACGGCGAGGTTGTCGAAGAAGATCTCCGTCGTCGCATGATTCATCATCGTGACGATCGGCTTGACGGTAAGCCCATTGCCGACGGCTTCGCGCAGGTCGATGATGAATACCGACATTCCGTCCGTCGGCTTCGCGACCTGGTCGCGCGGGGTCGTGCGCGCGAGCAGCAGCATGAGATCGGAATGCTCCGTCCGGGAGATGAAGACCTTCTGACCGCTGACGCGATACACCTCGCCGTCGCGGACCGCGGTCGTGCGAATGCGCGTCGTGTCCGTGCCGCTCGTCGGCTCCGTGACGCCGAACGCCTGCAGTCGCAGCGCACCGGACGCAATCTGCGGCAGATACTGGCGCTTTTGCGCCTCGCTGCCGTGCTTCAGCAACGTGCCCATCGTATACATCTGGGCGTGGCACGCCGCCCCATTGCAGCCGGCGCGGTGCACTTCTTCCAGCACGGCGCTCGCCGCCTGCACCCCGAGCCCGGACCCGCCGTACTGTTCCGGGATCAGCACGGCCAGGAACCCCGCATCGGCCAGCGCGTCGACGAACTCCCGCGGATATGCCCGCACGCGATCGCGCTCGCGCCAGTACGCTCCGGGGAAGTCCGCGCACAGGCGCGCAACGGCATCGCGGATGTCGGTAAAGTCAGTGGTCATGGCGTGCCCTGCTGACGATTGTTCGTCGTGCCCCCGCCGGCCGCCCTCCGCACGACCTCGCCCGCACGCGACGTCCAGACGAAGAACAGCGGAATGAACAGCACGGCGATGAACGTGGCTGCAAGCATACCGCCGATGACACCCGTACCGATCGAATGCCGGCTGCCGGCGCCGGCGCCGGTCGACAGCGCGAGTGGCAGAACGCCGAGGATGAAGGCCAGCGACGTCATGACGATCGGCCGGAAGCGCAGTCGCGCCGCCTCGATGGCCGCGTCGCGCAGCGACATCCCCGCGTCGCGGTGCATGTGGGCCGCGAACTCGACGATCAGGATCGCGTTCTTCGCGGCCAGTCCCACGAGCGTCACGAGCCCGATCTGCAAGTAGAGGTCGTTGTAGAGGCCGCGCAGCCAGACCGCTAGAAAAGCGCCGAACACCGCGAACGGCACGGCCAGGATCACGGCGAACGGCAGCGTGATGCGCTCGTACTGGGCCGCGAGGATCAGGAACACCATGAGCACCGCCAGCGCGAAGATGCCGAGCGTGTTCTGTCCGCTCGTCTTCTCCTGGAACGATTCGCCGGACCAGGCGAGCGAGTACCCGTCCGGCAGCACCCTGGCGGCCAGCTCCTCCATGGTCGCGAGCCCCTGGCCCGAGCTGTAGCCCACGCCCGGCCCACCGAAGATGCGCGCGGCCGGGAACAGGTTGAAGCGTTCGATCAGGTCCGGGCCCGTCGCCTCGCGAACCGACGCGATCGCCGTCAGCGGGATCATCGCCCCGTCGGCGGAGCGCACCGACACGTCGCGCAGGTTCTCGGGATGCGCGCGGTACTTCGCCTCGGACTGCATCTGCACGCGGTACACGCGGCCGTCGCGGTTGAAGTCGTTCACGTAGAACGCGCCGAACGTGCTCTGCAGCGTGACGTTCACGTCGTCGAGGCTCACGCGCAGCAGCTTCGCCTTCTCGCGATCGATCTCGACGAAAACCCGCGGCACCTGCGCGGAGTAAGAAGTGCCGACGCCGGCGACTTCCGGCCGCTGCGCGGCCGCGGCCACGAGTGCCTGCGTGGCCTGCTCGAGCGCCGCGTAGTCGTTCGTGCGCGACTGCACGAAACCCTCGAACCCGCCCGTGTTCGACATGCCCTCCACGGCCGGCGGCGCCACGGAGAAGATGAAGGCGTCCTTGATCGCCATGCCGGCGCCGAACAGCGCGCCCGTCACGGCGTCGGCCGAGAGCGCGGGGCCGCGCCGCTCGGACCAGTCCTTCAGCAGCACGAAGCTGACGCCGGCGTTGCTGCGCTGGCCGTTCGTCAGCACGTCGAAGCCGGTCACGGTGATGTTGTCGTCGAAGGCCGGGTGCGCAAACGCAGCCTTGTCGAGCTGCTCGAGCGCGGACTTCGTGCGCTGCATCGACGCCGCCGGCGGCAACGCCGCGATCGCGATCACATAGCCCTGGTCCTCTGTCGGGGCCAGCGCGCTCGGCGTCGCACGCTGGAGCGCCCAGATGGCGACGACCATGACCGCGATGGCGGCCACGGCCACGTACGCGTGCCGCAGTGTCCAGCGCACGCCGCCCGTGTAGACGTGGGTGAGCTTGAGGAAGACCGCATCGAAGCGGGCCAGCAGACCCTTCGGCTCGACCTCGCCGGCTTTCAGCAGCCTCGCGCACATGGCGGGCGTGAGGGTCAGCGCAACGAAGCCCGAGATCGTGACCGACACGGCGATCGTGATCGCGAACTGGCGGTACATCTCGCCGACGAGCCCGCCCAGGAACGCCACGGGCAGGAACACCGCGTTCAGCACCAGCACGATCGCGATGACCGGACGGCTGACCTCGGCCATCGCCCGCCGCGTGGCCTCGCGGGAATCGACGTGCTCCGCACGCATGTGGCGCTCGACGTTCTCGAGCACCACGATCGCATCGTCCACCACGATGCCGATGGCGAGCACCATGCCAAACAGCGTCAGCGAGTTGATCGAGAAGCCGAGCAGGTACATGCCCGCGAACGTGCCGATCAGCGACACCGGCACGGCCACGGAAGGAATCACCGTGGCGCGCAGGTTGTACAGGAACAGCCACACCACGCCGAACACGAGCACGAGCGCCTCGAAGAACGTATAGGCCACCTCGCGCATCGACACGCGCACGTACTTGCTCGTGTCGTACGGAATTGACCACGAGAGACCCGCCGGGAATTTGGCGCCGAGCTCGTCCATCTTGGCGTAGACGGCGGCCGCGGCCTGCAGCGCGTTGGCATTCGGCGCGAGCTGCAGCGCGGCCCCGACCGCGGGACGGCCCTTGCGCGAGATGCCGAACCCGTAGTCGCGCGCCCCGAGCTCCACGCGCGCGACGTCGCGCAGCCGCACGATCCGGCCGTTGTCGCCCGTGCGCAGCACGATGTTCTCGAACTGCGCAGGGTCGCTGAAGCGCGCCTGCGTGGTCACGCTCAGCGTGAGGTCCACACGCTCATTCATCGGCTCGTCGCCGAGCCGGCCTGCGGCCGACTGCGCATTCTGCTCGCGCACGGCCGCCGCAACGTCGGCGGGCGTCAGGCCGAGCTCGGCCAGGCGGTCCGGCTGCAGCCAGATCCTGATCGAGTAATCGCGCGCGCCGAACACCTGCACGTTGCCGACGCCGGGAATGCGCCGCAGCTCGTCGATGACGTTCAGCGTGGCGTAGTTCGACACGAACAGGTCGTCGTAGCGTCCGTCCGGCGAATCGAAGGCCAGGATCATCAGGAAGCTCGGCAGCGATTTCGCCACCGTGACGCCCTGCCTGCGCACTTCTTCCGGCAGCAGCTGCAGCGCGCTCTGCACGCGGTTCTGCACGTTGATGACCGAGATGTCCGGATTCGTGCCCACCGCGAACGTGATCGCGATGTCGAGCGTGCCGGTGGACGAGCTGTTCGAGCGCATGTACAGCATGTTCTCGACGCCGTTCAGCGCCTGCTCGAGCGGTGCGGCGACCGTCTCGGCGATCACGTCGGCGCTGGCGCCGGGGTACACGGTGCTGACGCTGATCTGCGGCGGCGCAATGTTGGGATACATCGCGACGGGCAACTCGCGGAACGCCGCAAGCCCCGCGATCACGATGAACGCGGAAACGACCGTCGCGAACAACGGCCGATCGATGAAGAAATTCGAGATCACTGGGCGCTCGTCCCTGAACCCTGCGGCCCTGCGCCGACCGCTACCGGTGTCGCGCGCACGACCGCGCCGGGCTGCACCTTCAATACGCCGTCCACGACGATCCGGTCACCGGCGGCGAGACCCTTCGCGACCACCACGTCGTTGCCCGCCGCGGCGCCGAACTCGACCGGCCGCACGCCGACCTGCTCGCCGGCGCCGACGACCCATACGAACGCGCCCTGACCACCGTGCATGACCGCGCGCTTCGGAATCACGAGCGAGCTCGGCGCGGTGACGCCGGCGATGCGGGCCCGGACCACGCGCCCAGGCCGCAACGCATCCGCAGTGTTGTCGAGCACCGCGCGAACGCCCACGGTCCCCGTCGCGTCGTCCACACGCGGCGCGATGAACTCGACCGGCGCGTCGGGCCCGAGCTGCGACCCGCGCGCGTCGAGGACCTGCACCACCACGGCGGCCGGTTTCGCCGCATGCGCGGCGCGCACGAGGTCCGCGTCCACCTCGGGCAACGCGAGCTCGACGTACAGCCGGTCGGACTGCACGATGTGGGTCAGCAGCGCGGAGTCGTCACCCGCCGTCACGAGGCTGCCTTCGGAGCGCACCTCCCGGCTCGTGAGGCCGCTGATCGGCGCGCGCACGTCCGTGTACGACAGCGAGAGCTCGGCGCTCTTCAGCGCGGCCTCGGCCGCCGCGACTCCCGCCTCGGCGCTCTCGAAGGCGGCAACGGCATTGTCGCGGTCGCGCTGGCTCACGAGCTTCTGATCGAACAACGGCAGAATCCGGTCGCGCTCGCGACGCGCCTGCTGGAGACTCGCCTGCTGGACGCCGAGCTGCGCCCGCGCGCGATCCGCATCGGCACGGAACGGCGCGGGGTCGATACGGAACAACAGCTCGCCGGCCTTCACTGCCTGCCCTTCCGTATAGCGACGCTCGAGCAGGATGCCCGACACGCGGGCGCGCACCTCGACCTCGCGCACGCCACGCAGCTGCGCCGCGTACTCGAGTGCGAGCGGCAGCTCGCGCGGCTGGACCTCGAGCGCACCGACCTCCATGGACGGCGGTGCGGGCGGCGCAGGCGGCGCGCCGCACGCGGTCAACAAGGCCATCACGAGCGCAGGAATGAGAGGCGTTCGCCAGCGCAGGGCGAGGAAAGTCATCGACACGGGTCCGGCTCCATTTGGGGGACGGGGAACGCTCGCCCGGAGCGGGGCGCCCCGGGGGAACGTGATTGTACCGAAGAGCCAGACAACCGTTGTCAGGTATCGCGGCGATCACGCAGCCGTGCCGACGCGAGCAACGAGGGTCCACACCGGAAGACGCGCCGTCCGCCCGGGGCCGCACGACATGGGCACCGGGGGACCTTCAGACCTGAGCTGCGGATCCGCGTGCGCGTGGACGCACGGTCGGCGCCGCCGGCAGCGTCGACCTCAGCTGAATACCGTCGTGTTGTCGCAGCAGCTCCGCCACCCAGTCGACGAACACGCGGACCTTGTTCGAAAGGTGACGGTTCCGGGGGTACACGACGTGCAGAGGCGCGGGCTCCGGAAACCAGTCGCCGAGCACGAGCTCGAGCGCACCGCGCTCGATCATCTCCTTCGCGACGAACGCCGGCAGCTGCGCGATTCCGAGCCCGGCCTCGGCCGCGGCCACGTAACTGTTCTCGTCCTCGAGCGCTATGTGACCCGGAAACGCCGCCTCCACGCGCTCGCCGTCGCGCGAGAACGTCCACGCCACTACCGCGCCCGTGCCGGGCGCGAAGCGATTGACGCACCGGTGAGCCGCGAGCTCGCGAGGATGCTGCGGGCGGCCGTGCGCCGCGAGATACGCCGGCGCGGCGCAAGTCGCGAAGTAGAGATAGCCGACGCGCCGCGCGACCAGCGTCGAATCCTCGATGGGCCCACTCCACACCGCGCAGTCGATGCCCTCCTCGAGCAGGTCCGCCCGGCGCTCGTTGCAGGCGAGTGCCAGCTCGATGCCGGGATACTGCGCGAACAGCCGCGGTAACGCGGGGACGAACACCGTGCGCGCCATCAGCGTCGGCGCGTCGACGCGCAACCGGCCGCGCGGGGCTGCGCGCCGTGTCGCCAGAGATTCTTCCGTCTCGCGGATCGACGCCAGGATTTCCACACAGCGCTCGTAGTAGGCCGCGCCATCTGCCGTGGCGCCGACGTGGCGCGTCGTCCGGTTCAGCAGCTTCACGCCGAGTTCGGCCTCGAGCCTCTGCAGCAACGTGCTGACCGTGGCCTTCGGCAGCTGCAGACGCTCGGCCGCGCGGGTAATGCCGCCGGTCTCCACCACGCGTACGAAGACCTCCATCGCGAGCAGCTTGTCGACGGCCATTGTTCCACCTATTGAACAGTCAATTCCATTCTATCCAGATTGTTAATCCTAAGAACGCTAATAGACTGCGAATCCACCCCACCATTCAAAGGAGAAGCCCATGAGCGCAGCCACCCCACCCGTGACGGACGCGACTTTCGGCGCCGAGGTCCTGACCTCCCCGCTGCCGGTGCTCGTCGATTTCTGGGCCGAATGGTGCACGCCGTGCCGCCTCGTCGGCCCGCTCGTCGATCAATCCGCGCAGACCTACGCCGGGAAGATGAAGGTCGTGAAGCTCGACATCGACGCGAACCCCGCGGCCGCAGCGCGCTACCGCGTGCGCAGCATCCCGACGCTGATGCTGTTCAGGGACGGAGCCCCGGTCGCGACCCAGGTCGGCGGACTCAGCAAGGCGCAGCTCGCGGCGTTCCTCGAACCGCATCTGTAGACACGCGCGCGCCGCGCCGCCGGTCGTGCGGCGCGGCGCGGCGCACGAGGGCGATCGTGTACGATGGCGCTCGTTTCTCACGAGCCTCCGTCACACGGAATGCCGCTGCCTTTCGGCCAACCCCCCGCCTCGCTCTGCATCATCCGTCTGTCGGCGATCGGCGATACCTGTCACACGGTGCCGGTCGTGCGCGCGCTGCAGGATGCGTGGCCCGGCACGCAGCTGACCTGGATCATCGGCAAAACCGAGCACTCCTTACTCAAGGGGCTCGAGGGAGTCGAGTTCATCGTGCTCGACAAGGCGCTTGGCTGGCGCGGCTACGCTGCCGTCCACCGGGCACTCGGTGGGCGGCGATTCGACGCGTTGCTGCACATGCACGCCTCCGCGCGCGCGAACGTGGTGAGCCTGCTCGTGCGCTCGAAGCTACGCATCGGCTTCGACAAGGCGCGCGCCCGCGACCACCAGTGGCTGTTCACGAACGTACGCCTGCCGCCGCGCCGCGAGCGACACGTCATGGACGGCCTGTTCGAGTTCGCGGAACTGCTCGGCGTGCAGCCCGGTAAACCGCGCTGGGATATTCCCGTCGGCGCCGACGACGTCGCCGCCATCGCGCCGTATTTCGCGAGCCGCCAGCCGACGCTCGTGATCAGCCCGTGCACGGGCCAGCGCTTCCGCAACTACCGCAACTGGCGGGTGGACTGGTATGCGCAGATCGCGGATCATGCGGCACAGCGCTACGGCGCACAGGTTCTGCTCACGGGCGGCAACACCGCCATCGAGCAGAGCTACGGCCGCGAGATCACCGCCATGGCCAAATCGCCCCCGCACAACCTGATCGGCAAGACGAACCTGAAGCAGCTGCTCGGCATCCTCGAGCGCGCGAGCGTCGTGCTGTGCCCCGACTCCGGCCCTGCGCACATGGCAACGGCCGTCGGCACACCCGTGGTCGGTCTGTATGCCACGTCGAACCGCCACCGCACCGGGCCCTACTACAGTCAGCACCTCGTGGTCGACAAGTATCCCGACGCTGTCGAACGCGAGTTCGGCGTACCGGTAGCCTCGCTGCGCTGGGGACAGCGCGTGCGCGATCCGGCGGCCATGAGCCTCATCACCGTCCCCGATGTCATCGCAAAACTCGACGCCGCGTTCGCGCAGCGCGGCATCCTGCCCCGTCAATGAGGTCGACGAGATGGACCGCTACGCACTGCGAGATTTCAGCACCGCCAACCCAAGCGAAACCGAAGACGCCATGGAACGCGGCGAGGTCGTGTTCTACGAACGCTCGCCCGTGGAGCTGCCCGATGCCGCCGATCTCGACTTCATGCGTGACGGACTGCCGCGCGAACTCCAGGTCAAGAACATCAGCTACCACCCCGAATCCGACTCGATTCCGCGCTTCGAAGCCGCGCCGGAAGTCACGCAGCGCATCGAGCGGATCCTGAGGACCCACGGGCAACGAGTCGAAGCGTTCCTGCGGCGCAGCTGTCCCGACTTCGTACCCGGCTGGACGCTCGGCACGACCAGCTTCCGCTCGATCGAGGAGCAGGGCCGGAAACTTTCGCCGCGCTCGAGCAACGAGCTCGTCCACATCGATGCCGGCGCGTACGGCGCCACGAACGGCGCGCGAATCCTGCGGTTCTTCGTGAACATCCACCCCAGCCGGGATCGCGTCTGGGGCACGAAAGGCAGCTTCAATGCGATCATGAGCCGGCATCCCGAGCTGTGGGAGGCCGCCCGCGGCGGGAAGTCCCGCGTCACGATCGACAAGGGAGCGCTCGACAAGCTGTACAGCGGACTCGTCGGCGCCGCGAGCAGGCTGTACCCCCTGCTACGAGTGATCGACTCGAGCCCGTACGACCGATCGATGCGGCGCATCCACAATTTCATGAAGGAAAACCCGAAGTTCCGCGACAGTCGTGAGAACTATCAGGAGATCCATTTCCCGCCGCTGTCGGCCTGGATGGTGTTCACCGACGGCATCAGCCACTCGGTCCTGACGGGCCAGTACGCGCTCGTGACCACGGTGCTGGTGCCGCTCGCGAACTGCCGGACGCCGTCCCTGACGCCGTATCACGTACTTGGCCGATCCGCGGCCTGAGCCCGCGCCATGGCGAGCCTGCATTTCACACAGAACCTCGCCCGCCACACGGACTGCCCCTCGGCCAGCATCGCGGCCGAGACGGTGACGGAGCTTTTCGCTCGCTACTTCGAGTCGTGGCCGGCCGTACGCGACTACGTGCTCGACAACCAGGGCGAGGTCCGCCACCACGTCAAAGTGCTGGTCGACGGGCGCAATCTGCGCGACCGCCGAAAGCTCACCGATCGCTTGCGATCGAATAGCGAAGTCTATGTTTTTCAGGCGCTTTCAGGGGGGTAACAATGGCTGACAAGCTGCTGGTCGGCACGCGCAAGGGCGTCTTCGTCATCGGGCGTCACGGGCGCGAATGGCGGGTCGACCGCGCCGAGCTGCTGGGCGATCCCGTCACGATGGTGCTCGGCGAGCGCGACGGCACCCTGCTCGCGGCTCAGGACATGGGCCACTTCGGCGTGAAGATGAAGCGCTCGCGCGACGGCGGCGCGACCTGGCAG
>DASZSB010000056.1:0-3007 GCA_035548835.1 Gammaproteobacteria bacterium | reverse complement strand
TTGCAGAAGCGTGGCAATGATCGACGAGTCCACGGTTCAGGGGCGCCCATCTGTTTTGCCGGTCGCGTGAGATTACGCTGTCGTCAGAGGATTTTCACCGTCGATCGTGTTTCGGCCGAAAATGACAGCGATGGTCATACGAGATCGATAACGCCGCGAGGCACTGCCGTCACCGTCTCGAACTAGGGGGAAAACGAGTCATGTCCCATCGGAGTGTGAAGCGCTCGCGCCGTGCCGCGCGCGCCGCGTTGATGACCGCCGTATCGCTGGACGTGCTGGCCTTCGGCTTGCCCGCCGCGCAGGCCGCCGAGGAGGACAGCGCGAAAACGTCCGAAGCACCGCTCCAGGAAGTCGTGGTCAGCAGCTTCCGCGCCTCCCTCGAGAGCGCGCTGAATCGCAAGCGCCAGTCGAACCAGCCGATCGAATCCATCGTGCCGGAAGACATCGGCAAGATGCCGGATCAGAACGTCGCGGAATCCCTGCAGCGCCTGCCCGGCATCCAGATCAATCGCGCCGGCGGCAAGGGCACGCAGGTGCTGATCGATGGCCTCTCGAACAATCTCATCACGCTGAACGGCGAGGTCTTCCTCACGGGCCGCGAGTTCTACGTCTCCGGCGAGGCCTCGGGTGGCGGCAACGGCGGCAACGTGCAGTACGCCTCGCTCGAAGGCATTCCGAGCGAAGAGATCGGCGGCATCGACGTCATCAAGAACCCGACGGCCGCGGATCGGGAAGGCGGTCTCGGCGGCATCATCAACCTGCGCACGCGCTCGGCGCTCGCGCAGAAGGACGGGCTCAATCTCGCGGCGAACGTGCGCGGCACGAAGGCCACGGACGCTGACGGCGGCGTCACGCCGAACGCCACACTGGTCGGCGGCTACAAGTTCGACGACGATTTCGCGATCACGGCGGGCCTGTCGTACGACGACCAGAAGCTGCGCGACAAGCAGTTCCAGGATCAAAACCGCAGCCAGTGGCTCATCACGAACTCGGCGCAGGTCGGCTCGTACACCGGCCCCTCCGATGCCACGACGTTGACGACCCTGCCGGGCGGTCAGTTCTACATCGTCCCGCAGCTCGGGTACTTCAGCGACATCCTGCAGCAAGTGAAGACGAAGGGCGCGACGTTCGGCCTCGAGAAGCGCTGGGCGGATTTTGCCACCACCAAGTTCGACTACTTCTACGTGAACGAGCAGGACGAGAGCTTCACGTATTCGAACAAAGTCTGGTTCAACGGGCAGGGCTCGCTGCCCGGCCAGCCGATCAACGGCATCGATCCGACGCAGCCGTTCTCGATCGACGCGAACGGGGTGGTGGAATTCGCCACCTTCATGGCCAATGGCGCGGAGACGTCCACGATCTACCAGGACATGCACGCGCATTCGAACACGTTCCAGCTCAGCACGGATTTCCTCGGCGACGGTCCGTGGAGCGGGGATGTCGGCTTGTCGTATGCGAAAGCGAAGTCGGACCTGCAGGCGTCTGCCGCGGACGTGGAGCACGGGCTGTACAACTACTCGTCTCCGGCAGGCTCTGGCGTCACGTCACCGGGCGCGCCCGGCTGCAATAACGGCGGCACCACCTGCACCGACGGTCACGGCTACGCGTTCAAGTGGAGCAATGGCGGCACCAGCGGATTGCCCTCCGCGAGCTACCCGGATTCGTTCGGCTTCACCGACATCCTGTCGAACCCCGCATACACGACGTTCAAGTCGAACTGGGCGTGGGCCAATTTCACCGACGAGAAGAATCAGGCGATCAAGGGCAACCTCAAGTTCGCCGCGAGCGAGCGGCTCGCGTTCACGGGCGGCCTGCGCTACGCGAAGCGCGATGTCGATCAGACGTTCGGCCGCTATCTCATCGACGGCGCCACCGCCGGAACCGGCGGCGTCGGCGCGGGCACCGCGGCCGGCAACTGCTGTATCGCGCCCGGACAGAGCGGCACGGGAATCTACTTCTCGGACCCCGGCTACGCCGCCATTCCATTCTCGATCGCGGGCACGCCGGCGCCGGGCAGCCCCGGCAAATCGAACCCGGATCTCGTGAAGTACTTCGACAGCTTCGCGGTCGGCCGGATCGCCGTGAAAGACCCGAACGTCGGCGGCATGAAGGACCCGAAGACGTATCTCAACACCGTCTGGACGCAGGCTGGCGTGCCGAACGACACCGAGCGCTTCTTCGTCGACACGTTGAGCTCGTTCACCGTCGAAGAGAAGACGACCTCGGCCTACGTGATGGGCGACCTCGGCGGCAGCGCCGATGCGTATCACGTCAATCTCGGCGTGCGCGTCGTGCGCACCGACCTGACCATCAACAACGCCAACACCGCGAACCCCACGACGTTCTTCGGCACGGCGTCGTGGAACGGCGTGAACTCGAACAACGCGCCGGCCTCGCACGATCGCAGCTACACGGACGTGCTGCCCTCGCTCAACACCGTCTACGATCTGACGGATTCGCAAAAGCTGCGCTTCGGTGCCGCCAAGGTGATGGCGCCGCAGAACCTCATGCAGCTCGGTCTCGGCAACGCGTTCGGCTTCACGCGCGGCGCCGATGGGCCGAACGGGCAGGCGCGCTTCCAGTTCAGCAACGGCAGCTCGGGCAACCCGGAGCTCGATCCCTTCCGTGCGACGCAGTTCAATCTCTCCTGGGAGGACTACTTCGCGAGCAACGCCATCCTGAGCGCCGGCGCCTTCTACAAGAAGGTCGGCAACTTCGTGACCATCGCCAACATTCCCACTTTGGTGAACGACGACTTCGGCGGCACCGTCGGCAACGTGACGACGCCCATCAACGGCGGCAACGGCAGGATCTACGGCGCCGAGATCAGCGGCCTGTACTCGTTCGCCAACGGCTTCGGCGTCTCGGCGAACTACACGCGCTCGGAATCGAAGTCCGATCAGGACACCTCGTTCGACACCGATCTGCCGATCCCGGGCGTCTCGAAGAACTCGTTCAACGCCACGGTGTATTTCGAGCGCTTCGGCTTCTCCGCGCGCATGGCGTA
>DASZSB010000055.1:0-7454 GCA_035548835.1 Gammaproteobacteria bacterium | reverse complement strand
CGCGCTCGGAGAGCAGCGCGGCCAGCTCCGCGGCGGCGGCGCCCGCGGCGTGCTCACGCGCCGTCAGCAGCATGTGGGCGAGCCGCGGATGCGCCCCGAGCCCGTGCACCGCGAGCCCGTGTTTCGTGACGCGCCCCGCGGCATCGAGCGCGCCGAGGCGCACCAGCAGATCGCGCGCGCTCGCGAGCGTGGCCGCGGGCGGCGGGTCGAGCCAGCGCAGGTCCGTGGCCGGCGTGCCCCACACGGCGAGGTCGAGCGCGAGCGGCGCGAGATCGGCCGTCGCGATCTCGGGTGGTGCGAACGGCGCGAGGCTGCGCTGCGCGCCCTCGCTCCAGAGCCGGTAGCACACACCGGCGGACGTTCGCCCCGCGCGGCCCGCGCGCTGCTCGGCGGAGGCGCGGGAAATGCGCTGCGTCTCGAGGCGGCCCATGCCGCTCGTGGGATCGAACGCGTTGCGCCGCTCGAGCCCCGCGTCGACGACGATGCGCACGCCGTCGATCGTGAGGCTGGTCTCGGCGATGTTCGTCGCGAGCACGATCTTGCGGCGCCCCGGCCGCGCCGGCGCGATCGCGGCGTCCTGCTCGCCGGGCGGCAGCTCGCCATACAGCGGCAGCACGTCGACGCCTGCGCCGAGCGCAGCCTCCGCGAGCCGCGCCTGCGTGCGACGGATCTCCCCCGCGCCCGGCAGGAACACGAGCAGGTCGCCCTCGGCCTCGCGCAGCGCGCGCAGCACGGCGCGCGTCGCCGCGGCGTCGACGGGCTCGGTGCCGCCCGGCAACGCGGGCAGCCCGGCGCCGAGGTAGCGCACGTCGACGGGAAACATGCGGCCTTCGGACTCGACGACCGGCGCGTCGCCGAGCAGCGCCGCCACGCGCGCGCCGTCGAGCGTGGCCGACATCGCGACGAGCCGAAGCTCCGGCGCCACGTGCCGCTGCGCGTCGAGCGCGAGCGCCAACCCCAGGTCCGCGTGGAGGCTGCGCTCGTGATATTCGTCGAACAGCACGGCCGCGACGTCGGTCAGCGCGGGGTCGTCATGCAGCAGGCGCGTGAACACGCCTTCGGTCACGACATCGAGGCGCGTCTTCGGTCCCACGCGCGTCTCGAGGCGCATGCGGTAGCCGACGGTCTGTCCCGGGCTCTCGTGCAGCGTGGTCGCCATGCGCACGGCGACCGCGCGTGCCGCGAGCCGGCGCGGCTCGAGCATCACGATGCGCTTGCCGCGCGCCCACGGCTCCTCGAGCAGCACCAGCGGTACGACCGTGCTCTTGCCGGCGCCGGGCGGCGCCACGAGCACGGCATTGCGGTGCTTCGCGAGCGCCGCCGTCAGCGGCCCGAGCGCCGCGTCGATGGGGAGACCCGAACGCATCGTGGCCGTGAATGCTGCGCCGCGGTCAGCGGTCGCGGTCCTCGCGGATGCGGCGGGCGAGATCGAGCAGCGCGCGTGCGCGTTTGACGACGGGCACGTCGATGACCCAGCCGTCGAGCGAGGTCGACGCGCGGCCGCGCCGCTCCGCTTCCTCGTACGCCGCCACGACGCGCTCCGCGTGCGCGATCTCCGCGGGCGACGGCGAGAAACACTCGTTCAGCGCGTCCAGCTGCTCCGGGTGGATCGCGAACTTGCCCTTGAAGCCGATGCTCTTCGCGTGCGCCGAGTTCAGGCGCAGGCCGTCGGGGTCGCGCAGCTTGAAGTACGGAGTATCGAGCGCCAGCACGTGCGCGGCGCGCGCCGTGACGCAGAGCATCTGGCGCACGTACGCGATCTGCGATTCGTCCGCGAGCCGCTCGATGCCCATGTCGTTCGTGAAGTCCTCGCCGCCGAACGCCACGGCCACGATGCGCTCGCTCGCGCGGCAGATCGCGTTGCAGTTGACCATGGCTTCGGCCGTCTCGATCCATGGCAGCAGCCTCAGGTGGCCCGCGGGCAACCCTGCGCGCTTCTCGTGCTCGGTCAGCGCCTGCGAGATCTCGCTGATATCGATCGCGGTGCGCACCTTGCCGATCGAGATGCCGTAGATGTGCCGGCCGACGACGGCCGCGACGTCGGCGTCGAACCACTCCGTGTCGAACGCGTTCACGCGCGGAATCACCGCGCGGCCGCGTGCGGCGAGCCTCGGCAGGAATGAACGGATCGTCTCGCGCGCGTTGGCCTTCTCCGCGGCCGGTACGGAATCCTCCATGTCGGGCACGAAGGCGTCGGGCGAGAGCGCCAGCGCCTTCTCCAGCATGTTGGCCTTGTTGCCCGGCACGAACAGCAGGCTGCGCAGGATCGTCATGGCTCACTCCCGGTGACTCTGAGCACGAGCTTGCCAAAGTGCTCGCTGGCTTCCATCGCGCGGTGCGCCTCGGCGGCCTGCTCGAGCGGGTACACGCGATGGATCAGCGGCACGATGCGGCCGCTCGTGAAATGCGGCAGGGCCTCCTGCTCGAAGCGGCGGATGATCGCGGCTTTCTCCTCGACGGGCCGCGGGCGCAGCGTCGAGCCCAGGATCGAGAGGCGCTGCGTCAGCACGCGCCCGAGATCGAGCTCGGCCTTGCGGCCGCCCATGACGCCGATCAGCGCGAGGCGGCCGCCCGTGGCCAGCGCCCTCACGTTCTGCGCGAGGTAGGCGGCGCCCAGGTGATCGAGGATCACGTCCACGCCGCGCTTGCCCGTGTAGCGCAGCACGGCTTCGGCGAAATCCTCGGCCTTGTAGTCGATTACGAGATCGGCTCCCTGCGCCTGCACGCGCTCGATCTTCCCGGGAGAGGCCGTGACGATCACGCGCGCCTTGGGGCGCAGCGCCTTCACGAGCTGCAGGGCCGCCGTCGTGACGCCGCCACCGCCACCGTGCAGCAGCACGGTCTCGCCGTCCGCGAGGCGTGCGTACAGGAACACGTTCATGTACGCGGTCAGGTAGGTCTCGCAGATGCAGGCCGCCTGCTCGAACGAAAGATTCGGCGGAATCCGCATGACGTGCCCTGCGTGCGCGAGCGCGAGCTCGGCGTAGCCGCCGCCGCCGAGCAGCGCGAACACGCGCTCGCCGACCGCGAACCCGGTCACGCCGGAGCCCAGGGCCTCGACGGTGCCGGCCGCCTCGAGCCCCAGGATCGGCGACTCGCCGGGCGGGGGCGGGTAATTGCCCTGGCGCTGCACGGCGTCCGGCCGGTTCACGCTCGTGGCGTGGACCCGGATCAGCACTCGGCCTGGCGTGACCGCGGGGTCCGGGGCCGTGCCGGGCACGAGGACGTCGGGTCCGCCGTTGCCGTGCTGCAGAATGGCTTTCACGTGACTATGCTGCGCCGTGCGGGCGCCTATTGTTGTGCCGTGGCGATGACCATACTATACCGCCCGCTCAAAGCGGCCCCTGCCCATTTCCACACGAAGGAATCACCGTGTTCGAGACACTGAAGCCGATGCCGCCGGACGCGATCCTGGGGATCATGACCCTGTTCCGCGCGGATCCGGACCCCGGCAAGATCGACCTCTCCGTCGGCGTCTACCAGGACGAGCAGGGCCGCACGCCCGTGCTCGCGAGCGTCAAGCGCGCCGAGCAGGCCGTGCTCGCGGCCCAGGACTCGAAGACGTACGTCGCGATCGCCGGCAACGCCGCGTTCAACAAGGGCATCGAAGAGGTGCTCTATGGCAAGGATCACCCCGCCCTGAAGACAGGCCGCATCGCGACCGTGCAGACGCCGGGCGGCAGCGGGGGGCTCAGCGTGGCGGCACACCTGATCGCGCGCGCGAAGCCGAACGCGCGCGTGTACGTGAGCGATCCCACGTGGCCTAACCACCAGCCGCTCCTGAAGGTGGCGGGCCTCACGCTCGACACGTATCCGTACTACGACTATGCGAAGCACCGCGTCGATTTCGACGCGATGCTCGGCAAGCTCGAGAAGGCGAGCGCCGGCGAGCTCGTGCTGATCCACGGCTGCTGCCACAACCCGTGCGGCGCGGATCTGTCGCACGAGCAGTGGGAAGCGCTCACGCAGCTCTGCGAGCGGCGCGGCCTCGTGCCGTTCATCGATCTCGCGTATCAGGGCCTGTCCGAAGGGCTCGACGAGGACGCGTTCGGCGTGCGTCTGATGGCGTCGCGTCTGCCCGAGGTGGTGGTCGTGTCGTCGTGCTCGAAGAACCTCGGCCTCTATCGCGAGCGCGTGGGCGCCACGAGCGTCGTCTCGGCGAATGCCGAGGCCGCGAAGCTCGCGCTCGCGAACGCGTCGAACGTCGCGCGCGGCATCTACTCGATGCCGCCGGATCACGGTGCTGCGATCGTGGGCTACATCCTCGGGAATCCCGAGCTGCGCGCGCAGTGGATCGGCGAGCTCGCCGAGATGCGCGCGCGCATCAACGGCCTGCGCACGCTGCTCGTGGAGAAGCTCGCGGCGCGCAAGACGCCGATGGACTTCTCGTTCATCGCGAAGGAGCGCGGCATGTTCTCGTTCCTCGGCATCACGAAGGAGCAGGTCATTCGCCTGCGCGAGCAGTTCCACATCTACATGGTGGAGTCGAGCCGCGTGAACGTGGCCGGCATCAACCACAAGAACGTGGACAGGATCGCGGACGCGATCGCGGCCGTCCTGAAGTAACCTTCGTCCGGGTCAGGGCGCGGCCGCCTGCGGCTGCGCCTTCCGTTCGATCCACGCGAGCGCGTCGTCGAGGTCGCGGAACAGCACGTCGCGCCCGCCGCCGAACGCGTGACTGCGTGCCTCGACTGCGTACAGCCGGCGTTCGTCCGTATCCGGCCCGAGCAGCGCCCGAGACTCGGCGGCCGGCACGTAGTGATCGTTCGTCGACTGGATCACGGCGAGCTTGGTGCCCGTGACTCCCGCCAGCGAGGAATAGGTCTCGAGCCTGCCTTGACGGTCGACCTTCAGGTGGGAGCGCCGCCGGCCGGTCGGTCCGCGTACGTAGTCGTCCTCGCGTGTGAGCCCTATGGCGACCGTTCCGGCGAGCCCCACGTGCAGCCGCTGGTTCATGGCGGTGTACGCCACGATGTTCGCGCCGCGCGAGAAGCCCACGACGACCATCGATGCCGAGGAGCCCACGCCGAGATCGCGGCGGATTGCCGCGAACAGATTCGCGAGGTTCGCGGTCGCCTGGGCCGGGCTGAAACGGCGGTGCGGCTTCTGCGATCGGTTCAGCACCTCGGGCGAGCTCAGGCCGGCCAGCAGATAGCCTCGCTCGGCGAGATGCGTGAACAGTGCGGCGCTCGGCCCGTGCCAGCCGCCGTCGCCGGTCGCGAACACGATGAAGTAGCCGGGATGCAGGTCGGTGGCAGGGCGGACGTAGGTGACGGGCAGCTCGCGGTTACGGAACGGGATGTGCGTACGCTGCGCGTCGAACGCCCCGGGCCTCGTCGTGAGCGCAGTGCTCGCGCAGCCCGTCGCGAGCGCGCACGCGGCGAGCAAGGCGGCGAAGCGTCGCCACCGGCCCTGCGCCGCACGTGGACGTATCAGTCGGGCCACTGCTCGAGCAGGCGCACCGCGTGCGCCAGGAACTGGTTCGCGCGATGCAGTGCGACGTGGTCCGGCAGGAACGACAGGCTCAGGTGGCAGCGCGTCGTCACGCGCGGCGTCTCGTCACCATCGACGTTGCGCAGCACGATCTCGCGGCGTGCGCGGCCGATGCCTATGCTCGCCGCGTGGCCGGGGCCGAGCGGCGTGGGTGTCGCGATCAGGCTGCCGCTCGCGCCGTAATGATGGACCAGCAGGTTCGTGCCTGCGAGATTGGCGCCGATGTTGCGGCGCAGCTCGGCATCGATCGCGCGAGCTCGCTCCGCGAGCGGCGGGACGGCATCGGCGGACTCGAGCTTCAGCGGGCGCACGTCGCCGTCGGCCGTCGTGATCTCCACACCGATGCACGGCGGATCGCCCCACGTGATCTCCGGCACGGCCGTGAGCGCGTCCACGAACGCCGCGAGGAAGTAGCTCGTGAGCAGCAGATCGACGTCTTCTGAGCGCAGCCGCTTGCGATGCGCGAGCACGCGGCCGAGATCGCATTCGAACACCGTCGTGATCGTGCCCGCAGCGACCGGGTGCAACGCGTGTGCTTCCAAAGCGGGCTCTTCGGCAAGGCTCGCCGGCGCAGCGACGGTTCCCTGGGTGGCGCCGGCGGCGCGAGGCGCGACCGTGCCGTGCACGGCCTGCTCCGCACGCGGGCCGAGCATGCCGATCACGTCGCCGACGCGGATGCGCCCGTCCGGCCCCGTGCCGTGGATGCCGGTGATGTCGAGGTCGTACTGGCGTACGAGCCTGCGCACCGCAGGGCTCAGCGCGTCAACGCCGTCCGCGACAACGGGTTCGGCGAGCGGCGGGGATGCGTCGGCGGTGGGAGCGGTGCCCGGGTCGTCCATGGATTCCGCGGTCCGCAGCGCGGGCGTAGCGTCTTCGCTCGTCGTCATGGCGCAAGCTTCCCACACCAGCGAACTTTTTCAACTGCTTGCTAGAATCGCGTGCATGACGAGCGCCATGGATCGACGCGCGCGGATGCGCGCGTTGCGATCCGCACACGAACGCGACGGCGGCTGATCCCGATGCGGTTACCGTCGCCCTATGACCGCCTGCTGCTGCCGGTATACGTGCCATCCCTGCTGATGGCCGTGAGCCAGGAAGCTCTGACGATCCTGTTGCCGTTGTACGTGCTCGATTCCGGGGCGAGCGCGGCGTTCGCCGCGATGATCGCCGGATTGCGGGGCGTGGGCGTGCTGCTGTTCGACGTGCCGGCCGGCATGCTGGTCGCGCGCTTCGGCGACAAGCCCGTGCTGCTCGGGGGGCTCGGGCTGATCCTGTTCAGCCTCGTGCTGCTCGCGGCGTCGACGAACCCGTGGCTCATCGGCATCGCGGCCGTGGCCCTCGGCACGGGCAACGCCGCGTGGATGCTGGGCCGCCAGTCGTATCTCGCCGACATCTGCAGCACGCGGGAGCTCGGCCGCGCGATCGCGGCGATGGCGGGCCTGCAGCGCGGCGGTGCGCTGATCGGTCCCGTGGCCGGCGGCTTGCTGGCGGGCGCGGCGGGTTTCCCCGTGGCGTTCGCCGCGGGTGCCGTCAGCGCCGTGCTCGCGGCTGCCACCGTGCTCGCGTTCGCGCGCGAGGTCATCGTGGAGCACGATCACCGCGACGCGGGTTTCGCCGGCACGCTCACGGTGCTGGCCGAGCACCGCGGCGTGCTCGCCACCGCGGGCGGTAGCGCGCTGGTCCTGCAGCTGATGCGCACGGCGCGCCAGCTGCTCGTGCCGCTGTTCGGCGAGCACGTGGGACTGTCCGTCACGACGATCGGCGTGATCTATTCGCTCTCGACGGTCGTCGACATCGCGCTGTTCTATCCGTCAGGCGTGCTCGCGGACCGCTGGGGCCGCAAGTGGAGCGCGGTGCCGAGCATGGCGCTGTACGCGGTGGGGCTCGCGGTGCTGCCGCTCGCATCCGGCTTCTACTCGCTTCTCGCCGCGGCTGCGCTGCTCGGTTTCGCGAACGGTATC
>DASZSB010000054.1:0-19069 GCA_035548835.1 Gammaproteobacteria bacterium | reverse complement strand
CGCGAACGGAAACGTCGACGCGCGCCGGTCGCGGCTCGCGGCGCGCCAGCCGCGCAGATCGAACGTGCGTTCCGCGTCGGTTGCGAACTGCATCTTGAGCGGTGCGTGGGGATCGGGCGACAGCGCGCTGCCGCCCTGCTGGTTCAGGTACGCGCCGAACCCCGTCAGCACGAAGTTGTCGATGCCGCGCAGCCGCTCGAGGCCGCCCATCGCGGCCGCCGCCTGCTCGACGAGCGCCTTGCCCGCGACCGCTTGCGCCGCTGCCTGGACGACCGCGCCCGAAGCGCCGACCAGTGCTGCCGCCAATACCAGGATTCGTCCCGCTCGCATCGTTCCCCCCAGGAAGCCGCGTTGGTGATCAGGAAGCGCTAGCGTCGGTCGGCGCAGCGACCGCGTCAATGGTGCGCGACCGGCAGCGGCCGGCGATGGCGCTCTCGAGGCGACAGTCGAACCCGTCGTCCTCGGGTTCGCTCGTCCACGCGCCGCAGAGTCCGACTCCTCAACGCGGACGCACACAACGGCGCGAACGGGATACGACAGGAGTTGCAGAGGATCGGTGAACAGACTGCGCGATGCGGCGGAGATATTGCCGGCGAAATCCGAGCGGGGCGACGCGCTGTGGTTATTCAACGTCATTCGAGCGGTCGATCGAGAGGAGCTGCCCACCCTGGATGATCGAGCCGTATTTCGGCTCAATCCGATCAGGAGCGACGTCTATTGCGGCCGAAGCTTGAGAGAGGCTGTCGAACTGAGCAACCTCCATGGCCTGTGGTTTCGCGAAGTAAGGACCAATGATCCTCTGCCGATGATCTGACGCGCGTCGCACGGGGTGTCGGCGCCGATCGCAGCCTCTGAAGTCTTGCGTTTAGACGGGCACACCGCTGCGAATGCCGGAGGATTCAGCGGCCGGCAGCGATTTCCAGGCGCACGACCTGCGCCAGAACGAACGAATCGAGCGGCTGAGGTTTGCCGATCGCATAGCCCTGCGCGAACGACACGCCCATTTTCTTCGCCATGGCACGGATCGCTTCGTTCTCGACGAACTCGGCGACGGTCTTCAGGTGCATGACCTGCGCCACCTGCTGCACGGCGGCGACCATCGAGGCTGCGATCGGATCCTCGCCGATCTCGCGCACGAGGCTGCCGTCGATCTTCAGGTAATCGACCGGCAGCGAACGCAGATAGCCGAACGAGCTCAGGCCCGAGCCGAAATCGTCGAGCGCGAACTTGCAGCCGCGGCTCTTGAGCTCGCTCATGAACGCGCGTGCGCGCTTCGGATCGCTGACAACCGCCGTCTCCGTGATCTCGAAGCAGATGCGGTCGAGCGGTACCTCGAGCTCCGCGAGCCGCTCCTCGAGGAACGTGCGAAACGCGGGCTCCGAGAGCGACTGGCCCGACAGGTTGATCGCGAGCAGACCGCGCCCGGCGCCAAACTGCGCGCCATGCGCGTTCAGGAACTCGACGGCGCGCGTGACGACCCAGCGGTCCACCGCCGGCATCATGTGATAGCGCTCGGCGGCAGGCAGGAAGACGGCCGGCGATACGAGCTCGCCGTCGTCGTCCCGCATGCGCAGCAGCGCTTCGACGTGCAGCGGCGCGCCGGGGTCGTCCAGCGCTTCGATCGGCTGCCCGTACAGCTCGAACCGATCCTGGTGCAGCGCCATCTGGATCTGGCCGGCGGCGTCCATCTCGTGATGTCGCTTCAGGAGGCGGGTGTCCGTCGGCTGGTAGCTGTGGACGCGGTTCTTGCCGAGCTCCTTCGCAACGTCGCACGCGAGCTCGGCTGCAGCGACGGCGGCCTGCGCCGTTTCCGTGCTCGCGTCGACGGGTGCGACGCCGACGCTTACGGTCACCGACAGCGAGCGGTCGGCCCACGGCACCACGAGTGCGGCGATGTTCGTGCGCAGCTCGGCCGCGATGTGCTCGGCACGCTGCATCGGGCAGCCCACGAGCAGCACGCCGAACTCGTCGCCGCCCAAACGGGCCACGACGTCGGCGTCGCGGACCGCGCGCTGCAGCAGCGCCGCGAGCGACTTGATGACGCCGTCACCCGCGTCGTGCGCAACGGTGTCGTTGATCAGCTGTAGCTGGTCGATGTCGAGGAACAGGACCGAGTGCTCCGTCCCACGCTGCTGCGCGTCGTTCAGCTGCTGCCCGACGAGGAACTCGAATGCTTCGCGGTTCACTAGGCCGGTCAGCGAGTCGTAGCCGACCTGCACGATCTTCACGGCCTTCTGGGCCATCACGCGGAGCAGGTTCTTGTCGTTGTCGGAGAACTCCCGCTGCTGCGCGTCGTTGCTGATCGCGAGCATGCCGATGACTTCGGCCTTGCCGTCGACGATCGGAGTCGCGAGCAGACGGCACGCGTTGCCTGGGCAAAGCTCCGCGAGCAGCGGATCGGCCGGGTCGTTCACCAGAACCGTGTCGCCAGTTTGCGCCACGAGATCGTAGATTCGGGTGCGCAGCGCCTCGCGCCGTTGCTGCGG
Source organism: Gammaproteobacteria bacterium (assembly GCA_035548835.1). Classification (GTDB taxonomy): domain Bacteria; phylum Pseudomonadota; class Gammaproteobacteria; order Steroidobacterales; family Rariloculaceae; genus FEN-1219. The sequence goes on along the minus strand of DASZSB010000054.1, from coordinate 16,583 downwards.
CATCGCGGCCTCATCGGCGGCCGAGCTGTCGTGCGCGATCAGGATTCCCTTGTCGCGCATCAGGAGTGCCGCGAACCGGACGCCGAGATAGTCGCGGCAGTTGCGCACCAGGTCGTCGAGCGCATGCTGCCCCTCGGCGAACGCGCTGACCTGGTCCTCGGTGTACAAGACGAGATTCAACTCCTCGCACCGCTCCGCGAGCTCGGCCGACAGGTCGTCGAGGCGCGCCGCGAGACGTGCCTGCTGCCCGAGAACGGAAGCCACGGCGACGAGGCGGCGGCCGACGGCCTTCGAATCCTCGGCCATCGGGACACAGGCCCAGAGGTACCCGAAGGGCTGCTTGTCGTCACCGCGCAGCGGCGCCGCCAGCCACGCGCTGGGCGGGATTCGCACCCGGACGATCCTCGGCTGGCTGCGCGCGCTTGCGGCCGGCTCGCTCGCGAGCCGTGCGAGCACCTTGTCCACGATGGCGTGCTGGAAGCCCGGGTCGGCGTAGTGGACGCGGCCGCCGGCATCGCTGAGCGCGCACAGCGAGCCGGGCGGCAGCAATCCCTCGAGCAACGTCCTGAAGGCGTTGAAATCGACGGTGTCGAGACCGGCGGAGTGGGTCATCCGGTGGGCGGGCGGCGGAGGCTGATTGCTCGCCCTTCTTGTCGGCCCGCGAGCGGCGCTTCTTTAAAGTGCGCGCGTGACGTGCTTCACGAGCCGGCGTTTGTCAGAATGCGGCCTAGCTGCGACCTTCGCCGGCACTGCGCCACAGCTCGGCGTGACGAGCCACGAGCGTCGGCTCGCCGCGTTCAGCGAGGACCGCACCGAGCCGCGCCGCGAGCGTCGCGTTGTGCCTGAACAGCGCCAGCGCCTCGACGACTTCGAGCGCCGTCTCGAGCCGCGACTCGGCGGCGAGCGAGAGCAGCCACGCGAGCGCCGCCTCCGAACGATGCGCCACGGCCGCACGCACGAGCGCGCGCCTCACGCTGCGGCTCTGCAGCGGCTCCCGCCACGCGGCCTGCAGCGGCTCGAGCGCGCCGGGCAGACGCGACTCGCCGAGCGCGAGCGCCGCAAGCTCGCGCACGGCTTCGTCAGCCGCGAGCAGGTGCGCGGCAACGAGCGCCAGCGACTCTTCCGGCGCGACGGCGAGCAACGCCGTGAAGCATTCGCCGAGCACGCCGGGCGCCGGATCGCCCGAGGCGAGCTTCATGCGCAGCACGAGCTCCGCTTCGCGCGGATTGCCGCAGGCGACGGCGCGCACGGCGCCCGCACGCGCTTCGGCCTCGGCGTCGTTCAGCAGCGTCGTGAGCTCGATCACCGCGCGCGAATAGCCCGTGGCCACGAGCCCCATTGCACAGCTGCAACGCACGTCCACGGCCGTGTCCACGCTGCCGCCCCACACCGGCTCGGGCTGACGGACGCCGAGTCCACGCAGAAAGAACTCCGTATCGGTGCAGTCGAGCGCCACGAGCGCGCGGGCGATGGCCTTCTTCGCGATGCAGCTCGGATCGACCTTGGCGGGCCGATCCGCAAACCGCGGCCACGCGGCGAGCAGGTGCGGCACGGCGTCGTAGACGAGCGCGTCCTCGGCGAGCCGGGCGGCCTTCGCCACGACGCGTGCGTGGACAGAGGCCAGCGCATCGGCCAACGCCGCGCTGCGCTGCGTGGCGACGACGGGCAACGCATCGAGCGCGGCGAGCTGCTCCTCGGCCGACGCTCGCGCGCCACGCGCCCGCCTTGCCACCGGCGTCAACGCAGGATCGACAACGGTGTCGCGGCCACTTCGCCGACCAGGCGCACGAGCGCGGCGGCGAGGTGCGCGAGCTGCGCGGCGCCGCGCTTTGCGTCGGCGAGCGCCGCATTGCCGCACACACCCGCCGGATGCAAGTCGCCGCTCAGCCAGCCGAAGCCCACCGGCTTCTCGGCGCCGAGCCATTGATGTCGCGCGGCGAGCTCGTGCGGCAAGCCGCGGAAGTCGGCCAGCGCAGCCGTGCGCACGAGATCGGGCCGCAGATGCAGCAGCAACGAGGTCTCGACCTCGCCACCGTGGATGTCGTGCGCGAGCTCGTGGCCCGCGAAAAGCCCCGGCGGCGAGCCGAACGCGAAATACGTGGCACGCACCACGAGCATCCTCTGCTCCGCGCGCAGCCGCACGGCGACGAGGTCGACCAGCGACTTCTGGCCACCGTGCGTGTTCAGGATGATCAGCTTGCGAACCCCCGCGCGCGCGACGCTTCGCCCGACGTCGGTCCAGGCGTCCGCGAGCGTATGGTCCGCGACCGTCAGCGTGCCGGGGAAGGCGACGTGCTCCGTGCTGAGCCCGACGTTCATGGCCGGAAGCACGAGCAGCGCAGGCGTGGCCGGCTGCAGCGCCAGGGCCGCGCGCACCAGACCCTCGTTGATGATGGCGTCGGTCGCCAGCGGCAGGTGGGCACCGTGCTGCTCGACCGCCGCGACGGGCAGCAGGGCCACCGTCTGCTCGGGGTCGACCCGAGCGAAATCCGCCGTCGTGCAGTCCTGCCAGTACCCGCTGTGCACCGCGGTCGGTCCCCGATGATGTCGGCCTGCGCCGCATCCTGCGTGTTGCCCGAAACGGCGTCAACCTTGGATAATGCCGGGTCCTAACCCACTTTCCCCTTCCCGAGGAGACCGTTATGAGCAAACCCGAACGCGCCGTCATGGCGGACAATGAAGTCCAGGAGCTGATGGCGAAGGCCCGCGCCGCGCAGGCGATCTACGAGGGTTTCTCGCAGGAACAGGTCGACGCGATCGTGCGCGACATGGCCAAGTACGTGTACGACAACGCCGAGAAGCTCGCACGCATGGCCGTGGACGAGACCGGCATCGGCAACTACGAGGACAAGGTCTTAAAGAAGAAGGGCAAGGCCCGCGTCATCTGGAACAACTTAAAGGGCAAGAAGTCGCGCGGCATCATCGGCGAGGACCCCGAGAACAATCTCGTGTTCGTCGCGAAGCCGATGGGCGTAGTCGCGGCGGTATGCCCGGTCACGAACCCCGTGGCCACGCCGATGTGCAACGGCATGTTCGCGCTGAAGACGGGCAACGCCGTGATCTTCGCGCCGCATCCGAAGGCACAGAAGTGCACCGAGTTCCTGACGAACGAGTTCATGAAGATCGTGAAGAAGCACGGCGGCCCGGACAACCTGATCCAGACGATCAGGAAGGGCTCCGTCGAGAAGACGCAGGAGCTCATGCGCGCCGCCGACGTGGTGGTCGCGACGGGCGGCGGCGCGATGGTGAAGTCGGCGTACTCCTCGGGCAAGCCGTCGTACGGCGTCGGCGCCGGCAACGTGCCGGTCATCATCGACCGCGGCGTGGACATGAAGGACGCCGTCGGCAAGATCGTGACCGGAGCCGCGTTCGACAACGGCATCATCTGCTCGCACGAGCAGTTCGTGCTGGCGCCGGAGGAAAGCTACGCGGAGACCGTCAAGCTGTTCAAGGACACCGGCAAGGTCTGGTTCACCGATGACGAAAAGCAGATCCAGAAGCTGCGCGAGGTCGTATTCCCGGACGGCCACCTGAACAAGGACGCCGTCGGCAAGTCGGCCCGCGAGATCGGTGCAATGGCCGGCATCGACGTTCCGGCGAGCGCGCGCATCATCCTGCTGCCCGCGAAGGGCGCAGGATCGGCCGACGTGCTCGCGAAGGAAAAGCTCTGTCCCGTCGTCGCGATCCTCCCGTACAAGACGTTCCATGACGCCGTGGCCAAAGCCAAGGCGAACCTGCTCGTCGAGGGCGCCGGTCACTCGGCGGCCGTGCACTCGAACAACGAGGCCAACATCCGCGAGGCCGGCCTCGAGCTGCCGATCAGCCGGCTCGTCGTGAACCAGCCGAGCTCGCTGACCGCGGGCGGCTCGCTCACGAACGGCTTCGCGCCGACCACGACGCTCGGCTGCGGCTCGTGGGGCGGCAACTCGATCTCCGAGAACCTGGACTACAAGCACCTGATGAACGTGTCGCGCATCGGCAAGGTCATCACCAATAAGAAGGTGCCGACGGACGAGGAGATCTTCGCCTAGCCCTCGCTTCGCCTGTGCTCGGGGGCGGCGGCGCCGATGGCCGCCGCCCCATCCTCTCCCTCGCGCCGCCCCCCCCCCGGCGCCCGTCCCCCACGCGCTCGGAGCCGCGCCTCTCGCCGGAGCCTGCGGCCGAGGCCGGCGGGCTCCCGCTGTGGCCCAAATGCTAACCGTTCGCTCAGTAACTTGTTGCTAGCGGGCAACAACGCTCTCTCGCGGGCGGTTTTCTCGGCGATGGGACTTTCTCCTTTCCGAGGTTTGGCGCAGAATCCGCGGCAGTCGGCCGTGTGTGGTCGATTTGCAACCCGTCCAGCATCAGGTCTCAAACTCAGGGGGATTCGTATGAGAAAGCAATCACTGCATGTGGCGATTACTGCCTTGCTTGCGGGTTACGCCGCCGGCAATGCGCCGGTGGCGTGGTCTCAGCAAGGCCCAGCCGCCTCGGGCGGCCTCGAAGAGATCGTCGTCACGGCCACTCGCCGCGAAGAGAGTCTTCAGCAGGTACCCATTTCGATCGTCGCCGTGACCGGCGAAGGTCTCGAAATGAAAGGCCTCGACTCGCTCGAGCGGGTCAGCCAGTCCATTCCGAACCTGCTCGTGACCGGTACCGGCGGCGGCACCGTGCAGCCGGGCTTCACGGTCCGCGGCATTCCGAACGTCGGCACTTACGTCGACGGCGTGTGGCAGGTCGGCACGGCAGGCTTGCTGAACCAGGGCTTCGTCGACATCGACCGCATCGAAGTGTTGCGCGGTCCGCAGGGCACGACATTCGGCCGCGACTCCACGGGCGGCGCGATCCGCATCTGGACGAAGAAGCCGAGCCAGGAATTCGGCGCCGAAGTGACCGGCACGCTCGGAAGTTTCGACCGGCGCGACGTCAAGGCCTCGGTGAACATACCGCTCACCGACAAGCTGCTGACGAAGTGGACGGTGGCGAACCTGTACCGTGACGGCTACGTGCACGACATCACCACCAACCTGAACAACGGTGGCATCAACCAGCAGATCTTCCACGGCGACATTCTCTGGAACCCGACCGACAGGATCTCCTGGCGTTTCAACTATCAGACCGACCGCAACTCGTACACCGAGCCTCGCATCCAGGACGCCGTGTTCCCCGGCACGCTCGCGGAAGCCGGCAATGGCATCGGCTCGATCGACTTCTACGGTCTGGCAGGCCAAGCCCCGTTCACGGCGCTGACCCAGACGGCGGGCTACCCCGGCGGACAGGTCTGCCAGTGGTGCGGCCGCTCCGAGATCACGCTGCCGAACACCGTCGACACGAAGCAGTTCTCGTCGGACGTGACCATCGAGCTCGGCAAGGCGATGAAGCTGCAATTCATCACGGCCAACACGCTGCAGGAAGTGCACGACGTCATCGACTGGGACAACAGCCAGTACGCGCTCGTCACCGACGTGGACCTGAACCGGTTGCGCGTCTTCAGCCAGGAGATTCAGCTCTCCGGCGGCACCGACAGGGTCAAGTGGGTCGGCGGCGCGTACTACTGGAACCAGACGAACCGCACGCGCGTCACGCGCTATCAGCTCGAGGAGTTCGTCTCGGGTCTGTACGACATCAACACGGTGTTCAACAGCCCGACGTGCCAGGCCATCCTCAATGGCCCGCTGGCGAACTGCCAGACGGTCTACAACAGCGCTGTCGGACCCGGCGGTCGCTTCGACCAGCTGAACCAGGACACCCAGGACGGGTACGCGCTGTTCGGCGAGGCGACCGTGAGCCTCACGAAGACCATCGATCTGACAATAGGCCTGCGCCATCACAAGCAGAACGGCGACAACCAGCCGCTGACGATCGCGAATCCCCGTCCGATCAGCCCGAACCTCGGCTGGGAAGGCGACTTCCTGCTGGGCTCTTCCGTCGGCAACGCGGACACGCCGTTCAGCTACTCGAAGAACACGGGCAAGCTGTCGCTGCAGAAGCAGTTCAGCCCGAACATCATGGGCTACATCGGCTACTCGGAGGGCTTCAACTCGGGCGGCGCCTCGCGGTTCACGAACCCGGCCGACGGCAGTGCATTGTTGTCGGTCTGGAAGCCGCAGACGTTGGCGAACACCGAGATCGGCGTGCGTTCCGACCTCGCGAACAAGCGCCTGCGTCTGAACGCCACGTTGTTCAACACGATCTGGAAGGACATCCAGGCGCTGGGTCCGGTGTTCGACAGTGCCGGACGCCAATTGCCGGCGCTCGTGACGTCGAACGTCGGCCAGGCACGCGCGCGCGGTGCCGAGCTCGAGATGACGGTCGTGCCGACCGACAAGCTGCTGTTCAACGTGAACCTCGGCTATCTCGATACCGCCTACACGGATATCGTGCAAACTGCGTTCCTGCTGAGCACCAGCAGCGAGTTCCAGGGAGCGCCGAAGCACACGGCGAGCCTTGGCGCCCAGTACAGCGCGAGCCTGAGGAAGGGTGCGCAGCTGATCACGCGCGTGGACTACCTGTACCAGTCGCAGTTCTGGCGCTCGCTGACGTTCCTGCGCACGGAGTTCTGGGCACCGGCGGTGCCGGCGGGCTTCGACGAGAGCGGCAACAAGGGCATCACGAACATGCGCCTGACGTACGAGCCGGGCGGCGACGCCAACTGGAACCTGGCGTTCTTCGGCACGAACCTGGCGAATCAGCAGCTGATCAACTCGGGCTTCTTCCACGGCATCTGGGCGTTCGACTTCGCGACGGTCGGTCGGCCGCGTGAGTTCGGCGTGCAGATGAACTTCAAGCTGAAGTAAGACTCGACCTTAGTCTCGATTCGAGACGGGGCGTTGACGAGCGATCGTCAACGCCCTTTTCTTTTGCCGCCGCGAAGCAGCGTCAACCCCAGCGCAGGTCGTGCTTGCCGTACGGGAGGTCGCGGATGCGCTTGCCCGTGATCTGGAACAGCGCGTCGCCGATCGCCGCCTGCACGGACGTGCCGCGATCGTGACCCATGCCGATCAGCCAGTGGCCCGTCTCGAAGAAGCGGACGTTGATCTCCGGCGGATCCTCGTCGATGCGCGACAGCGGAAAGCGGTCGAAGTTGTTCTCGACGATGCGGCCGTCGGCAATCGTGCACGCCTGGTGCATCGCGTCGTTGTAGAACCAGGTGATCTGCCCTTCGATCTGCTTCTTCACCGACAGCGGATTCACGAGCCCGAAGCCCTTGTCGTGCGCAACGTCGACGCGCTCGAGCTTGACCCTGCCGTCGCGGCTCACGGACACCGTGTGCACCATCGCGCTGATCGTGGCCGAGCCGCCGGCCTCGGCGCCCCGCTCCTCGAGCGCGATCGCGCGCGCCTTGCCCTGCGGCAGCGGCGTGCCCCAGCCGGACATCTCGGCCGCGATGTCGAGCGCCCTGATCATGTCGTTGCGAAACGGCAGCTTCGTGCGTGCGAGCAGCTCGCGCCGGTAGCGATACGGATCCTTGCCCGCGGCGTGCGCGAGCTCGTCCATGAAGCTCTCGCGATAGAACTCGTGCGCCGCCTGGCCCACGCCGCGTCGCGTACCGACGGGCACGTGGAAGTCGGTCGTGTGATTGCTGAACCGGTAGTTCGGCACGAAGTAGCGCGACGCGACGTCGAACGACGCGTCCGGGCCGAAACCGTCCTTCTGCATGCCCGTGCGCACCTCGAGCGCGACGGGCCAGCCGTCGTCGTCGAGCGCAGCCTTGAGCCGCGCGACGCCCATCGCGCGGTACGTGGTGCCGGTGAAATCCTCCTCGCGCGTCCAGAGCAGGTGGATCGGCGTGCCACGATTGGCATTCGCGATCATGATCGCCTGCTCGGCCTGCGGGCCGTTGCCGTTGCGGCCGAAACCACCACCGAGATGGCACATGTGCAGATACACGTTCTGCTCGGCGATGCCCGTGATCTGCGACGCGGAGAAGCGCGTCTCCTGCGGGCTCTGGTCGCCGATCCAGATGTCGACGCGGTCGTTCGTCACGAGCACCGTCGCATTGCCGGGCTCCATGCGGGCGCGCGGCAGGTACGGCGTGGAGTACGTGGCCTCGACGATGCGCTTCGCCTTCGCGAACACCGCGTCGACGTCGCCCTCGTCGACGCGCACCTTACCCGGCCGGTCGAGTGCCGCGAGCAGCGCCGCGTGCATGTTCTGCGTGTTGAACGCGGCGTGCTCCGGCGAAATCGACCACTCGACCGGCATGGCGTCGAGCGCCTGTTTCGCCTGGTACCAGCTGTCGGCGATCACGGCCACGCCGCCGCTGAACACGCGCCCGCGCGTGAGCTTCGGATCCGGAATCGGGAAGCGCATCGCCGAGCGCACGCCGGGACGCCCGCGGATCGCGTCGAAGTCGTAGCTCTTCACGTCGCCCCCATACACGGGGCACGACTTCACGGCCGCCCACTTCATGCCGGGCAGGCGCACGTCGATGGCGTACAGCGTCTGGCCCGTGACCTTGGCCGGGATATCGCGGTTCTTCTGCTCCGTGCCCATCAGCGTCCACTGCTCGGGCGGCTTGATCGCGATGGCCTCGGGGTGCGGGTGCGGCGTGCGCGCGGCGAGATGCGCGATCCTGCCGTACGTGGTCCTGCGGCCGGTCTTCGCATGGGTGATCACGCTGTCTTTCGCCGCGAGCTCCGCGACCGGCACGCCCCAGTCGGCCGCGGCCGCCAGCAGCAGGCGTTCGCGCGCCTCGGCACCCGCGAGCTGCAGGTAGTAGCGGCCGTCCTTCACGGATGCCGCCGCGTTCGTGCGCATGCGCCGGTACAGGCTGTCCGGAATACCGAAGCCGCCCGTGCGCGCGCGGTTGCCGAAGTCCGGCGTACCGCCGCCCTTCGGATCGGTGCCGCCGTTGCCGGGCACGTTCAGCGTCCAGGCGGGCGCCATCTCGCGTGCGTCGCGGTTCGCGGACGCGTATTGCGACACGACCTTGCTCCAGTCGCATTGGAGCTCCTCCGCCACCATCATCGCGTTGGAGGTCCACACGCCCTGGCCGAGCTCGGTCTGCGCGATGCGGATCGTGACCGTGTCGTCCGGCGCGATCACGATCCACGCGTTGATCTCGGGCACCGCGGAGTCTTCGTACCAGACGGCGCCGGCAATGTTCGCGGCCGAAGCTCTCTGCGGCACCCAGAAGCCGAGCACGAACGCGGCGCTGCCGGCTGCGGCCAGGAACTCGCGGCGGTCGAGCCCTTTGCGCTCGGGGCTGCTCTCGTCGGCGGTCATACGCCCGCCCCCTGCTTGCGCATCAAGTCTGCGGCGCGATGAATGGCCTTGCGCACACGGTGATAGCTGCTGCATCGACACGCGTTCGTGACCGCGGCGTCGATGTCGGCGTCCGTCGGCCGCGGATTGCGCGTGAGCAGCGCGAGCGCGCTCATCAGCATTCCGGACTGGCAGTAGCCGCACTGCGGCGCATCGAGCTCGATCCACGCGACCTGCAGCGGATGGCTGCCGTCGGGCGACAGGCCTTCGATCGTCGTGATGCGCTTGCCGGCGGCCGCGGACACCGGGAAGCTGCACGAGCGCACGGGCCGACCGTCGACGTGCACGGTGCATGCGCCGCATTGACCGATGCCGCAGCTGAACTTCGTGCCGGTCAGACCGACATGATCGCGGATGACCCACAAGAGCGGCGTCGCGGGATCGACGTCCACCGCGTGCGCCGTGCCGTTCACGTAGAGATCGAGTGCCATTTCGCCCCCCTAGCCGAGCCGGCCTCGGAGACGAGTATAGGCGCTGCGCGGGGCCGGGTCCCTTCAGGCCCGGCGCCGGCTCCGCTCAGTGGCCGTGGTCGTGCTCGCCGTGATCGTGGTCGTGGCCATGGCCCTCGGGGCCATGCGCGTGGCCGTGGGCCAGCTCTTCCGCGGTCGCGTCGCGCACGTCGACGACCTCGATATCGAACGTCAGCGTCTTGCCCGCGAGCGGGTGGTTCAGGTCGAGATCCACGTTGAAGTGGCCGACCTTCATGACCTGCGCCTGGCGCAAGCCGTCGCGCGTCTGCACCGCCACCATCTGCCCGACCTTGTACGGCCCGCGCGTCGCGAGGTGCTTCACGGGCACGCGCTGGACGGCATTCGGATTGCGCTCGCCGTAGGCCTGCGCCGGCTCGACCGTCGCGGTGAACTTGTCGCCGCTCTTCTTGCCGGCCATCTCGGTCTCGAGACCCGGCACGATGTTGTTGCGGCCGTGCAGGTACACGACGGGGCTCGCGCCCTCGGAGCTCTCGGTGAACGTGCCTTCGGCATCGCGCAGCTTGTAGTGGAACGTGACGACCTTGTCGTCGGCGATGCTGATCGGTTCGTCGCTCATGCGTAGCTCCGCGGTCTCATTTCTGCTTCTTGCGCTTGTGCGGCCGGTCCGGCCGGCGGGCCGGCGGCGGACGCGAGGGCGCGCCGTCGGGGGAATCTACACTGATCGCCAGCTTCTGTCCGCACACCCAGGCCTTGCGCAGGCGGTGGAAGATGTCGTTCGGCATGCCCTCCGGCAGATCGACCGTGGAATGCTCGTCCAAGATCTTGATGAGGCCGATGTGCGCCGAATCGATGCCGGCCTCGTTGGCGATGGCGCCGACGATGTTGCCCGGCTGCACGCCGTGCGCGTGGCCGACCTCGATGCGGTAGCGGACGAAGCCTTCGGGCACGCCGGCGCCGATGCCCGAGCGGCGAGGCCGCTCCCGCGCGGCTTCGCGCCGCGCCGGACGCTCGTGCGCTCGATCGCGGCCGTCGTCCCCGCGATCCTCGCGATGGTCGGAACGGTCGGCGCGCTCGGGGCGGCGCGGCTCCTCCGGCGGCGTGAGCGGCCGGTCCTGCTGCGCGAGGAACGCGAGCGCGGCCGCGATCGCGAGGGGCTCCTTGCCGTGCTCGGCCGCGTAGCTGCCGACGAGCCGCTCGAAGAACTCGAGATCCTGCTTGTCGAGCACCTCGGTGATGCGTGCCTTGAACTGCCCCGCGCGGCGGTCCGCGACGTCGGCGCGCGTCGGCAGCGGCATCGGCGTGACCTTCTGGCGCGTCGCGCGCTCGATCGCGGCGAGCAGGCGACGCTCGCGCGGCATCACGAACAGGATCGCATGACCCTCGCGCCCGGCCCGGCCGGTGCGGCCGATGCGGTGGATGTACGCCTCGGCGTCGTAGGGCACATCGTAGTTGATCACGTGAGTCACGCGCTCCACGTCGAGGCCGCGCGCGGCGACGTCGGTCGCGACCACGATGTCGAGCTTGCCGTTCTTGAGCCGCTCGACGGTGCGTTCGCGCGCGACCTGCGTCATCTCGCCACTCAGCGCCGCGGCCGCGAAGCCGCGCGCCTCGAGCTTCTCCGTGAGCTCCGCGGTGGCCTGGCGCGTGCGCACGAATACGAGCATCGCGTCGAAATCCTCGGCCTCGAGGATGCGCGTCAGCGCCTCGAGCTTGTCGAAGCCGCGGATCTCGACGAACCGCTGATCGATGGCCGCGACCGTGGCCGTCTTGTTCCGGATCTTGATCTCGACCGGCTCGTGCAGGTGATGCTGCACGACGCGCCGGATCCGGTCCGGCAGCGTGGCCGAGAACAGCGCCACCTGCTTCTCCTCGGGCATCTGCTGCAGGATGTCCTCGACGTCGTCGATGAAGCCCATGCGCAGCATCTCGTCCGCCTCGTCGATCACGACGGCACGGAGGCGATCGAGCTTCAGCGTGCCGCGGCGCAAGTGGTCCTGGATGCGCCCCGGCGTGCCGACGACCGCGTGCACGCCGCGCTTCAGCTGCTTCAGCTGGAACGCCATGCCCTGCCCGCCGTACACCGGCAGCACGTGGAAGCCCTTCAGGTGGCGGGCGTACGTCTGCATGGCCTCGGCCACCTGGATCGCGAGCTCGCGCGTGGGCGTCAGCACGACGACCTGCGGCTGCGCGAGCTTCAGGTCGAGCCGGGACAGCAGCGGCAGCGCGAACGCCGCGGTCTTGCCCGTGCCGGTCTGCGCCTGGCCCAGCAGGTCCTTGCCTTCGAGCAGCGGCGGGATCGCGGCGCGCTGGATCGGCGACGGCGACTCGTAGCCCACGTCGCGCACGGCCGCGAGCACGGGGGCGGCGAGCCCGAGCGTCTCGAAGCCGTCGGGCGGGGTGGTATCAGGTTGGTCGGTCATGAGGGGCGGCGATCATCCTCGAACCCTGCCCTCGGCGCAACCCGGGAGCTTCAGTCCTCGAGCGAGAACGGCGTGAAATTCGTGTCGACGTCGTAGAAGTCCTCGTGCTCGTGGCGCTTGAGCCAGCCGACGATCACGTAGGTGACCGGGGTCATCACGACCTCGACCATGACCTTGAAGAACCAGTTGAACGCGATGACCTGGAACAGCGTCTCGCCGGCCCAGATGCCGGCGAAGGCCAGCGGATAGAAGATCAGGCTGTCCACGGCCTGGCCCAGGATCGTGGAGCCGATCGTGCGCGTCCAGAGCCAGCGCCCCTGCGTCCACACTTTCATGCGCGCCAGCACGTAGGCGTTCACGAAGTCGCCGGCCCAGAACGCCACGATCGAGGCCGCGACGATGCGCCAGGTGCTGCCGAACACGACCTCGAGCGCCGGCTGCAGCGTGGCGTTGTTCGGCTCGGTCGGCGCCGGCGGCAGGTGGATGACCACCCAGGCCATGACGCTCGCGAAGATCAGCGCCGCGAACCCGGCCCAGATCACGCGGCGCGCGCGCGCGTAGCCGTACACCTCGGTCAGCACGTCGCCGAAGATGTAGCTGATGGGGAAGAAGATGTTGCCCACGCCGAACACGAACGCGCCGCCGACGACGGGCACCGCAAGCACCGCGACTTTGGCCGTGCCGATCAGGTTCGAGCACAGCAGCACGGCGACGAAGCCGGCGAGAATCAGATCGTAGAAGCGATAGTGGTGGGCCGGGCCCGGTGCCGTTGCCGTGCTCAAAGAACGTTCTCCTTTGCAGAGAAGCTTACGGGGGAATACACGGCCGAGCCATGGAAACCGGCGCTCGCGGTTGCCGTTCTCGGCTCGGCACCCGTAGGATGCCGTCTCCTACCCTGGGGGCTCCGCATGCAAGACGCAGCTGGGATCGCGGCGGGCGCGACGGCCGAGATCGGCCGGACGACGCTCGCCAAAGTGAGCTTCAGGCTGCTGCCGTTCGTGCTGCTGCTGTACGTCGTTGCCTGGTTCGATCGCGTGAACATCAGCGCCGCGGCGCTCACGATGAACAAAGACCTCGGGTTCAGCAGTGCGGTGTATGGCTTCGGCGCCGGAGTGTTCTTCGTCGGCTATGCGCTCTGCGAGGTACCGAGCAATCTGATCCTGGCGCGCATCGGCGCACGCGTCTGGATCGCGCGCATCATGATCACCTGGGGCGTGCTATCGGTCGCCATGATGTACGTGCACGGCCCCTGGACGTTCTACATCGTGCGTTTTCTGCTCGGCGCCGCGGAAGCGGGCTTCCTGCCCGGAGTCCTGTATTACCTCGGCCACTGGTTTCCTGCCGCGGAGCGGGCGCGCGCCGTGTCGTGGTTCATGCTGGCGATTCCGCTATCGAGCGTTGTGGGCAACCCGCTCGCGGGCCTGCTGCTCGAGCTCGACGGCTGGCACGGGCTCACCGGCTGGCAATGGCTGTTCCTGCTCGAGGGGGTGCCCGCCGTGATCCTGGGTGTCGTCGTGCTGTTCTATCTGACCGACGCACCGGAACAGGCCAAGTGGCTCTTGCCGGAGCAGCGACGCTGGCTCGCAGAGCGGATTGCCGCGGAGCACCACGCCGCGCATACGCGCCATGGCGTCGGGCTCGGCAAGGCGCTCTTGCATCCCACGGTGTGGCTGCTCGCCCTGGTGCTGTTCGCGGGCCAGACCGGCAGCTACGGACTGCAGCTCTGGATCCCGCAGATGGTCAAGAGCGTGTCGGGGCTCGGCAACCTCGCATCGACCATACTCTCGGCGGTGCCTTACATCGCCGCATCGATCGGCATGGTGATGATCGGCGCGAGCTCGGATCGCACCGGCGAGCGCTTCCTGCACCTCGCGATTCCGACCGGTGTCGGCGCCGTGGCCTTCATCGCGATCGCGTTCGTGACCTCGCCGCTGCTCAGCCTCGGCCTGCTGGCGATTGCGGCCGTCGGCAACACGAGCACGCGCGGACCGTTCTGGGCCCTGCCCACGCGCTTTCTGACGGGCACCGCCGCTGCCGGCGGCATTGCGCTCATCAACACCGTGGCCTCGCTCGGCGGCCTCGTGGGCCCCTATGCCGTCGGTCTCCTGCGGACCTGGACCGGCGGATTCGGCGCGGGGCTCGCGTTTCTCGGCGTGCTGATGCTGATCGGCGCGGGCGCGACCCTGATGCTACGCAAGGCGCCCGTGCTCGCGGATCCCCGCGACTAGCGCGGCGCGGCGGGCTTGTCCCACTCCGTCTTGCCGGCGTCGGTGCCCGCGACCGAGTACAGCACCTGCGCGTTGCGCGTCTTCTGGAAGTCCTCGAGCGACTGGCCGCGCATCGCCGCGTAGATGTGCAGATTCGTGGTGCCGACCACGGCGCCGAGCTTCTCCAGCATGAAGAAGATCACGCCATACCGGATCATGGCGCGCCAGTCGCGCCGCCGAACCATGTCGCGCTCCTCTTCCGTGAGGGCGGCCGCTTCGAACAGCGGCTCCGGATCCTTCAGGAACTGCTTGCGGCGCTCCGGCTCGATCAGCGAGTGCAGGAACTCGTTGAGCCGATAGGCCTTCACGCTGCGCTCGAGCGTGAACGGGTAGGTGCCGGGCAGCTTTTCCACGCCCGCGAGCTCGCGCCCCACGCGCTGCCGGTACGCCTCGAGCGGCTCGCCCGTGCCCTCGCTCGAGTCGTTCTCGAGGATCAGCGACGCGATCGGCGTCATCGACGGCAGGTAGTACGTCTGGTGCAGCTTCCTGACCTTCTTCGAGAGCGCCCCGCGCATGATCAGCCACATGATGACTTCGGCACCTTCGAGGCCGCCGAGCTCGGCGTACTTCGCGACGGGGATCTCCGTGAGCCTCTCCGGATCGTTCACGAGCAGGTCCATGAACTCGTGGTCCCACGGCGTGTTGTTGAAGCCCGCGCGCTCGCCGTGCACCTGATGCGACAGTCCGCCGGTGCCGACGACGACGACCTTCAGATCCTCGGGATAGCTCTCGATCGCCTTGCGCAGCGACAAACCCAGCTTGTAGCAACGCCGCGCGGTCGTGGTCGGAAACTCGAGCACGCCGACCTGCAGCGGCACCACCTTTCCCGGCCACTCCTTCTCGTGCGGCCAGAGCAGCGAGAGAGGCGACAGCGCGCCATGGTCGAGCCCCTTGTGCTGGAAGTACGACAAGTCGAACTCGTCGGCCACGAGACACGCGGCGATGTGCTGGGCGAACTTCGGATGACCCTTGACCGGCGGCAGCCTGCGCGGCCCGCCGCCCTCGTCCGCCACCGGATACTCCTCGCCGATGCCGAGCGCGAAGTGGGAGTAGTGATCGAAGAAGAACGACGTCACGTGGTCGTTGTAGATCAGGAACAGCACGTCCGGCTTCTTGTCGGCGAGCCATTGCTGCACGGGCTTGTAGCCCTCGAAGATCGGTGCCCACACCGGATCCTTCTGTTTGCCGGCATCGAGCGCGAAGCCGATCGTCGGGGTATGCGAGGTGGCGATGCCACCCAGGATTCTGGCCACGGAACTGCTCCTGAGAACGAAAGCACAATTGTAGTACGCCGCCACTGACCCCACGCGCGGGACGGGGGTAGAATTAGTACGTATGCGGAACGGACCCGGCCTGTCAGCTTGAAAAACCCGCTTCACGGGCCAGCCGCCGCACCCCTCGAACCGCTTTAGGATCCAGCCGACCCCCTTCCGATGGCCGCCGAACAACGCTCAATGGCGCGCGCCACGCTAGGCGCCCTCGGTGTCGTGTACGGCGACATCGGCACGAGCCCGTTGTACGCCCTGAAGGAAGCCACGGCGGCGGCCGGCGGCAGCGGGGATCCGGCCGCCGTGCTCGGCGTGCTGTCGCTGATCTTCTGGAGCCTGCTCATCGTCGTCTCGATGAAGTACATCGTGCTGATCCTGCGGGCGGACAACGCGGGCGAGGGCGGCATCCTGTCGCTGCTCGCGTTGGTGCAGCAGAGAATCGGCACCACCAGCGTCTGGGCTGGACGGCTACTGGCACTGGCCGCGCTCGGCACCGCGCTCTTCTACTGCGACGCATTGATCACTCCCGCAATCTCGGTGCTGAGCGCCGTCGAGGGCCTCGAAGAGTTCGACCCGAGCTTCAGCGGCAGCGTTCTGCCGGTCACTCTCGCCATCATCGCTTTGCTGTTCGCACTCCAGCGCCGGGGCACCGCGCGGGTAGGTGGGCTGTTCGGCCCGATCATGGTGCTGTGGTTCCTGACGATCGCCGGGCTCGGCGCGATGACCATCGCGCGCGCGCCGGCCGTGCTGGCCGCACTCTATCCCGGACATGCCGTGCAGATCCTCGCTGTACACCCCAAGGTGGCGTTGTCCATCCTCGGCGCCGTATTTCTCGTGCTGACCGGCGGCGAGGCGCTATACGCCGACATGGGTCACTTCGGCCGCCAACCGGTGCGCCTCGCCTGGTTCACGCTCGTGTGGCCTGCGCTGCTACTGAACTATTTCGGCCAG
>DASZSB010000053.1:0-10076 GCA_035548835.1 Gammaproteobacteria bacterium | reverse complement strand
AGCGACGCATCGCGAGCGGCGGCGTCGAACGGCTCGCGCAGCGCGAGCCAGTCGGCCGAGAAGCCGCTCATGCGGTCACGCCGTCGAGCGCCGCGGCGAACTTCGCTGCGGCGCCGGCCCACGTGGGCAGCGAGGCGGCGGCCGCGCGCGCGTTCGCGGCCAGCGTCGCACGCTGCGCCGGGTCGTCCATGAGGCTCGCCAGTGCGCGGGTCAGCGCGCGGCCGTCGCCGGGCGGCACGAGCAGGCCGGCCGCGGCCGGCACCGTCTCGGGGATCGCGCCGGCTGTGGTGCTCACGACCGGCAGGCCGTGCGCCACGGCCTCGGCCAGCGCCATGCCGTAGCCCTCGAGATACGACGGCAGCACGAACACGTCGGCACGTGCGTACTCGCGCTCGAGCGCATCGCTGTCGAGATCGCCGCGCAGGCTCACGCGGTTGCCGAGGCGGAGGCGCTCGAGCTGCCTCTCGAGCGCGGCCACGTGCGCGGGGTCGCGCAGCAGGCTGCCGGCGCAGGTGAGGTGCCAGCGCCGGTCGCGCAGCTCGCCGAGCGCCTCGAACAGCAGCGCGTGTCCCTTGCGCGGCGTCAACGTCGCCACGCAGAGCAGGTTCACGGAGTCGTGCCTGGGTGCCGCGGCGGGCGAGGGGCCGCGCGGGTCGGTGCTGCCGTGCATCGTGCGCCGGTCGACGCCGGGCTCCACGACACGCAATGCGCCGACGGGCACGTCATAGCGTGCGAGCAGGCGTGCGGTCCACTGGCTCGTCGTGATCACGCGGCGCACGTGCGCGAGCGCGCGCCGCTCCAGGTCCTCGAAGCGGTGCGCGGTCGCCTCGTCGAGGCCGGTCTCCATGCCGACGGGGTGATGCACGAGCGCGACGAGCCGCAGCCGCCGTTCTTCCTCGGCGAGCACGCGCGTGAGGCCGGGCAGCGCGAGCCCGTCGATCACGACGAGGCTGCCATCCGGGATCGCGGCGAACGTGGCGCGGGCCGCACGCTGCGCCGCGGGCGTCGGGCTCGGGAAACTGGCGTCGAGCGCGCGCACCGTGGTGCGCCAGCCGAGCGCGCGCAGGCCCGCGAGGATCTCGCGGTCGTAGATGTAGCCGCCGGTCGGTGTGTCGATGTCGCCGGGGACCACGAGGTCGACCGCGCTCATGGCCGCTCTGCCATCAGCCGCGCAGCGGACCCTCGTACGCCGCCCAGGCGACGTGCGATTCGTGCAGCGTGACCCTGAGCGCGGTGAGGTCCGCGGCGTTGGGTCCGAGCGCGCCGGCGCCGATCTCGCCCGCCATTCGCTCGAAGATCACGAACGCGAGGAACTCCGTCGTCGTGTTCCTGCCGCGAAACGCGGGCTCGTCGTCGAGGTTGCGGAAGTTCAGCGCGCCGAGCACGCGGCGCAGCGTGTCGCCGGCGAGACCGATGTCCACCACGATGCCGTCGGGGTCGAGCTCCTCGCGGCGGAACTCGACGTCGACGACGTAGGTGGCGCCGTGCAGCTTCTGCGCGGGGCCGAAGACCTTGCCGGTGAAACTGTGCGCGATCATGAAGTGGTCGCGGACGCAGACGCTGAACATCGGGCCTCTCAGTAGACGATGCGGTGCGTCAGAGTGTAACCGGGCGCAGTCGCCAGTTGCGCGAGCACCTGCGGCAGCTCGTCGAACCGGCTCTCGCCCGTGATCAGCGCGTCGAGCTCGGCGTGCGCGAGCAGGTTCAGCACGAGCTGCATGCGCCGCTCGTGGCTCCAGCGTGCGCGCTGCGCGCCCGCGATGCTGCCCACCTGCGAAGACCTCAGTGTGAGCCGGCGGCTGTGGAACGCCTCGCCGAGCGGCACGGCGGGCGCGGCGCTGCCATACCACGACATCTCGAGCACCGTGGCCTCGAAGCCCGCGAGCGCGAGCGCGGTCCCGAGGCCCGCGGCGCTGCCGCTCGTGTGCACGACGACGTCCGCCTCGCGCGCCGCCTGTTCCGGCGTGCGGAACGCCACGCCGAGCGCGGCCGCGGCCTGCTGCTTGCGCGGATCGATGTCGATGAGCTCCACCTCGCAGCCCGCGATGCGCGCCGCGAGCCACGCCACGAGACAGCCGACGGTGCCGGCACCGATCACGGCCACGCGGTCGCCGACGCGCGGCGCCGCGTCCCAGAGGCCGTTGACCGCGGTCTCGAGGTTCGCGGCGAGCACGGCCCGGCCCGGCGGCACGGCGTCGGGCAGCGGCGTCAGCGCCGCGACGGGCACGACGTAGCGCGTCTGATGCGGGTACAGGCAGAACACGTGTCGCGCGCGCAGCTGCTCCGGCCCCCGCTCCACGACGCCGACGTTGCAGTAGCCGTACTTCACGGGTGCGGGGAACTCGCCCGCCTGGAACGGCGCGCGCATGCGCGCATGCTCGCTCGCGGGCACGCGGCCTGCGAACACCAGCGTCTCGGTGCCGCGGCTGATGCCGCTGTAGAGCGTGCGCACGAGCGCTTCCCGCGCGGTGGGCGCGGGAAGCGATTCGGTGCGGAGTTCGCCGCGGCCCGGAGCCGCGATCCAGAAGGCGCGAGCGAGGTCGGTCATCGGTCGATACTTGCAACAGGTCGGTAAACATGCAAGCGTCACGCGCCATGTCGAGTCATGCCGGAATCAACGAACGCGAGCGCGGAACGCGCGCCGCGGCTGCGTGCCGTCCGCCCGTGCGCACGGCGCCCGCGATCGCGCTCGGCGTCGTGGTCACGGTGCTCGCCGCGTTCGCGCTCGAGCGCGCGCTCGCACCGGGCACGGGCGTCGTCTGGCGCGCGGTTGCGGGCGCGATCGCCGGCGGAGCGCTGCTGCTCGTGCTGGCCGTGCGTCACCTGCGCGCGCCCGTGTTCGGCGCGGCCAACTCGGTCACGCTCGTGCGCGGCGCGTTGACCGTTCTGCTGGCCTCGCTCGCGGGCGTGGCCGGCGAGCCCGCGCTCGGCTGGGTTCTCGTGGTCATGGCCGCCGCGGCCGTCGCGCTCGACGGCGTCGATGGCCGCCTCGCGCGCAGCCGCCACGAAGCGAGTGCCTTCGGCGCGCGCTTCGACATGGAGACGGACGCGCTGCTGATTCTCGTGCTCGCAGCGCTCGTATGGCAGCTCGATCGCGCCGGCGCGTGGATCCTCGCCGCCGGCCTGCTGCGCTACGCGTTCGTGCTCGCGAGCTATCCGCTGCCGTGGATGGATCGGCCGCTGCCGCCGAGCCGCCGTCGCCAGGCGGTGTGCGTGCTGCAGATCGTGTCGCTGATCGGCGCGCTCGTGCCGGGCGTGCTGCCGCCGTGGAGCACGGCCATCGCTCTGGCCGGGCTCGTGCTGCTCGTGTGGTCGTTCGCCCTCGACGTGGTGTGGCTCGCGCGGCACGCGCGGACGTAAGGTCACCATGTTCGAGCGCAAGACGCTGACGCGTATGCAGTGGGTCGTGCTCGCGCTCGCCGTGCTGCTGCTGAACGCGGCGCTGACGTTCCACAATGTGTGGCCCACGCTCTGGATCGTGCCGGCACTCGAGCTCTCGTTCGAGCTCGGCATCCTGCTGCTTGGCATCGCAGGCTACGCCGCGTGGCGCGGCACGGTTTCACGCGGCGCACGTGTGCTGCTCGCGATCGTGCTGCTGCTGTTCGTGATCGGCCGCTATGCCGAGGTCACGGCGCCCGCGCTGTACGGGCGGCCCGTGAACTTCTACTGGGACGCACAGCATCTGCCGGCCGTCGGCGCCATGCTGGCGAAGGTTGCGCCGTGGTACCTGATCGTGGCGCTGGCGCTCGGTCTCGCCGCGCTGCTTGCCGCCATCGCGTGGCTGCTCGCGTTCGCGCTCGGCCGCGTGACCTCGGCCGCACGGCTGCCGGCGCCGCGACGCGCGCTCGGCCTCGTCGGCGCCGCGCTGGTCGGCGGCTACGTGCTGTCCGGCACTTTCGGCTGGCCGCTGCGCTACTGGTACTCGCTGCCGGTCTACGACACGTACCTGCAGCAGGCGCGGTTCCTTTTCGACGCGTACGCCGCCGGCGCCGATCGCAAGCTGCCGGCGGTACCGCTCGAGGCCGCGAACCTGGGCCGCCTCGGCGGCGCCGACGTGGAGCTCGTATTCCTCGAGTCGTACGGCGCCGTGAGCTACGACGTGCCGGGGATCGCGCACGTCGTGGCACCGGCTCGCGGTGCGTTCGCGGCCGCGGTGCACGCCACGGGACGGCGCGTGTTCTCGACGTACGTGGAGTCCCCGACGTTTGGCGGCGGCTCGTGGCTCGCGCACATCTCGCTCATGAGCGGCACGGAGATCCGTGACCCGGGCGACTACGCCCTCATGATGACGCAGCGCCGCGACACGCTGCCGAAGAAGTTCGTCGGCGCCGGCTATCACGCGATCGCCGTGATGCCCGGCACGCGCAACGAGTGGCCCGAGGGCTCGTTCTACGGCTTCGACGCCATCTACGGCGAGCGCGAGGTGGACTACCGCGGGCCGGACTTCGGCTGGTGGCGGATTCCGGATCAGTTCACGCTGGCCCGCGTCGAGGCGCTCGCGGCGGAGGAGGGCAAGCGCCGCCCGCTGTTCCTGTTCCTGCCGACCATCAACACGCACATCCCGTTCCTGCCGATTCCGCCGTATCAGCCGGACTGGCAGCGGCTCGCGGGCAGCGAGCCGTTCGCGCCGGCGGACGTGCAGGCGAGCCTCGCGCGTGTGCCGGACTGGATGAGCCTGCAGGCGCCGTACGCGGACTCGTTCGTGTACACGTTCACGTATCTCGCGGGCTACCTGCACGAGCGCATGCCCGCGGACGCTGTGCTGATCCTGCTCGGCGATCACCAGCCGGCGGCTTCGGTCACGGGGCCGGGCGCGCGCTGGGACGTGCCGGTGCACGTCGTGACGCGCAACGACGACATCGCCGCGGCGCTGCTCGCGGCGGGCTTCGTCGAAGGCGTGGAACTGCCCGCGAACGCGCACTCCACGCGCAAGATGCACGAACTGACGCCGGTCCTGCTGCACGCCTTCGACGCGCCGCAGTAAGACGCGGCTTTGGGGGCGCCGCAAGTGCTGCCGAGCCGCGAGTGTCGAGGGGCACTCCCGAGACACGCCGGAAATCGCATCCTGCGGCTCGGCTGCGCACATCCCTGTGCGCAGACGGTCCCGGGAGTGCCCCTCGACACTCGCGGCTCGGCAGCACCTGAGGCGTATCGGCCGACCAGCGGCGCCACTGCGCTCGACGCGCGACGCACGCGCTGCGCTCAGGAGCGCGGTGGCCGCGCGCCGACACCGCGCTGGCACCGAGCCCAACTGCGTCGCGCCGCCAGCGATGCGCTCAACGGCGCTGGTCGGAGACGATGACGCCACCTTTCAGCACGAGGCGCGTGTTCAGCAGGTTCCAGTAGCCCTCGAGCGGATTGCCCTCGACGAGCACGATGTCGGCCTGCTTGCCGGCTTCGAGCGTGCCGAGCTCGTTCTCCATCTCGAGGTACGACGCCGTGTTCGGCCCCATGAGCTTCACGATGTCCTGCGCCGAGAACATCAGGTTCAGCGACTTCAGCTCGTGCGCGAGCCCCGCCTTCGGGTCGTAGTTCGTGTCGGTGCCGTAGCCATAGATCACGCCCGCGTCCCACGACGTGCGCGCGTTGACGGCCTTGTAGCCGGCCTCCTGGCCGCGCCCGTCGCCCTGCAGGATCGATTCCGGCCACGGCTTGCCGTCGCGGAAGCGCGGCTTGTTGTCGTTCGCGAACACGCCGAACACCGGCACGCCGAAGCCGATCGTCGAGAGCTGCTTCACGCCGGCTGCCGCCACGCGCTTCGCGTCGTCGAACGGCAGCCAGCCGAAGTGCGGCGTGTGCACGAGGTATTTCACGCCGGCGTCGACCGCCGCCATCATCGCCTGGGGGCTCACGGCGTGGATTTGCACGCGCACGTTCCGCTTCCTGGCCTCGTCGAGCAGTGCACGCAGGTTTTCCATCTCCTTCGGAGTGGGCCCGGGTTTCGGCGTCAACAACAGCTCGCCGATCCACTGCACGCCGAGCTTGGCGATGGCCTGCGCCTGCGCGCGGACCTTGTCCGGCGTGCTGTCGGCGAGATCGATGCGCGCGGACGGGATGATGCGCGGGCCGCGGATCAGACCCTTGTCGATGTGGTCGCGCAGCGTGAGGTTGCCCTCGGCTGGGCCGCCGCCCGAGAGGATCGTCGTGTAGCCCGCGTCGAGCAGCGCCTGCATCTCCTTCTGCTCGTTCGGGCCCGTGTTCACGTGCCTATGCGCGTCGATGAAGCCGGGCAGGGCGCTGAGACCACGGCCGTCGATCGTCGTGAGTCCGCCCGCGTTCGCGGCGCCGGCGCCGACTGATGCGATTCTGCCGCCGCGGATCACGATCGAGCCGTGCTCGATCACGGTGCCGTTGCCGGCGATGACGCGCACGTCGTCGATGGCGAGATCCTGCGCCGCGAGCCGGCCCGCGCCGCAGACGCACGCGAGTGTCGCCAGCATGGCGGCGACGTTCAGTCGTTGCATGGGTCCCCCCTTTGGAAGCCCTGCGCCCCCGAATGCCACGATCATACGACCGCCGGCGCAGCGGAGCGACGACGGCTACTGACCCACGTCGCGCACTGCGTACACGTCGCCGGAGGGCGAGCCGGGCGGCAGGCTCGCGAGCCACGCGCGCATGCTCGCGGCGCTGCGCCAGCGCGGCTCGTCGAGCGCGTGGCTCTCACCCGGCGACCAGTTGTAGCGATAGCGGCCAAGCTCGGCCAGCCGGTCGATGCAGGCGAGCGCGACGTCGCGCGCGGCCGGCAGGTACTCGAACGACAGCGCGCGCACGGGCGTCGAGAGCCCGGCCAGCACTTCCGCCTCGAAGCCCTCGACGTCGATCTTCACGAACGCGGGCTCGCCGAAGCGCGCGATCAGCTCGTCCAGCGTGCGCAGCTCGACGCGGTGGCTCACGTCCCACTCGACGCCGGCGAAGCGCGGATCGCGGCTCACGCCCTCCACCCACTCGCGCGACAGCGTGGTGACCGTGGGCGTGCGCTCGCTGATCAGGAGGTCGGCGTGCCCCGGCGCACGGCCGAGCGCCACGGGCACGATCGCGACGTGGCGGTCGCGGCCGTAGAGCCAGCGCAGGATGCGCACGAAGTCGGGCTGCGGCTCCACGGCGACGACCTGGGCGCCGAGCTGCCGCCAGCAGCGCACGCGGTTGCCGGCGTGCGCGCCGACGTCGATGCACAGCGAGCCGCGCGTCACGAACTGCGAGTAGAAGCGGCGCAGGCGCCGCGCCCGCAGCGGGATGCCGTAGTACATCACGAGCGAACGCGCGATGCCGAAAGCTCTGGCGGTGAAGCTCAAATCGTGGGCCTTGGCGCCGCGCGGGGCGCCGGCGGAACGCGCGGATTCTGCGGCGGCGGCGGGACGGTTGCAATGCGCCGCGGCGCGATGTGAACCAATTCACCCGGCGGGCCTCAAGGCCCACGGCCGGGCGGCCGATTCTCTCTGTATGTGCCGCCTGATGCTGTACCTCGGCCCCGAGACGCGCCTGTCGTCGCTGATCATCGAGCCCACGCATTCGCTGATCCGCCAGAGCACGCACAGCCGCGAGCGCGAGGAGCCGCTGAACGGCGACGGCTTCGGCATCGGCTGGTACGCGGCCGACCATGCGACCGAGCCGGCGGTGTTTCGCTCCATCACGCCGGCCTGGAACAACCGCAACCTGCAGAACCTCGCACGCGTGGTCGCGAGCGACTGCGTGCTGGCGCACGTGCGCGCGGCCACGCAGTCGAGCGGCGTGAACGAGGCCAACTGCCATCCGTTCCGCTGGCGCCAGTATCTCGCCATGCACAACGGCGACGTCGGTGACTTCAGGCTCGTGCGCCGCAAGCTGCTCGCCTCCGTGTGCGACGAGGCCTTCGGCAACGTCTACGGCAGCACCGACTCCGAGCACTTCTTCGCGCTGTTCATCGATTCGCTGCTCGGCATCGAGCACCGGGATCCGGCCATGCGCATGGCGCAGGCGCTGGCGCGGACCATCAGCCGCACGCTCGCTCTCGTGCACGAGGCCGGCAGCGGCAGCCCGAGCTATCTGAACGTGGCGATCGCGGACGGCGACTGCGCCGTGGTGTCGCGCTTCACGGATGCGGACGGCGAGGCGCCGGAGTCGCTCTACTATTTCACGGGCGAGCTGTATCCCGCCGTGCGCGCGAAACGGCGCACCGACGGCGGCCGCGGCGCGCACGCCGTGACGGTCAGCTCGGAGCGGCTCACGGCCGACCCGGGCTGGACCGAGGTGCCGGCGGGGCAGATCATCATCCTGCGCCGCGATCGCGCGCCGCAGTTCGTCTGTGCGCGGACGGGGGAGGCGCGGCCGGCGCCCGCGCGGGCGCGCTCCGCGGCCTGAGCCGCGCGTCAGCGGCTCGCGCGCCTGCCGAGCTCCGCCAGCAGCTCGCGATTCGCTTCGTTGGCGCGCTCGACCAGCTGGTCGTAGCTTGCGACCAGCGTCTCGCCGAACTTCGTCAGCGACGCGCCGCCCTTCGACTTGCCGCCCTGCCATTTCGCGACGACGGGCTGATCGAACAGCTTGTTCAGCTCGTCGACGAGCAGCCACGCGCGCCGGTACGACATATCCATCGCGCGCGCGGCGGCCGAGATCGATTGCTGCTCGCCTATCCTGCGCAGGAGGTCAATCTTGCCCGGGCCGATCTGGCCGACGCCCGGAAGCGTCAGCTTGACCCACAGTGCCGCTTTGTCGGTTCGCGCCATGGCCGTAGCCTAGCGCGTCACTGTGGCTACCGCATCAGGCGTGGCGCTCAGAACGCGATGCGAAATTTCGCGTACATCGTGCGTCCGACCTCGGGGTACCCCCACGCGAGCTCGTAGTTCTCGTCGAGCAGGTTCTTGAAGCCGGCGGCCACCTCGAGTCCCCGCTTCAGCCGATACGTGACATCGAAGTTCAGCAGCGTATGCGCGCCGGTCTCGACGTACGGGAACGCCTGCACGGGATTCGTCGTCATGTCGCTCCAGCGATCGTCGGTGGCCTCCACGCTGGGCGTGACCGCGAGACCGCGATTCGGCCGCCAGGTGGCGTACAGCACGAGCTTGTTGTCCGGCACGCCGGTCGGGCGCAGGTTCGGCTGCAGCGCGTCCGTGATCCTGCGGTGGATGTGCGTGAAGTTGCCGCCGGCGATCAGTCGATCCGACGGCCGCGCTTCGAGGAACGCTTCCACGCCGTAGAAGCTGCCGTTGCCCACGTTCTGACTCTGCGTGGTCGTGTCGGGCAACACGACGGTCTGGATCAGGTCCTGCACGTCGCTGTAGAACACGGCGCCCCCGGCGCGCGTGAGCTTTGGCCCCGTCCTCTCCCAGCCGAGCTCGACGTTCGTTGCGCGCTCGGCGCCGAGATCGGGATTCGGCGTGGCGGTGCCGAAGCGCGTGCTGTACAGCTCGAAGAACGTCGGGAACCGCGCGCGGTCCGAGATGCTGAAGTGGTATCGCGTGGTCGCCGAGCCGCGCCACAGCAGCGCCGTCTGCCAGTTGAACGCATTCGCGCCGCCGCGCGGATACTCGAAAAGCCCGCGCGCCGCGTTGTAATCCTGCGCCCTCGTGACCGTGTAGTCGTCGTAGCTGATACCCGCCACCCAGTCGAGCCGGTCGTTCACGCGGTACGTGTTCTCGGCGGCCAGCGACCAGGTATTCTCGGACTGCTTCTGCACCGGTTCGGTGGAACGCAGGGCCGGGTTCGGATTCGTCGGCCGGCTCGTCTGCTGCTCCTCGTGCACGTCGGTCCGCAGGTACAACGCAATCTTGATCGTGTCCGCCTTGAACCGCGTGCTGCCGAACTCGAGGCTCGTGCCCGCCGCGTGATCGTCGTAGGGGCTGAAAAACCGTCCGGGCAGCGATTGCGTCGTGTAGGTGATGTCGTCGTAGGCGTTCAGGCCGTTCTCGAACGTGTTGTAGTAGGTCCTGGTCTTCAGGTACGCGTTCGGGCCGAGCCGGTTGCTCGTGTGGAACGACACGTCCTGGACGTCCCAGTACGGCCAGCGCCAGAAGCTGTTGGGCGGCACGGGCGGGTTGTTGTAGATGTTCAGCGGCGCCCCCTTCTCGCCGAGCTGCTTGGTGAAGTTGATCGTGTACTCGTCG
>DASZSB010000052.1:0-58068 GCA_035548835.1 Gammaproteobacteria bacterium | reverse complement strand
AGGCGGATCTGGATTTCTTGAGTGCCGCGCTCGCCTCCGCCGTCGGCGAGGAGGACACGCCGGCGGCGAGCGCGCCGGCGCCCGCCGCTCCGCCGCCGCCGTCGCCCGTCGATGAGTTCATGGACCTGTTCAACCTGGGTCCCGACGCACCGCTCGAGCTCATCGACGACTCGTCGACACCGCGAACCAACGAGCCGCGAAAAACGGCCAGCCGCCGCTGAACGCCTGCGGCGCCGCAACACGCGCGATGCCGCGTCAGCGTTTGCGCGTGCCGCGCTTTCGCGCCGGTCGCGCGCCTGCGCGCGCGCCGTCCGCCCGCGCGTAGAGCGCGTCGAGCTTGCGCTCGAAGTCGTAGTACTTCAGCACCGCGTACAGCTCCTCGCGCGTCTGCAGCGACTCGAGCACCGGCTTCTGCGTGCCGTGCTGGCGCAGTGCCGCGTAGACGGTTTCGGCCGCACGGCTCATCGCGCGGAACGCGGTCAGCGGGTACAGGATCATCCTGACGCCCGCGCGCTTCAGCTCCGCCACTGTGAAGTACGGCGTGAGCCCGAACTCCGTGAGGTTCGCGAGCACCGGCACGCGGATCGCGCGCGTGAACGCAGCGTAGTCGTCGAGCGTGTACAGCGCCTCCGCGAAGATCATGTCGGCGCCGGCCTCGACGTAGGCGGCCGTGCGCTCGAGCGCGGCCTGCCGGCCCTCGCGCGCGAACGCATCGGTCCGCGCCATGATCACGAACTTGTCGTCGCGGCGCGCGTCGACGGCGGCCTTCAGGCGGTCGCACATCTCGTCGGTCGACACCGTGGCCTTGTTCGGCCGGTGACCGCAGCGCTTCGCCTGCTCCTGATCCTCGATGTGGATCGCGGCGACACCGGCGCGCTCCATCTCGCGCACCGTGCGCGCGATGTTGAACGCGCTGCCGAAGCCCGTGTCGACGTCGACGAGC
The DNA here is from genome assembly GCA_035548835.1 of Gammaproteobacteria bacterium. GTDB lineage: Bacteria > Pseudomonadota > Gammaproteobacteria > Steroidobacterales > Rariloculaceae > FEN-1219. The sequence continues at coordinate 57,125 of DASZSB010000052.1, read as the reverse complement.
AGCGGCAGGTCGCTCGCGGCCGTGATGCGGCGCGCGTCTTCCAGCACGTCGCCGAGCGCCGTGACGCCGAGGTCGGGCAGCCCGAAAGACGCGTTCGCGACGCCGGCGCCCGAGAGATACAGCGCCTTGAATCCGGCGCGCTCGGCGAGCAACGCGCAGTACGCGTTGATCGTGCCCGGAATCTGCAGCGGCGCGTGACGCGCGACGGCCGCGCGGAACCTGCTGCCCTGGCTCATGCGTGCGGCACCCATAGCGCCATGAAATCCGCGACCGGCAGCGCCTCGAACCGCTGCTGGTCCGCGCAGGCCCGCAGGATGCGCGCCGCCTGCTCGGGCGAGAAGCGCGTCGCGAGGCTGCGCTCGAACTTGTCCACGAGCTTCGGGATGCCCTCATCGCGACGGCGGCGATGGCCGATCGGATAATCGACCGCGACGCGCGCCGTCTTCGTCCCGTCCGTGAACTCCACCTGCACCGCATTGCCGATGGCGCGCTTGTCCGGATCGAGGTAGTCGCGGCTGAACGTGGCATTCTCGGTCACGACCATCTTGGCGCGCAGCGCGTCGATGCGCGGATCGCGCGCGACGGCGTCCTCGTAGTCGTCGGCCGTGAGCCGGCCGAAAATCAATGGCACGGCCACCATGTATTGCAGGCAGTGATCGCGATCGGCGGGATTCGCGAGCGGGCCCGTCTTGTCGATGATCCGCACGCCGGCCTCCTGCGTCTCGATCGCCACTCTCGCGACGCGATCGAGCTTGCCCGCCACCTCGGCGTGCAGCGCGAGCGCGGCTTCGACGGCCGTCTGCGCGTGGAACTCCGCCGGAAACGAGATCTTGAACAGCACGTTCTCCATGACGTACGAGCCGAGCGGCCGCTCGAGCGCGATCGTTTTACCCTCGAACAGCACGTCCTGAAAACCCCACGCCTTGGCCGTCAGCGCGGACGGATAGCCCATCTCACCGGCGCGTGCGAACAGCGCATGCCGTACCGCGCGGCTCGTCGCATCCCCGGCGGCCCAGCTCTTGCGCGAGCCGGTGTTCGGCGCGTGCCTGTACGTGCGCAGCGCGCCACCGTCGAGCCACGCGTTCGACACGGCGTTCACGATCTCCTCGCGGCTGCCGCCCAGCATCTGCGTCGCCACGGCGGTGCTCGCCACGCGCACCAGCAGCACGTGATCGAGCCCCACGCGGTTGAAGCTGTGGTTGAGCGCCAGCACGCCCTGGATCTCGTGCGCCTTGACCATGGCCGTCAGCACGTCGGCCATCGTGAGCGCGCGCTTGCCGCGCGTGCGTCCCGCACGACTCAGGTAGTCGGCTACCGCGAGGATCGCGCCCAGGTTGTCGGACGGATGGCCCCACTCGGCGGCCAGCCACGTGTCGTTGAAGTCGAGCCAGCGCACCAGTGCGCCGATGTTGAATGCAGCCGTGACGGGATCGAGCTCGTACGCGGTGCCGGGCACGCGCGCGCCGCCGGGCAGCCCGGCGCCGGGCACCACGGGACCCAGCAGCTTCGTGCACGCGGGGTAGCCGAGCGCCAGGAGGCCGCAGCCGAGCGTGTCCATGAGGCAGTAGCGGGCGATGCGGCGGGCCTCGTCCCCGTCGGCGCGAAACTGCAGCACGTAGTCCGCGATCTCGGTCAGCAGCCGATCCGGTGCGGGCCGCTCGGCCGCGCGGTCACCGATGTAGCTCATTACGTTGCGCTCGTTGCGAAAACAGCGGGCGCTCAATATAGCATCGGCGTGCGCACCGCCGCGGCGTGGCGCCCGCGCGGCGGCGGTGTCAGTATTTCGCGCTCGACGTACCCGAGGAACGCCGGATGATCTCACCGCTCGTCAGCACGGAGTGGCTCGCCACCCGTCTCGACCGCCCCGAGCTGCGCGTGCTCGACTGCTCCGTGATCATGAAGATCGAGCCTGACGGCACCTACGCTTTCGTGGGCGGCGCCGACGAGTGGGCCGCGGCGCACATTCCGGGCAGCGCTTACGTCGATCCGCGCAGCGAGCTCGCGGCGAAGAATGCGCCGCTCGCGAACACGGCGCCGCCGCTGCCCGAGCTCGCGGCGACGTTCGAGCGCTATGGCATCGGCGACGGCACCGAGGTCGTGCTGTACGACCGCGGCAATCACGCCTGGGCCACCCGCGTGTTCTGGCTGCTGCGCGCGTGCGGTTTCGACGCCGCGGGCGTGCTCGACGGCGGTTGGCAGAAATGGACGGCCGAAGGCCGGCCCACGTCCACCACCCCGCCCCGTCATCCGCGGGGCCGTCTCACGCTGCGACCGCGTCCCGAGGTGTTCGCGGACAAGCGCGTCGTGCAGCAGGCGCTCGGCGAGCCCACGGTCACCCTCCTGAACGCGTTGTCCCCGGAAGAGCACCGCGGCACCGCGCCCACGAAGCTGCCGCGCGCGGGCCGCATCCCCGGCAGCCGCAACGTGTATTGCCAGACGCTGATCGATCCCGTCACGAAGGCCTACAAGCCCCTCCCCGAGCTGCGCGACCTGTTCTCGAGCGCGGGCGCGCTCGACGGCGAGCGCACGATCGTCTACTGCGGCGGTGGCATCGCGGCGACGAGCGACGCGTTCGTGCTGGCGCTGCTCGGCCGCACGGACGTGGCCGTCTACGACGGCTCGCTGGCCGAGTGGACGGCCGACCCGACGCTGCCGATGGAGCGCGGCTGAGCCGCGCACGGACCGCATGCTGAGCTACCAGCACGGATTCCACGCCGGCAATCACGCCGACGTGCTCAAGCACACGGTGCTGACCGCGATCCTCGCGCACCTCGTGGCGAAGGACCGACCCGTGCGCTGCATCGACACGCACGCCGGCGCCGGCACCTACGATCTGAACTCCGCGGCCGCGCAGAGGAATCGCGAGCACGCGGAGGGCATCGGCCGCCTGTGGTCCGCGACCGACGCACCGGAGGCCGTTGCACGGCTGCTCGAGCTCGCGCGCGGCTACAACGGGCCCGGCGCGCTGCGCCGTTACCCGGGCTCGCCGTGGCTTGCGCGCGCCCTGTTGCGTGCCACTGACCAGCTGTACCTCTTCGAGATGCACCCCGCCGAGCACCGCAAGCTCGCGCGGGACTTCGGCCGCGCGCGTCACGTGCGGGTACTGCGCGAGGACGGGCTCACGGGCTCGATCGGGCTCGTGCCGCCACCCGGACGCCGCGGGCTGCTGTTCGTCGACCCCTCCTACGAGCGCGCGGAGGAGCATGGGCTCGTGCAGGACGCCATGGTCAAGGCGCATCAGCGTTTCGCGACCGGCGTCATCGCGATCTGGTACCCGGTCATCGACCGGCGCGCCGCGGACAGATTCGAGCGCGCTTTGCGCGCCACGCGCCTGGCGCCGTTCTCGACCTACGAGCTCTGCGTCGCGGAGGCCGGCCGCGACCGCGGCCTCTTCGGCAGCGGCTTGTTCGTCGTGAATCCGCCCTGGCCGCTCGACGACGAGATCGAGGCCGCGCTGCCGTGGCTCGCCGCGAAGCTCGACCGCGACGGCGGCGCGAGCTGGCGCTGCGTGCGCGCACGAAAGTGAGTCGTCTCACGCGCCGAGCGCGTCCAGCCACCAGTCGGTGCTGAGCTCGATCGCGGCCAGCGCGATCGCGCCGGCCAGCGACACGGGATGCGGCCGCCGCCAGACGCAGACGTCGTACAGCGCGTTCACGAACAGCACGCAGAGATACACGGGCACGTTCCACGACGCGAGCCCGAGATGGCCGAACAGCCGGCCCGTGCCGGGCGGCAGCAACGCAATGCCCGCGAGCAGCATGAATCGCTTGTGGCGCGCCGGTGCACGCCGCTGCCAGACGCCCGCGGCCACGAGCGCCCCGAACGCCGCCGTCGGCGCGCCGTTCGCGTACGCATGCGCGGCGAACGTGCCGAGCGTGTCGAAGACGTGCCCGCGCTCCACGGCCGCGATGACCGCGACACCGCTCAGCACGAACAGCGCGCCGATCACCGCTCCGAGCACGCCGAGCCGCCGGTGCCAGTCGCGCCGGCCGGCCGTCACGAGCCACGCCTGGACCGCGAACACGAGGAGCCACGCGGTGCCCGCAACGCCGTGCAGCAGCTGCGCCGTGGTCAGCGGCGGCAGCGCGGCGTCGCGCAGGAAGAACGAGGGCACGAACCCGGCGAAGATCACTGCGACCAGCAGCGTCGCCATGCCGCTGAAGAACCAGCGGTCGTGCGGCGACGAGAAATTCGGCATCGGCCCTCCGCCGGCTATGGGAGCACGGGCGGCACGTACTGCAACGTGAAGTTCAGCAGGAACACGAGCAGGAACACGACCGGCACGAGCACGACGAACTGCAGCATCGAATAGCCCACGATGTCGCGTGCCTTGAGCCCCAGGATGCCCACGAGCGGCAGCATCCAGAACGGATGGATCAGGTTCGCGAGCGCCTCGCTCGCGTTGTACGTCTGCACGATCCAGCCGAGATGCACGTTCAGCGTCTTCGCGGCATCGAGCAGGTACGGCGCCTCGATGAGCCACTTGCCGCCGGCCGAAGGAATGAAGAGGCCGAGGAACGCCGAGTAGATGCCCACCATCACGGGGTACGTGTGCTGGTTCGCGATCGACACGAAGAAGTGCGAGATGTCGGCCGCGAGCCCGGACTCGGTCAGCATGCGCACGATGCCCGCGTACATCGGGTACTGGATCACGACGCCGCCGACCGGCGTGACCGACGACGCCACGGCCTGCACGAACGACTTCGGCCGCCAGTGCAGCAGCAGGCCGACGACGAGGAACAGGAACAGGTAGTGATCGAGTTGCAGCAGCACGGCCGCGCCCTTCGTCGCGACCTCGCGCGCGAGGTAGCCGAAGCCGAGCGCGCACAGCACGATCGTCAGCAGCGGGCTGTACTCGAGCCACTCGCCCGGCGCGGCGCGCTTGCCGAGGTCTTGCGTGGCCGGCACGTACTTCACGCCCATGTCGTCCATGTTGCGGACCTGAGCATGGCCCGGCGCCGAATAGAACGCGACGCACGCGGCCACCACGATCACGATGGCGGCGATGGTCATGCTCTGCCACAGGCCGAGCGTCTCGCTGAGCGGCATCACGCCGCTGATGCGCCTGACGGAATCGGGCAGCGTGGGCGACGCCATCAGCAGCGCGGCCGACGACGACAGGCCGAGCGCCCACACGCTGCCGATGCCGAGATAGGCCGCGGCGCCGATCGCGCGGTAGTCGGCGCTGCGCACGCGACTCGCCACCTCGCGCGCGAGCAGCGCGCTGAAGATCAGGCTGAAGCTCCACGAGATCAGCGACGTCAGCATCGCGAACAGCGCCACGTACACCGTGGCGCCCCGCCCCGTCTTCGGCCACGCGGCGAGCCGCCGAACCACCCGGTACACCGGCGGCGACGTCGCCACGGCGTAGCCGGTGACCACGATCATCGACATCTGCAGCGTGAACGTGGTCAGGTCCCAGAAACCGGCACCGAAGCGCTGCGCGGAATCGAGCGGCGATGCGCCGGCCAGCAGCGTCGCGACGAACACCACGGCCACGGCCGCGAGCGCCAGCGCAAATGCGTCCGGGAACCACTTCTCGAACCAGTCCGAGAGGCTTAGACCGAGTCGCGCGAGCCCCGAGTTGTTGTTCTTCTCGTGAGAGGCCATCGGCGGCCGACTATAGGCGACGCTGCCCGGATTTGCCAACCGCACGGCGAACGACTCTCGACACCGAATCTCAACGTGTCATAAGCCACCACTCCCGAGTGGACAGCTGCGGTACAGTGCGGCTACGCTGATTGGAGAACAACGAATCCAATCGTTAGGGGAAATCTCTCGTGGCATTTTTTGCTTGGCTTGAGGCGAGCGGGCTCGCCGAATGGGTCCGGTCGTCCAGCGTCGGCTATCCGACCGTCATCACGCTGCACGCCATCGGCATGGCGATCATGGTGGGCCTGTGCGTCATCGTCGACCTGCGCCTGCTCGGCAAGTTCGACGGCATTCCGTATCAGTCCCTGCAGCGCCTGCTGCCGGTAGCCTGGGTCGGGTTCGGCATCAACTCGCTGTCGGGCACGGGCCTGTTCGTGGCGCAGGCCACGATGTTCGCGACCGACCTCATGTTCATCGCGAAGATCGTGCTCGTGTTCCTCGGCGCCGCGACGGCCGCGATCCTGCAGCCGGAGCTCGCGAAGGCGGGCACCTGGCCGGGCGGCGTGCCTCCGGCCAACGTTCGCAGGGTCGCCATCATTTCGATCGTGTTCTGGCTCGCCGCGATCGTGACCGGCCGGCTCACGGCCTACATCATGATTTTCATCTAGGAGCGCCAGCCAATGCACAACCTTCCCTTCCACAGCCTCTATGACTGGATGCTGACCACGTGGGTCAACAAAGTCGTGCTCGGCTACCCGTGGAGCTGGCCCACGCTCGAATCGCTGCACTTCCTCGGCCTGTGCGTGCTGATGGGCGCCCTGCTGGTCATGGACCTGCGGCTGATCGGCTTCCAGCGCACGATTCCGCTGAAGGCCGTGCACAGCCTCATGCCGTGGGCGCTCGCTGCGTTCTCGATCAACCTGCTGACCGGCGTCGGGTTCTTCTTCGGCGATCCGTACAACTACGCCGGCAACTGGTCGTTCTGGGCCAAGATGCTGCTCGTGGTGCTGGCCGGCCTGAACTTCCTGTTCTACTTCTTCGCCGTCGAGCCGAAGCTGCTGCGCTTGGGTCCGAACGATCCGACGCCCGCGCTCGCGAAGGTCGTCGGCGTGTTGTCGTTGACGTTCTGGTTCGGCGTGCTGGCGTTCGGCCGGCTGCTGCCCTACCTCGGCACCGGCGGCGGCTGAGGCCACCGCTCGCGGCTCGGGGCGCGCGTGGCTACAGCAACGCGCGCCCCACGCCGACCAGGGCGCCCAGCAGCAGCACGACGGTCACCACCCCGCTTATCACGGCGCCGGCCTCGCGCTTCTCGGCCGCCCTGATGTAGCCCACCGCATACAGCGCACGCCCGATCACGAACGCCAAGCCGAGCCCGGCTGCCCAGCGCGCATCCACGTAGTGCCCGAACAGCCACACGGCCGGGATGAACGTGATCAGACTCTCGAGCGTGTTGATGTGCACCCGATTCGTGCGCTCGAAATCCGGATGCCCCGTGGTCGCCGGCGCCTTCACGCCGTATTTCGCCCGCGCGCGGCCCACGAGCGCGCCCATGACCGTGTACTCGACCAGCGCCAGCAGGATCGTCAGATAGACGAGCTCCATCGCGTTCTCCTCGCAGTGAATCAGGCAGCGCGCAGGCCGAGCAGGCGGCGCGCCTCGGCCGGCGTGGCGACCGGGCGGTCGTAGCGCTCGCAGAGCGCGGCCACGCGCGCGACGAGCTCCGCGTTGCTCGCGGCCAGACGGCTCTTGTCGAAACGCACGTTGTCCTCGAGCCCCGTTCGGCAATGGCCGCCGAGCTCGAGTGTCCACTCGTTAACGACGAGCTGGTAGCGGCCCACGCCCGCGGCCGTCCACGTCGCATCCGGCAGCACGCGCTTTAACTGCGCGACCTCGAATTCGAGCACCTGCCGGTCGGCCGGCAGCGCGTTCGGGATGCCGAGCACGAACTGCACGTGCACGGGCGACTTCAGCAGTCCTTCCTCGACGAGCCGTGCGGCGTTGTACAGCATCGCGAGATCGAAGATCTCGATCTCGGGCTTCACGCCGTACTGCAGCATGCGCGTGGCGAGATCGACCACGAGCTTCGGGTGGTTCTCGTAGATCATGGTCTTGAAGTTCACGGAGCCCGTCGACAGCGACGCCATGTCGGGTTTCAGGTGCAGCATGCCGCCGCGCTCGGCGCCGACGCCGCTGCGGCCGCCGGTCGAGAACTGCACGATGATGTCGGGACAGTGCTTGCGGATACCTTCGAGAAACCTGCCGAACTTCTCCGGATCCGACGTGGTCGTGCCGTCGTCGTTGCGCACGTGCACGTGCACGAGCGATGCGCCGGCTTCGTAGGCCGCGTGCGTCGATTCGATCTGCTCTGGAACCGTGACCGGCACCGCGGGGTTGTCCGTCTTCTTCGGGACCGAGCCCGTGATGGCCACGGTGATGATGCACGGGGTGCTCATTCGAATTCATTTCTCCGGTGTCGGGTTTTGCATGGTTGCACAGAACCCCGCGGCGTGGCCAATCGCTGGGCGGCCGAACGCAACTATGCAAAACCTGACACCGTCTTTATGCTTTGGGACCGGTCGCCAGTCACGGAGCACACCCATGTCGCTGAGCCTTGCACAGGCCAACCAGATCATCACGAACGCGCTCGCGAAGGCTCGCGAGATGAAGATCAAGCCCGTCACCGTGGTCGTGCTCGATCAGTCCGGCCACCTGAAGGCCATGCAGCGCGAGGACGGCGCCAGCATGTTCCGGTTCGACGTCGCCACCGGCAAGGCCTGGGCCGCCGTCGGCATGGGCGCCTCGAGCCGCGCGCTCGCGGCACGCGCCAAGGAGAACCCGAACTTCTTCATCACGCTGGCCTCGACCGCCGCCGGCAAGTTCCTGCCGCAGATCGGCGGCGTGCTGATCAAGGACGCCGCCGGCAACATCCTGGGTGCCGCCGGCGCCAGCGGCGGGACCGGCGAGGAGGACGAGGCCGTGTGCGCCTATGGCATCGAGCAGGCCGGCCTCGTCGCCGACGCCAAGGGCTGACCTGCTCTAGTCCTTCGAATCCGCCGCGCCGCCGAACAGGCGGCGACCGGTCTGGTCGATCACGGCCGTCGCGATCGCGATGTTCGGGTGCTCGCGTGCCGGCGCACCGATCACCGTGATCTTGTCACCCGGGGCGAGCGCCGTCTTCGACCACCCGCGCCGCGTCAGCGTGACGGGACTCGGCAACTCGAACTCCCACGTCACGACGGCGCCGGTGTCGTTCTTCGCATCCACCTTGATCCAGGCGTGCGGGCTCGTCCACTCCACGGCGTTCACCGTGCCGTTCACGGTCACGGACTTGTCGCGGTCGTACGCCGCACCGGAGTGATGTGCGCCGGCCGGCAGCGCGAGCACGGCACCCAACGACAGCCACAGCAACCTCGATCTCACGCGCGCTCTCCCCTCACTTCCTGAACAGTCCCGTATCACGCTCGTTCTCGAGACAGGTTTCCTCGATCAACTCGGTGTCGAGCACGATGTTCTGATGCAGCGTGACCGTCCAGGGCTTCGTGTACGCCTTCGGATCGTTCACGGTGACCTCGATGTCGAGCTTGCCGAACGTCGGACGGCGGAAGCGCTCGACCACATGTGCCGCGCTCGTCATCGGACTGCCGGACAGATCGAGCCAGAGGTCGTCGCGGAACCCGCTCGACTCCACGACCAGCGTATCGCCTTCCCAGTGCCCGACCGAGTAGCCGTTCCATGCCGGCAGGGGATCCTTCGGCAGCGGCCGCCCGTCCGTGAAGATCTGCCGATAGCTCGCGTTGAACTCGTGCAGCACGATCGTGAGCTTTGGCATCTGCGCGATCTTGATGTACTGCGGCAGGGAATAGGCCCGCGGGAAATTCGGCGGCAGACAGAACGCGTGGGGATCGTCCTTCGCGCCGTTGGCCGTGCGCTCGGCCACGAGCTTGGCCGCCCACGGCTGGTACGGCAGCCCGCCCTTCAGCGTCCGACCGATGTTGATCTGGTCGGCCGGCAGGTTCATCTGCGGGATGCAGTCCTTCTGGCCGACGCACTCCGGCAGCACCTCGGCCGAGAACCACATGCCGGACAGGTCCGGCTTGCCGTCCGGCGTGCGCGGCGCCGGCGCCGCGAGATTCGGCGTGCCGTCCGCGTTGCGTGGCACGTCCGGCGTGGGGTAGTCGACCCACTGCGCTCCCGCACTGCGCGGCCACGCGAGCTGCACGGTCGCGCCACACGCGAGCGCGCCCAGCAGAAGTCCCCGCCACCGCCTCGACCCGCTCCATCTGCCGCGCATTCCGAGCCCCCTCTGCAATGCACACGATTGTAACCGCGCGGCTGGCTCTACCGCCCCGTGCGCTGGCACTCGAACCTGCCGAGCGCGACCTCGGGACGCCATATCCAGGACTTTCGCAGCTCGACCGGCGCCGTGAAGATCGCGGGATCCGTGACCGTCAGCACGTAGTCGAGCCGTGCACCGTCGGCGCTCGGCGTGAACCGCTCCACCATGACGGCGCCCTGCGTGAGCGGAATGCCCACGCTGTCGAAGTGCCCGAAGCTCGCCTGCGTGGTCGTGACCACCAGCGTGCGGCCGTCCCAGCGGCCCACGGAGTAGCCGAGCGGGCCCGGTGCGGCGGTGGCCGCCGCCGCGACACCGGCCGCGTCCATGTGCACGCTGCGCCGCGTGTCGTACTCCTCGAGCGCGAGCTCGATCGTGGCACCGCGATCCGTGACGCGCATGGGATACGGCTGCTCCATGACGGTAGGCATGCCCTTCGGCTTGCAGTCCGCCGTGGGATCGTCGGCCGCGAAGTCGAACCTGCCCACAGCCGCGCGCGCCGCGGGCGTCAGCGGATAGCGTCCGAAGTCGAAGTTCGCCTGCACGTCCTCCGGGAACAGCACCGCGCCGACGGCGCCGCTGCTCCACGTGCGGAACAGGCCGAGATCGGGCCGCGAGGCGTCGCCGTCCTTCGCCTGCAGCAGCTCGCTGCCGCGCAGCGTCTCGCTCGACCAGCGTGCGGCGCCCCCGAGCACGATCTCGCGGCCACCGGGCAGCAGGATGTTGCGCACGAAGATGTTGCGTGCGTCCTTGCGCGCCGGATTGCCGGCCACGCGCAGCGTGTCGCCGACTTTGAACAGATCCTGCGTGATGCCCCAGCGGCTGATGCCGCTGATCGACAGCGTCTCGATGGCCCAGGGTGCGCCCGCGCCACCCGGCTCGGGCACGCTCAGCGTGAACGTCACGTGCGGATTCTGCCAGCGGAAGTCGGTGACGCGGCCTTCCACCTCGATCATGCTCGACGTGTCGAACCAGGCGGCAACGCTGTGGTGAGCGTGCGCCGCCGACGCGACGACCGACAGCACCACCGCCCACCACGCTCGCCGGACGCTCCCCATCACGCTCCCCGCCTGCGCGACTCGAAGACCGGCCGAGTGTACCCGCGTGCCCCGTTCCTGTCGCCGCACGCACGATCGCTTGCTGGCGGGCAGCCGCGCCGCTGTTAAGATGACTGCCAGCATGCGCTTCCCCCGTCTGCAACAGCACCACGCGGTGTTCCTGGTCTGCGTGGTCGGCATCTTCATCACCGTCTTCGACACGAGCTCGTCGATCGTCGCGCTGCCCACGATCGCGCACGAGTTCGGTACGGACCTGCTGACCGCGCAATGGGTCATCGCCGGCAACGGTCTCACGATCGCGGCGCTGCTCGTGCCGATGGGCCGGCTGTCCGACAACGTGGGCCGCAAGCGCATCTACGTGGTCGGTGCGCTGATCTTCGCGCTCGGCGCGCTGGCGGCTTCGTGGGCCGGCTCCATCTACGGACTGATCGGCGCGCGCGTCGCCGTCGGTATCGGCTCGGCCATGACTCAGGCCACGAGCACGGCCATCATCGTCGGCAGCTTCAGCGCCGGCGAGCGCGCGAAGATGCTGGGTCTGCAGCTCGGGGCCGTGGGCTTAGGCTCCATCGTCGGCCCGGCCACGGGCGGCATCGTGGTCGGCACGGTCGGCTGGCGCATGCTGTTCGCCATCACGGCCGCCGCCATGCTCGCGATCACGCTGATCGCCCAGCGCACTTTGCGCCGGCGCGAGCAGCCGCGCCGCACGGATCAGGCGCCCTTCGACGTGGCCGGCGCGCTGCTCCTGTCCACGTTCCTGGTCGTGCTGCTGCTGACGCTCACGCTCGGCCCGGCCCTGGGCTGGCTCGCACCGATCACGGTGACCGGCGCCATCGCCGCGGCGCTGCTCGTGACCGGATTCGTCGTGCACGAGCGCCGCAGCCCTGCACCGATGCTCGATCTGCGACTGTTTCGCCGGCCCGACTTCGCGTTCGGTGCGCTCGGCGCGTTCGTCGTGTTCATGGGCATCTCCGCCATCCGGTTCCTGGTGCCGTTCTTCCTGCAGGGCGTGCGCGGGTACACGGCCGCCACCGTAGGCCTGCTGATCGTGCCGGCCGCGCTGGTCACGGCGACGATCGCGCCGTTCGCGGGCCGCCTGGCCGACCGGTGGGGCGTGCGCCTGTTCGCGAACATCGGTCTCGGCATCACGGCGCTCGGCTTCGCCGTGTTCATCGGCCTGCACGTGGCCACGCCCGTCTGGGTGCTCGTGGCGGGGCTCATGGTCACGTCGTTCGGCATGGCGATCTTCGGCGCCGCCAATTCCGCTTCGATCATGAACGTGGTCGACACGGACTCGCACGGCGCGACGGCGGGCTTCGTGAACCTGTGCCGCAACTCGGGCAACGTGGTCGGCGTGACGTTCGCGACCGTGGTCGTGACGCTCGCGATGGCCGCGGGCGGCTACCCAGGCTCGCTCGCGGCCGTCGATCCCGCGGCCGACCCCGGCGTGTTCACGGCCTTCGCGACGGGGTTCCATCGCGCCGCGTCGGCGCTGACGGCGATCGCGTTCCTCGTGCTGGCGATCGTGCTCGGCTGGTCGCTGCGGGCGCGGGCGCGCGCCGGGAACGCCACTTCGGCGTGACCGATCCGCGGCCGGCTGGCGCGCCGGCGCCCCCGGGGCGCTACGGCAGCGCGAGCGCCACGAGCTCGGCCGGATGGTCCTTGCCGACCGCCAGCACGACGTACTGCTTGCCGTTCATGAGATACGTCATCGGCTTGCCGCTCGCCACACCGGGCAGCGGCAGCTCCGCGACCACGGCGCCGGTCGCCTTGTCGTAGGCGCGCAGGATCGGCGCGCCGCCGTAGCCCTCGGCGGCGAACAGCAGCGTCTTCGTCACGAGCAGCAGCGCCTTGCTCGGCTTGCCCGTGGGCGGCAGCTTCACGCCGGCCAGGGCCGGATTGTTCTTCACGTCGTCCGGCGTATCGCCGTTCGGCACCATCCACCGGTGGTCGCCGGTGTTCATGTCGATGGCCGTGATGCGGCCGTACGGCGGCTTGATCAGCGGCAGACCGAGCGGATGCGGCGCATCACCGTTCACGAACAGATAGCGGATGTCCGAGCGGCCGTTCGCCGCATTGACCGCAAACACGTTGATCGTGGTCTGCGAGGCCACGTACAGCATGCCCGTCTCGGGATCGGCCGCGCCGCCTTCCCAGTTCGCGCCGCCGCCGAAGTGCGGCAGCACGAGCGTGCCGCGCGTGCCGTCGGCCGCGTCGATCAGCGACGACGGCGTGTACATCGGCCCCATGCGCAGATCCTTCACGGCCGCGAGCGCGGCCGCCTTGACCTGCGGCGTGAAATCCACGAGATCCGCCTCGCTGACGCCCTGCCGGTCGTAGGCGGCCGGCTTCGTCGGGAACGGCTGCGTGGGCGACGTCGATTCGCCGGGCACGTCCGACGTCGGCACGGGCCGCTCCTCGAGCGGCCACAGCGGTGCGCCCGTCGCCCGATCGAACGCATAGGCGAACGCCTGCTTCGTGAGCTGCACGACGGCCTTGACGGGCCTGCCGCCGACTTTCACGTCGAGCAGGATCGGCGACGTGGGATTGTCGTAGTCCCAGATGTCGTGGTGCACGAGCTGCTGGTGCCACACGCGCTGCCCCGTCTTCGCGTCGAGCGCCACGAGGCTGTTGCCGAACAGGTTGTTGCCGAGACGCTCGCCACCGTACAGATCGCTCGTAGGGCCTTCGACCGGCAGGTACACGAGACCGAGCGCCGGGTCCGCCGCCATCGGCGCCCACACGCCGGCGTTGCCCGTGTACTCGGCCGAGCCCGGCGTGAGCCACGTGTCGTAGCCGGGCTCGCCCTTCTCCGGAATCGTATGGAACGTCCAGAGCAGCTTGCCGCTCTTCACGTCGAAGCCGCGCACGTCGAGCTTGACCTGCGTCTTGCTGTTCGGCCGCGCGCCGATGCCGCCCGCGGGACCCACGATCACGACGTCGCCGACGACGATGGCCGGCGACGAGGAGCCGGCCTCGACGTTGTCCGTCGGTCCCCGCAGCCCGCGGCGCAGATCGACGACGCCGGCCTCGCCGAACTCGCGCTTCGGCAGGCCCGTGGTCGCATCGAGCGACCACAGGAAGAAACCCGGGGTCACGACGAACACGCGCTTGTCGGCCGCGCCGTCGCTCCAGTACGCCACCCCGCGGCCCGCCATCTTGCGCGGCGCCTGCTTGAAGCGTTCCGGCTCGTTCGGCCGCCAAACCCACAGCGTCTCGCCGGTCGCCGCGTCGATGGCCGCCACGTTGCGCGTCGCACCCGCCGTGGCGTACAGCACGCCACCGACCATCAGCGGCGTGGTCTCGCTCTTGAGCTCGGGCGTCGGGCCGTAGTTGCCGGCGTACCAGTGCCATACGACGCGCAGGTTCTTCACGTTGCGCGCATCGATCTGATCGAGCGGCGAATAGAACTGCGAGGCCAGGCTGCCGCCGTACACCGGCCATTCGACCGTCGCGCCCTGCGGCTGCGCGTCCGCGTGCGGCGCATGCATGGCGGCAACGGTGGCCATGGCGATCAGCGGCGCGAGAGCGCGCACGCAGGTAGAGCGACGTTTCACGAGAATCCCCTTCGGAGCGGCTAGTTCAAATCGACGGCGAACTTCTTCAACAGATCGAGCGCGACGACCTCGAGCGCGCGCTCGTGCGTGCCGCGCAGCACGACGCGCGGCGCCATGCCGTGCTGATGGGCCTCGAGCCACCGCGCCGCGCACAGACACCAGCGATCGCCGGGTTTCAATCCCGGAAACTGGAACTCCGGCCGGGGCGTCGAGAGATCGTTGCCGCGAAACCGCGAGAACTCGAGGAAGTCCTGCGTGACCTCCACGCACACGGTGTGCGAGCCGGCATCGGCATCGCTCGTGTTGCAGCAGCCGTCCCGGAAGAACCCGGTCTTCGGGCGGTCGCTGCAGCCGACCAGTGCCTCCCCGAACACGTTGACCGACGGATCCATCGTCCCCGCCCTCAGAATCGGGTGCCGTCCGCGGCGATGACGCCGAGCGCGTAGCCGCCGTCGCTGCCGTCCTTCGTGGGCGCGGCGATCAACGTGATCTTGTCGCCCACCTTGACCATGCCCTCGCGCCAGCCGCCGCGATAGTAGTTGTTCAGGCTGTGACCCTCGAACTCGACGTCGCGCGTGCCCTTCTCGTCGGTGATCGTGAGCACGATCTTCGTGTGCGGGTTCGCGGCCTTCCATTCCTTCACGATGCCCGTGACCTCGTGGTCGCGAATCGTGAGGTCGAAGCGCGCGGCCGAGTGATGGGCCCACGCGGCCAACGGCAGGACGACGGCCAGCGCGAGCATCGATGCAGGCAGATTCTTCGTCATGCGGGTCTCCGATTTCATGGCGCTCACTGCGCGGCGCCGTGCTTGCCGGCGAGTTCCTCGAGATGCGCTTCCCACGCGGGCTCGTTGCACTCGTAGGGCAGCAGCCGCACACCGGGCTGGTACTGCCATTTCTTCTCGGCCGTGATGGGCTGCGTGTAGAACACGGGATCGGTCAGCGTCATGCTGGCCGTCAGCACCCGGGTCCCGTCGTCGTTCGTGGCCAGGTGGTACACCTCGACGATCTTCGCCTGGTCGCTGTGCGGATAGCGCGCCTGATCGACGGCCTCCTTCAGATGCGTGGTCTCGACGATCAGCTTGTCGCCGTCCCACCGTCCGAACGAGTAGCCGTTGCGATCGGGGAACAGGTCCTGCTCCTTCGCCCGCTCGCGCAGATAGATGTGGCGCACCTCGGTGTGCGCCTCGTAGACCACGAGCAGCACGTCCTCGTGCTGCACGATCTCCATCGGATAACCGCCCGAGCCCAGCATCGAGCCCGGCATGCCGGTGCCGAGGCAGAAGCCGCCGGGCGTGTCGCCGGTCTTGTCGACCAGCGCGTGGTACGCGGCGATCTTCGCCTTGGCCTCGGGCTTCAGTGGCAACGCGGGCTGCGGCGCTCCGCGCCGGGGCGGTGCGGCCCCGGGCTCGCGATACACGCCCCAGACGCCGGTGAAATCCGGATGCGCCGCGGCGGCGGCACCGGCCAACACCAGCCCGAGCAGCACGCCTGCGGCGCGCACGGACAACCACCACTCGTGCATGCAATCCCCCCAACGCGCGCAAGACAGCATAAAGACGGTGCCAGGTTTTGCCTAGTTGCGCGGAAGATCTCTGCCTGGCGAGAGATCTTCCGCTATCCGGCGGCGCGCAGAACGGCCAGGAAGTCGTCGCCGTAGCGCTCGAGCTTGGCCTGCCCCACGCCCGCGATGCCGAGCAGCGCGTCGCGGCTGGCCGGGCGCAGTCGCAGCATCTCGCGCAGCGTCGCATCATGGAAGATCACGTACGGCGGCACGTTGTGCTCGGCCGCGAGACGCTTGCGGCACTCGCGGAGTGCCTGCCAGAGGGGCTCGTCCGCCGGTGTCAATCCGACCTCCGCAGCGGCGCCCGACTTCCTGCGCGCCGCCGGGGCCGCCCGCGTGTCCTCGCGCACGCGCAGCTGCGCCTCGCCGCGCAGCAGCGGCCGGCTCTGGTCCGTCAGCACGAGCGCACCGTAGCGCGCGTGATCGACCTGCAGATAACCGCGCACGATCAGCTGGCGCAGCAGCGAGCGCCAGGTCTGCACCGGCAGATCCGCGCCGATGCCGAACACCGACAGGCTCTCGTGGCGGTGCCGCTGCACCTTCTCCGTGGCGTTGCCGAGCAGCACGTCGATCACGTGCGCCGCACCGAACATCTGGCCCGTGCGGTACACGGCCGACAGCAGCTTGCGCGCGGGCTCCGTGCCGTCGAACGTGGCCGGCGGCGACAGACAGTTGTCGCAGTTGCCACAGTCGGCTTCGAGCCGCTCGCCGAAATAGCCGAGCAGCGGCCGTCGCCGGCACTCCGTGACCTCGCACCAGCCGAGCAGCGCGTCGAGCTTGCGCACCTCGTTGCGCTTGTGAGCCTCGTCGGCAGAGGAACCCTCGACGAGCGCGCGCAGCTGCACGACGTCCTGCAGACCGTAGACCATCCATGCCTCGGCGGGCTCGCCGTCGCGGCCCGCACGCCCCGTCTCCTGATAATAGGACTCGACGCTCTTCGGCAGGTCGAGATGCGCGACGAAGCGCACGTCGGGCTTGTCGATGCCCATGCCGAACGCGATCGTCGCCACGACAATCAGCCCGTCCTCGTTCAGGAACCGGCGCTGATTCGCCGTGCGCTGCTCGTTCGAGAGGCCCGCGTGGTACGCCACGGCCGGAAATCCCTGCCCGCTCAGCCATTCGGCCACACTCTCCGTCTTGTTGCGCGACAGGCAGTAGACGATGCCCGCCTCGCCGCGGTGGCCCTGCAGGAAGTCGAGCAGCTGCCGCCGTGCGTCCGTCTTGCTGCGCACCGAGTAGCGGATGTTCGGCCGATCGAAGCTCGAGACGAACACCTCCGGCGCCGTGAGCTCGAGGCGCGCAACGATCTCCTCGCGCGTCGGCACGGTGGCCGTGGCCGTCAGGGCCATGCGCGGCACGCCCGGGAACCGCTGCTTCAGCACGGCCAGCGCCAGGTACTCCGCCCGGAAATCGTGGCCCCACTGCGACACGCAGTGCGCCTCGTCGATGGCGATCAACGCGACCGGCACCTGCTGCAGCAGATCCAGCGTCTCCGGCTGCAGCAGCCGCTCCGGCGCGAGATACAGCAACTTCAACTCGCCGGCGCGCAGCGCGCCGATCACCGCGCGCTGCTCGGCGGGCCGCAGCGTCGAATTCAGGTACGCCGCGGCGACGCCGGCCTCGCGCAGCGCACCCACCTGATCCTCCATGAGCGCGATCAGCGGCGACACGACCACTCCCACGCCTTCGCGCACGAGCGAGGGAATCTGGTAGCACAGCGACTTGCCGCCGCCGGTCGGCATCAGCACGAGCGAGTCCCTTCCCGCGAGCGCCGCGGCGATGATCTGCTCCTGCTGCCCCCGGAACGCCGGATAACCGAACGTCTCGCGCAGCACGTGGCGCGCGCTCTCGAGAGACGGGGTGGCCGACACCAACGGCAGGGACGACATGGCGCGGATCATGCCACAGGCGGCCAGGGGCGCCGCCAGACGAATTTTCAGTAGGCGGCGGCGATCCGCTCTGCTAAAACGACGCCATGAAGATGCTCCTTGCGATCCTGCAGACGGTCGCCGCCGTGGCGGCCGTCGGAGAGCTCCGGATCGCGGCCGCGGACCAGGCCACCGTGGCCGTCGCGGCCAACTTCCTGACGCCGCTCGAGGCGCTGCAGCACGCCTTCGAATCCGGCGGCGAGCACACGCTCGGGCTCGTCGCCGGCAGCACGGGGCAGCTCTATGCACAGATCACGAACGGCGCGCCGTTCGACGTTCTGCTGTCGGCCGATCAGGAGACCGTCGCGAAGCTCGTGACGGCCGGGCTCGGCGACGGCCGCACTCGCTTCACCTACGCCGTCGGCGCGCTGGCGTTGTTCACGCGCGATACGGAGAAGTTCGCGCCGTTGACGCTCGACGCGCTGCGGCGGCAGGACTTCCGCTGGCTCGCGATCGCGAATCCCGCGCTCGCACCCTACGGGCTCGCCGCGCAGCAGTCGCTGCAGGCGCTCGGCCTGTGGGACGCGTTGCAGCCGCGGCTGGTGCGCGGTCAGAGCATCGCGCAGACGTTCGCGCTCGCCGAGACGCGCAACGCCGATCTCGCGCTCGTGGCGCTGTCCCAGGCCATGGCGTACCGCGAGCCCGCGGCCTACGTGACGGTGCCCGACGAGCTGCATGCCCCTCTGCGCCAGGACGCCGTGCTGCTGAAGCACGGCAACGCCAACGCCGCGGCGCACGCGTTCCTCGCGTTCCTGCGCGGCGCGGCGGCCGCCGGGACCATGGCCGGTTTCGGTTACCGGCCGGGCGCGCCATGATGCGGCTCGCCTCGCGCCGCGTGGCGATGCGCCTGCTCGCGCTGCTGCTCTACGCGAGCGCACCCGCGCTCGCCGACGAAGGCATGTGGACGTTCGACCACTTCCCGCAGGCCACGGTCGCGCAGCGCTACGGGACCCGGATCGACCAGGCGTGGCTCGACCACGTGAGGTTGTCGACCGTGCGGCTGGCCGGGTGCACGGCCTCGTTCGTGTCCGACCAGGGATTGCTGCTGACGAACCACCATTGCGTCGAGAGCTGTCTCGCGCAGAACTCCACGCGCGAGAAGAGCCTCATCGAGACCGGATTCACGGCCGCCGCGCGGGAGCAGGAGCTGCGCTGCCCCGTGCAGATCGCCGAAGTCCTCGAGGCCATGGAGGACGTCACGGTCAGGGTCGCCGCGGCGCTCAAGGGCCTCGACGACCGCACGGCCAACGACCGCCGCCGGCAGACGCTCGTGAGCCTCGAGCAGAGCTGCGAGGATGCTTCCAAAGAAGCCGGCAACCCCCTGAAATGCCAGGCGGTCACGCTGTACGACGGCGGCCAGTACTGGCTCTACAAATACCGCCGCTACGACGACGTCCGGCTCGTCTTCGCGCCGGAAGCCGCGATCGCCGCGTTCGGCGGCGACCCGGACAACTTCCAGTTCCCGCGCTGGTGCTTCGACATGTCGCTGCTGCGCGCCTACGAGAACGGGCGGCCCGCCTCGACGCCGAACCACCTGACCATCGACTTCGCGGGCCCGAAGGCGGGCGACCCCGTGTTCGTCGCCGGCCACCCGGGCTCGACCGATCGCCAGCTCACCGTGGCCGAGCTCGAGACGCTGCGCAACGTTCGCCTGCCGCAGGCCCTGCTGCGCGCGGCCGAGCTGCGCGGCCGCTACATCCAGTTCGCGAAGGAAGGACCCGAGCAGGAACGCATCGTGCGCGACTCGCTGAACGGCCTCGAGAACAGCATCAAGGTCCAGCGCCGCCAGCTCGACGCCCTGCTCGACGACGGCCTGCTGATCGCGAAGCACGACGCCGAGGCGGACCTGCGCCTGAAGATCGCGCGCAGCGCGGCGCTGAAGGCCACGATCACCGGCGACCCTTGGGCGCGGATCGAGGCCGCGCTCGCGGTCGAGCGGCGCCGCTGGCTGCCCTACGTGTTCATCGAGGGCGGCAGCGGCTTCAACAGCCGGCTGTACCGCTACGCCCGCGAGCTCGTGCGCGCAGCCGCCGAGCGGCCCAAGCCCAATAGCGAGAGATTACGAGAGTATACGGATGCCTCATTACCCAGAATCGAGCAGCAGATCGCAGCCCCCGTGCCGATCTACGCGGACCTCGAGCGGCTGACGCTGTCGTTCGGGCTCGAGCGCATGCGCGAGTGGCTCGGCCCGGACGACCCCGTGGTCCGCAGCCTGCTCACCGACGACACGCCGGATTCCCTGGCGGCGAGACTCGTGGACGGCTCCGGGCTGGCGGATCCGGCTGCCCGCCTCGCGCTGTGGAACGGCGGCGCGGCCGCCGTCGCGGCGAGCACAGACCCCATGATCGCGCTCGCGAAGCAGCTCGACGCCACGAGCCGCGAGCTGCGCAAATGGCACGAGGACGAGGTCGAGGCCGTGATCGATGCGGCCCACGAGCAGATCGCGCGCGCCCGGTTCGCGGCGCTCGGCACGGCCGTATACCCGGACGCGACGTTCACCTTGCGGCTGTCGTTCGGCACCGTGGCCGGCTGGGATGAGAACGGCACGGCTGTCGAGCCGTTCACGCGCCTCGCACGCCTGTTCGAGCGCGCGACCGGCCGGCCGCCGTTCGCCGTGCCCGCGGGCTGGCAGGCGGCCCGCGGCACGCTCGATCCGGTCACGCCGTTCGACCTCGCCACCGACAACGACATCGTGGGCGGCAACTCCGGCAGCCCGCTGATCGCGGCGGACGGCCGGATCGTGGGGCTCGTCTTCGACGGCAACATCCACTCGATCTCGGGCGCCTACTGGTTCAACGCGGCGCGCAACCGCGCCGTGGCCGTCGACATGGCGATCGTTCGCGAGGCGCTCACGAAGGTCTATCGGCCGCAAGCCCTGCTCCGGGAGCTGCGCCTGACCGAATGACGAGAAGGCTGCCGCGCGGTTCCTCGTCCCTCTGGCGCCGGGTCGCTGGCGGCCGGGTCGGCCTGCGCGTCGTTGCGGCCGTCGCCGGCGTGCTCGCCGCGGTGCGCGCCGACGCGCAGCCCTTGCCGCTGAAGTGGGCCGGCGACTCCGAAGGCGGCGCCCCTTACGTCGAAGCCGATCCGCGCGATCCCGCTCGCGTGACGGGCCTCGACGTCGAGATCGCGGAACTGATTGCGGGGGAGCTCGGGCGGCGCGCGCAGTTCGTGCAGGTGGCCTTCACGTCGCTCGACCAGTCGGCGGCGCGCGGCGACTTCGATCTCGCGCTCGACGGCATCGAGGACACGCCGGCCCGGCGGGCCTCGCTCGCCGTCACGGTGCCCTACTACGAGTTCCGCGAAGTGCTGACCGTGCGGGCCGCCGACGCGGCGCGCTTTCGCTCGCTCGCCGATCTGCGCGGCCGGCGGGTCGCGACGCTCGGCGGGACGACCGCCTACGAGCTGCTGCTCACGGCCGAACGCGAGCACGGCGTCGCTGCCGTCTCCTACGACGACGACGTGCATCCGTACGAGGATCTGCTGAACGGCCGCGTCGACGCCGTGCTGCTCGACAACGTGATCGCCGAGCGATCGATGCGCCGCATGCCGGGCCTCGCGACGCAGCCGGACGCGGTCGCCATAGGCCACTACGTCGGCATTCTCGGCCCCGCGCAGACGCAGCTGCGCGACCGCATCGACGGCATCCTGCGCGCGGCGATGACGGACGGCCGGCTCGAGGCGATCCTGCGCCGCTGGCTCGTCTGGAACGACGACCAGCCGCGGCTGTATGCGCGCATCGTCCAGGCCGCCGTGCCTGCCCCGCCGACCGCGGCCGCGCCCCGCGCATCGGGGTGGGCCATGGCGCGGCAATACTTCCCCTGGCTGCTGGCCGCGGCCGCCATGACGCTCGTGCTGTCGTGCCTGTCGATGGCGCTCGCCGTGTGTCTCGGCGCCGCGATCGCGATCGGACGGGTCTACGGATCGCACCTCGTGCGCGGGCTGCTCACGGCCTACGTGGAAATCGTGCGCGGCACGCCGATCCTGCTGCAGCTGTTCGTGATCTACTACGGTCTCGCCTCGGTCGTGCGGCTGCCGGCGTTCGTCGCGGCGCTGATCGGTCTCGGCCTGAACTATGCCGCCTACGAGAGCGAGATCTATCGCGGCGCGTTGCTGGCCGTGCCGCGCGGCCAGCTCGATGCCGCGCGCGTGCTCGGGCTCAGTGCCTGGCAGACGCTGCGTCTGGTCCGCGCCCCGCAGGCGCTGCGCTTCGCGCTCGCGCCGACCACGAACGACTTCGTCGCGATGCTGAAGGACTCGTCGCTCGTCTCCGTGCTGACGGTCATGGAGCTCACCAAGCAGACGCAGATCTTCGCGACCAACCTCGGCAGCTGGGTGCTGCCGGGCGCGCTCTGCGCCGCGTTGTACCTGGCGATGTCCCTGCCGCTCGCCCATCTCGCGCGCCGTCTCGAAGCGCGCTGGAAAGCGCCGGAGGCCGCGTGAGCGAGGCGCTCGACGTCCGCTCCCTGCACGTGCGCCGCGGCCCCCGCGAGGTCCTGCGCGGCGTAACGTTCCGCGTCGCGCGCGGCCGGCTCGTGGCCCTGATGGGCCTGTCCGGCTCGGGCAAGTCCACGCTGCTGCGCGCCGTGGCCGCGCTCGAGCCGTTCGACGCGGGCGAGATCCGCGTCGGCGACGTCCGCCTCACTCCCGGCGTCCGGCGCGTGCCCGGCCCCGATCCGCTGCGCCGCGAGGTCGGAATGGTGTTCCAGTTCCATCATCTGTTCGAGCATCTGACGGCGCTCGACAACGTCTGCCTCGCACCGCGCCACGTGCGGCACCGGACGCCGGACGAAGCGCGTGCGCAGGCCCTGGCGCTGCTGACTCAGCTCGGCGTCGGGCACCGCGCGTCCGCGCGCCCGCGCGACCTCTCCGGCGGCGAAGCGCAGCGCGTCGCCATCGCGCGCGCACTCGCGATGGAGCCGTCGCTGCTGCTGCTCGACGAGCCGACGGCATCGCTCGATCCCGCGCGGCGCCGCGCGCTCGGCGAATCGCTCGCGGAGCTGGCGGCCTCGGGGCGCGCGTTGCTCGTGACCTCGCACGACGACGACTTCGTGCGCGACTTCGCGTCGGAAGTGCTGATTCTGGCCGACGGCGAGATCGTCGAGGCCGGCGCGCCGCGGGCGGTGCTCGACACGCCGCGGCACGCGGCCACCCGCGCACTGCTGGCTGCGCAAGACCGGTGACCGTGCGGGCACCGCCCCGCGAGGCCGCCTACAGAACGACCGGTCGATCCTCCTGCTCGTTGCGGTTCGGGCCGGCGGCCGGGAACTCGCGCACGAGCAACGCCGTGGCGGCTTCGATGCCCTCCAGCGCCCCGTCGCGCCAATGCCCGGCCGCGAAGCGGCGCTCTATGCGCGCGCACACCTCGCGCCACTCCGCGTCGGTCACGCGCCCCGTGAGGCCGTGGTCCGCCACGATCTCCACGCACCGCTCGGCCAGCAGCACGTAGATCAGCACGCCGTTGTGCTCCGCCGTGCTCCAGACGCCGAGCTCGGCGAAAACCTCGACCGCGCGGTCGCGCACGGTCCCGACTCGCCACAGGGCCCGCACGTCGAGCGCCGCCTCGATCGCGAAACGGATCTCGGCGTGATGCCGCTGCTCGGATGCGTGGATCGCCGCCGCGATGGCCTCGAGCGTCGCGGGCGGGAACCGGCGGTTCAGCACCGCGCGCGGCAACAGCAGATGCGGCACCACGCGCATGCGCTACCAGCCTCCCGACGCACCGCCGCCGCCGAAGCGCCCGCCGCCGCCGCGAAAGCCGCCGCCCCCGCCGCCGCCGAACGTGCCGCCGAACCCGCCCGGCATGCCGCCGAACGGGCCGCGCGAAGCCCATCGTCCACCACCGCCGCCGACGCCGACGCCGGCCAGCGCAAATACGAACACCATGCCGGCCACGAGCACCGACGCGAGCAGCACGCTGCTGACGAGCCAGACGACCACGCCTGCGCCGGCGCCGAGCGCGAGCGACCCGAACAGCGTGCCGAACAGCCGCCGGAACAGCGGTGCCAGGAACGCGGCGAACACGAGCAGCACGGGCAGCGCACCCCACGGCTCGACCGCCGGCTCACGCGCGGCGGGCGCCGGCAGCGGCTCGCCGTCGATGAGCCCGATCAGCGCGTCGACGCCGGCGTCGATGCCGCCCGCGTAGTCGCCTTCGGCGAACCGCGGCGCGAGCTGCTCGGCGATGATGCGGCGCGCGAGCGCATCCGGCACGGCGCCCTCGAGCCCGTAGCCGACCTCGAAGCGCGCGCGCCGGTCCTGCACGGCCACGAGCAGCAGCACGCCGTCGTCGACGCCGGCGCGGCCGAGCTTCCAGGCCTCGGCCACGCGCAGCGCGTACTGCTCGATGGATTCCGGTGCCGTGGTGGCGACCAGCAGCACCGCGATCTGGCTGCCCTTGCGGGCCTCGAAGGCCGCGAGCTTGCGATCGAGCGCCGCGCGCGCGTCGGCCGACAGCGTGCCGGTCTGATCCGTGACCCGCGCGGCCTGCGGCGGCACGGGCTGCTGCGCCGCGGCGGGCAGCACGAGCAGCCACAGCGTCAGCGCAACCGCGGCAGCGCGGCGCGGCCACGAGCGCATCGTCAGTGCGCGCACCCGCCAACCGCCGTCATTGCTTGGGGCGACTGAAGTCGACCTGCGGCGGCTTCGAGATCTCTGCCTCGTTCTCGACCGTGAAGTTCGGCTTCGCCTGATACCCGAACAGCATTGCCGTCAGGTTGCTCGGGAAGCTGCGGACCGTGACGTTGTAATTCCGCACGGCCGCGATGTAGCGGTTGCGCGCGACCGTGATGCGGTTCTCCGTGCCCTCGAGCTGGGCCTGCAGGTCGCGGAAATTCTGATCGGACTTGAGCTCGGGGTACTGCTCGACCACGACCATGAGCCGCGACAGCGCGCTCGTGAGCTGACCCTGCGCGGCCTGGAACTGCTGGAACGCCTGCGGGTCGTTGATGAGCTCCGGCGTGGCCCGGATCGAGCCCACCTTCGAACGGGCCTCGGTCACGCCGAGCAGCACGGCCTGCTCCTGCTGCGCGAAGCCGCGCACGGTCTCGACCAGATTCGGAATCAGGTCGGCGCGGCGCTGATACTGGTTCAGCACCTCGGACCATGCGGCCTTGACCTCCTCGTCCTGCGTCTGGAACCGGTTGTAGCCGCAACCGGCCAGCTGCAGCGCCAGCACCACCACCGCCACGAGTCGCAACATGCAGCGCTCCTTCTAGGTTTCCTCGGTTGCCAGCTCGCGCAGCGCACGCTCGAACACCGCGCTCGGCTGGCCGCCGGAGATCAGGTGCTTGCGGTTGATCACGACCGCCGGCACCGCGTGGATGCCGA
This sequence comes from Gammaproteobacteria bacterium, assembly GCA_035548835.1. Classification (GTDB taxonomy): domain Bacteria; phylum Pseudomonadota; class Gammaproteobacteria; order Steroidobacterales; family Rariloculaceae; genus FEN-1219. Next base: position 31,771 of record DASZSB010000052.1, on the reverse strand, counting down.
TCTCCTGCCAGAACTGCTCGGCCGCGCGGACCTCGTCCGCGAACGCATCGGAGTCCAGCACCTCGCGCGCCCGGTCGACCGGCAGGCCCACGGCCGCCACTAGCTCGAGCAGCACGTCCGGCGCCGACGGGTTGCGTCCTTCCCCGTGATAGGCGGCGAACATCGCGCGCTTCAACGCGAGCTGCGTGCCGGGCGCGCCTTCGGTGCCGGCCCAGCGCAGGATCCGGTGCGCGTCGAACGTGTTCCAGACGTACTTGCGCTGACCGAACGCGAAGCCCTCCGCCTGGCCACGCGCCGCGAGTTGCGCCTGCCCCGCCGCGAGCTGCTCGTCCGACATGCCGAACTTGCCCTTCAGGTACGCCGCGACCTCTTCGCCCTCCGGCGGCATGCCGGGATTGAGCTCGAACGGCTGCATGTGGATCTGCACGTCGAGCCCGGGACCGATGCGCTCGAGGGCGCGCTCGAGCGCCGCGAGGCCGATCGCGCACCACGGACACGCCACGTCTGCAACGAAATCGATTCTCATGCTCTCACCCGCCAATGCCGATGGGCGGCACGATAAGCCCGCGCGGCCGCCCCGTCCATCCAGGAACGCCAGGACCAACCCCTCAGATCCGGTCGATGACCTCGCGCATGCGCCGGCGCGTGGCCGCATCCGGCAGCGGCCCGAGCGCGGTGGCCAGGTTGTCCGCCATGTGCTGCGGATTGCTGGTCTCCGTCAGCACGCACGTGAGCTCGAGGTTCGCCAGGATGTACTTCAGCGAGAACTGCGCCCAGGTGCGGCACTCGAACTCGGCCGCCCACGGCGGCAGCGGCCGGTCCTTCAGCCTGTCGAAGTAGGCGCCGTTCATGAACGGGCGGTTGATTACGACGGCCACGCCGCGATCGTGGGCGAACGGGAGCAACCGCTGCTCCACCTCGCGCTCCGTGATCGAGTAGTTCATCTGCACGAAGTCCGGCTTCTCGCGCATCAGGAAGCGCTCGAGCTCGGCGTACTTCGCGGCCTGCGAAACCGTGACCCCGATGTAGCGCGCGGCGCCCTCCGCCTTCCATTGCTGCAGGCTCGGCCAGTGCGTGTCGAGATCCACGAGGCTGAAGATCTGGACGAGATCGAGCGTCTGCCGGCCGTAGAGCCTCTGTGCCTGCCGGAATTGCGCGATGCCGGCGGCCTTGCCCGCCCGGTCGACCTTGGTCGTCACGAACAGCTTGTCGCGAAACTCCGGCCGCGCGATCGCGCGGCCGAAAGCCGCATCGTTGTCGGCGTTGCGCGGCCAGGTGTCGACGAGCGTGCCGCCGCCGGCCACGAACTCGCGCAGCACGCCGACGAGCGGCTCGCTGCCCTTCGTGGCGATCTCCTCCACGACCTTGCTCGAGCCGAGCCCGATCACGGGCAGCATCTCGCCCGTGGCCGGGATCGGCCTCTGCGGAATGCCGCGTTGCGCGAGAGCGCTCGGCGGCCGCGCGCCGCTCAAGCCGGCCGCCGCCGCGGCCAGCGCGCCGCGGCGCAGGAACTCGCGCCGCGTGGAACCACCCGTGCCGAACGTCATGCTCACTCCCCCGTCGTCGCCGCTCAATGCGTCATGGCATGGATCACGAAGTTCGTGCCCATGCGGAAAGCGTCCGTGGCCGGGCGCAGCGGATACTGCGGGCTGCCGTACCACTCCCAGAAGTTCGCGAGATCGTTGTTGTGCAGCGCCATGACCGCGATCCGGCCGGCGTTGTCGTGCAACGCGTAGTACACCGGATCGTCGCCTTGCACGTAGGGCGCCATGCTCTGCAGGTCCCCGACCTTGTACACCAGGTCCCAGATCGGATGCGTGACGTCGAGCCGCACGAAGTTGCGGTCGGGAAACACCCGCTGCATCTCCTCGCGCAGATTGTCCATGTGCCACGTGTCGAAGTCGTCGATCAGCACGAAGCCGCCGCGGTCGATGTACTCGCGCAGATTCGCGACCTCGGCCTGCGTCATCTCCATCTCGCCGGGCTCCGAGATGTAGGCGAACGGGTAGTCGAAGATCGCGGGGCTGCCGAGCTCGAGCAGACGGTACGACTCGTCCTCGACGTCGACGCGCGTGGTGCGGCCGATGAACTGGTTCAGGTGCACCTCGGACTCGGGGTAGTTGTGCGACCAGCCCATGTGACCGATCGCGCCGTTCGTGCCGAAGTGCCAGCGCATCGCGACGAACTCGGTGGCCGGCGGGTCGTTGTCGGGGACCTGCCGCATGAAGCGGCGGCCGAACTGCGCGCACGCGAGACCGCTGACGAGCAGCGCCAGCAACGTCGCGAGTACGACCAGTTCGCGTCTCACCGCGCCCGGACTCCCGTGGCCGGCCAGTCACGGCCCGCCGATCAGCGGCGCGGCCTCACGGCCGCGCGGACTCAGCGCATCTCCTTGATCAGCCCGTCGAGCGCCCTCTGCACGTGCAGGTCCTGCCAGCCGAACTCCTTGCGCATCGTGGCTTCGATGTCGGCCTTCGACTTGTTCTGCCGGACCATTTGCGTGACGAGCTCGGTCAGGCGCTTCGTGCTGTCGCGGAACTTCACGAGATCGGCCTTGTTCGTGACGTCGCCGTGGCCCGGGATCACGGTGTCGAAGTCGAGCTTCAGCGCGTTCTCGACCGTGGCCGTCCACTCCTTCGCGCTGCCACCGCCCGCGTAGTCGATCAGCTCCGGCGTGCCTTCGCCGTGCGTGTACATGTCGCCCGTCGCGATCACGCGGTTCTGCGGGAACAGCACGACGATGTCGCCATCCGTGTGCGAGCGCCCGAGCCAGTACATCTCCACGACCTTGCCACCGAGGTACAGCGTGCCGCGTGGCGCGATCGTGATGTCGGGCAGGCCGCTCATCTTGCCTTCGACCATCCGGGCGCGCGCCTGCGCGGAAGCCACGGCCAGCGTGCCCGCGGCCTGCAGCCTGGCGTTGCCGCCGCTGTGATCGCCGTGATAGTGCGTGTTGATGACGTACTTGACGGGCTGGTTCGTGACCGTCTTCAGCATCGCCATGATGTTGTCGTGGTCGACCTCGAACTTGTCGTCGACCAGGATCACGCCCTGGTTCGTGATCAGCGCCGTGGTGTTGCCCGGCACGTAGTCGTTGTGGATGACGTAGAGGTCGTCCTGCACCTTCACGAGCTGAAGCTTCGAAGGCTTGTCGCCGAACTGCGCCGCCGCGGGCAACGCAGCACACGCTGCCACGAGACCCAACACCCCGAGCCACAGCCTGCCGTTCATGACGCGATCGCCTCCGATGGATTCGCCCGTGCGTGACGCCGCATGGTACTACAGCTCGAAATCGGCCCTGAAGGCCGATCCGCTCAGCGGCGCGCGGCGAAGGCCGCGAATCCCTCGAGGAACTTCGCGAGCTGCTCGGCCACGCGGGCGTCGGTGAGGTTGCCCGCCGGATCGAACGCGGTGCCGGCCCGCGACACGAGCAGCTTCCGGCCCGTCCAGAGGTTCGTGCCGAGCGTCCGCAGCACGGGCAACCACGCGTTCTGCGACAGGATCGTGCCGAAGCCACCCGGCGAGGCGCCGATCAGCGCCACGGGCTTGCCCCCGAACACCCGCGCGATGTCCGTGTCGGGCCGCGACAGCCAGTCGATCGCGTTCTTCAGCACGCCCGGGATCGAATTGTTGTACTCGGGCGTGACCATCAGCAGCCCGTCCGCGGCGGCAATGCGCTCCTTCAACGCCGTCACCGCCGGCGGAATGCCCTGCGCCGCCTCGAGATCGCCGTCGTAGAGCGGAATACCCGCGATGCTGGCGGGCTCGAGCACGCTGCCGGCCGGCATCGCCGCCACGGCCGCGCGCAGCAGCGCGGCGTTGAGCGAGGCTCTGCGCAGGCTGCCTGCGATTCCGACGATCGTCGTCATGAGGGGTTTCTCCGGCAAATTCCTGAAGTCTAGCGGGCTTCTGCGGAAACTCTTGGATTAAAATGCGCCGTGGCCGTATTTCCCCTAGACCCGGATACCCAGCGCATCGGCAAGAGCCTGCTGGCCGCAGCCTACGAGCTGCGGTCGCGCCTCTTCAAGGCGCTGCTCTCGCTGCTCGCCATCTTCCTCGCGATGGCGCCGTTCCAGAACCAGATCTTCGCGAAGATCGCCACACCGATCATGACGCGCCTGCCGCTCGGCTCGTCCCTGATCAGCAAGCAGGTGGCCGGCCCCTTCATTACGCCGCTCAAAGCCGTCTTCTGGCTCGCCGTGTTCATCGCGATGCCGGCGATGCTGTACCACCTCTGGAAGCTGATCGATCAGTGGCTGCCGGCGAACGCGCGCCGGATCGCGCTGCCGTTCATGTTCGCGAGCGTCGCGCTCTTCTACCTCGGGGTGGCGTTCGCCTACTTCCTGGTGCTCCCGATGGCCTTCGGCTTCTTCGCCAACGCCGCGCCCAAAGGCGTGAAGGTCATGACCGACATCAATTCCTTCCTCGACTTCACGATCGGGATGACGCTGGCCTTCGGCCTCGCGTTCCAGGTGCCGATCGCGATCGTGGTCAGCGTATGGACCGGGCTCGTGACGCCCGCGACGCTGAAGAAGTCGCGGCCTTATGTCTTCCTCGGCGTGTTCGTCGTGGGCGCGGTGCTGACCCCACCCGACGTGCTCTCCCAGACGCTGCTCGCCGTGCCGATGTACCTGCTGTTCGAGGGCGCGCTACTGTTCTGCGGACGTTTTACGCCGCCCAAGCGAGAGTAACGGGCGCGGCGCCTTCGCCGCCCCCGCCGGCACGCGAATCTCGAAGCACTGGTGGATGCGCGGGTTGCGCGCGAAATCGTGCGGAATGGTCGCCGGCGTCACGTCCTGCACGTCGAGGTCGGCCAGCGCCTGCGAGTCGAGCCTGAACTTGCGGAAGTTGTTCGAGAAGATCAGCAACCCGCCCGGGGCCAGCTTCAGCAGCGTCGAGCGGATCAGCTTCACGTGGTCACGCTGCAGGTCGAGCTCGGTCGTCATGCGCTTCGAGCGCGACACCGTGGGCGGATCGAGGAAGATCAGGTCGTAGCGCTCGGGCGAAGGCTGCTCGAGCCACGCGAGCACGTCCGCCTGCACGAGCTCGTGCCTGCGCGCGTCCGTGAAACCGTTCTCGTCGAGATTGCGCCGCGCCCAGTCGAGATAGGTGCGCGACATGTCCACGCTCGTGGTCGAACAGGCACCGCCCGCCGCCGCGAACACCGACGCCGTGGCCGTGTACGCGAACAGGTTCAGGAACCGTTTGCCCGAGGCGAGCTCGCGGATCCGCGCCCGCGTGGGCCGGTGATCGAGGAACAGCCCGGTGTCGAGGTAGTCCGTGAAGTTCACGTACAGCCGGAGCCCGCCTTCGCTCACGAGCTCGAACTCGCCGCGCTCGGCGAGCTTCGAGTACTGGGCGCCGCCCTTCTGCTTCCTGCGCGTGCGCAGGTGCACCCGTTCGCGCGGGATTCCGAGCGTCTCCGGGATCACGGCGAACGCCTCCTCGCGCCGGGCTCGCGCCCTGGCCGGATCGATCGTCGCGGGCGGCGCGTACTCCTGCACGTACAGCCAGCGCTGCGCGTCCTCCGCCACACCCGCCGCGTACACGTCGATCGAGAACGCGTACTCCGGCATGTCCGCGTCGTAGACGCGGTAGCAGGCCACGCCCTCGCGCCGCGCCCACGCGCCCTGCGAGGCCGCGTTCTTGCGCAGGCGGTTCGCGAACATCGCCGCACCCGGCCGCGCCCGCGCGGCCTCGTTCGCCTGCGGCAGCGAGCCTGGCACACGCTTCGTCTCGAAGTGCTTCGGGTCCACGTCGAAGCGCAGCAGCCGGCACTCGATGGGGCCGTTCCACATCGTGTGCGTGCGCTTCGCCTTCAGCATGAGCTCGCGGCCGAGCGGCGGATTGCCGGTCAGCACCGCGGCCTGCCAGCCGAGAAAGTTCTCGCGCAGCTTGCGGCCGAGCAGCGCATACGTCTCGACCAGCTGCGTCACTTCGCCAATCCGCTCGCCGTACGGCGGGTTCACGACCACGAGGCCGCGCGCGGTCGGTGCCGGCGGCAGGTCGGCGAGCTCGCGTCGCTCCGCGTGCACGAGCCGCGCGAAGCCTGCGCGCGCCGCGTTGTCGAGCGTCGCGCGCACGGCCCCGGCGTCGCGGTCGTAGGCCCGCAGCGCCACGTGCGCGAGGCTCCCGGCGGCGCGCCGCTCGTTCGCCTCGGCCAGCAGCCGCTGCCAGAGCGCCGCATCGTGGCCGCGCCAGCGCAGGAAGCCGAAGTAGCCGCGCAGCAGGCCTGGCGCCACGTCGGCCGCGATGAGCGCGGCCTCGATCACGAGGCTGCCCGCGCCGCACATCGGGTCGACGAGCCCCACGGCGCCGTGCTCGGCGCGCGCGATCTCGGGCCAGCCCGAGCGCAGCAGGATGGCAGCCGCGAGGTTCTCCTTGAGCGGCGCCGCGCCCTGCGGCCCGCGGTAGCCGCGCCGGTGCAGGCTGTCGCCCGACAGATCGATCGCGAGCGTCGCGATGTCCCGATCGATGTGCAGGTTCAGCTGCACGTCGGGCGCCGCCACGTCGACCGACGGCCGCCCGCCCGTACGCTCGCGGAACTGATCCACGACCGCGTCCTTGACCTTCAGCGCGGCGAACTGGGTGTGGGTGATGGCCGATCGGCTGCTCGTGCAGTCGACGGCCAGCGTGCCGTCCGCAGCGAGATGCGCGGCCCAGTCGACGCGGCGCGCGCCCTCGTACAGGGCTTCGGGCGTCGGTGCCGGGAACTGCGCAATGGGCAGCAGTACGCGATTCGCCACGCGCGACCACAGACACGCGCGGTACGCGTGCTCGAGCGTGCCGGCGCAGGACACGCCCGCGCGCAGCGCCTTGACGTCGGCGGCGCCGAAGGCCGCGAGCTCGCCGGCCGCGAGATCGGCCGTGCCGGCCGGCGCGGTGATGAAGAGACGATGCAAGGTACTCAGCGCAACGCTCTTCGGGCGATCAGGCGCCCGGCGTCCCTGCCGGGTTGCCGCCACCGGGCAGTCGCTTGTCGTCGCGCATGTCCTGACTGATCTGCGGCGCCGCGCCGGGCTGCACGTTGGCGCGCGTACGCTCGTTCATCTGGTAGATGTTCGAGGCCGCCTGCAGATCGGCCTCGGAGCCCACACTGGCCATGATCTGACGGTCGCGCAGGAACGCCCGCGCGTCGGCCACGAGATCGCGGCACAGATCGTCGTCGGCGCTCATGCCGAGCACGAGACGCGGCTGCTCGAGGTTTGCCGAGCCACTGACGGCCAGCGTGCTGCTGTGGATCCTGCTCACGAGCAGCCACGGCGTGAGGCTCGAGCGCACGATCGTGTTCTCCGAGCGCGTGGAGTCGTAGATGCTCATGCCCGTGGCGAGGCGCGATTCGGAGAACGTGCCGGTGGCCTGGAACACGATCAGGTCCGACTCGAACTCGATCTCCGACACATACAGATTCGCCGTGTGCGCGACGAGCATGCCGAGCGTCCAGAGGATGGCGGCAGCCAGCAGCGTCTGCACGAGCGCCGACGGCGCGATGTCCGGCAGGCGGATCAGCACGCTGAACACCGCGATGCCGGCGAACGCGAGCAGCGCCTGGCCGACGACGATCGCCATCTGCAGCAACCCGTCGTTGCGCCGATCCGCGATGGGCCGCGGCTGCACCTCCTGCAGCGTGCGCCCCTCGAACTCGCCCTTGTTCTGCGAGCCCTGCGCCACGAGCTGCGGCACGTCGTTCACGTATACGCGGTTCGGGATCTCCTGGAAGCGATGCTTCGCGAGCGTGATCTCGATGGCACGGAAGATGTCCATCGGATGCACCGACTCCTGCCAGTGCTCGCGGTACTCCGTGACCGCCGTGGGCGGCGGCGTCTTCGGCGCACGGCGCAGCGCGAGATACACGCTGAACGCCGTCGCCGCGATCGCGACGAGCAGCATCAGCGTGAACCAGGGGTACGGCGAGAACGGCGGCGCCGGCAGCGGCTGCACGCGGTTCAACCCCACGAGCACGACCGGCGCCAGCACGGCCACCGTGGCCCAGAACGCGAGGCCCATGGGCGAGAAGCGCAGGATCGCGACACGATTCGAGCTCTTGAGCTTCAGCGCCTGGCGCAGCCAGATCGTCAGCAGCAGCACCGTGACCACGGCCACGAGCCACGCCATGATGCTGGTGCCTGCCATCGGCACGATGCCGGTGGCGCCGGAAAACCATGCGAGGCCGAGCAGGATCAGCAGCACGACGCTGTGGGCCGCCGCGGCGAACCTGCCGCCGGCGTCGTTGCGTAACGCGTAGGGCAGAAAGATCAGGCTCGGCGCCAGGCTGTGCAGCAGGCGCGGCAGCCAGCCTTCCGGCTCCTGGAACGTGGGGTTCTTGCGCCCGAGCAGCATGTCCGCCAGCGTGTTCGGCTGATAGATGCCGCGGTAGCCCGTGGCACCGCCCGTGGGCGTGCCCGGCATGACCGTCTGCTCGGCCGAGACCGTGGCGGCGAGATCCGCCGGCTGACCGCGGCCGACGTAGAAGCGGAACACCTTGTAGAGACCGACGTACGCGGCATAGGCGCCGAAGCCGAGCAGCGCGAGGCCGCCGACCGCCACGGCGATGCCCGCCACGCGTTCCCCGTCCGCCACGAGTCCGCGCACCGTGAACAGCGCGATCAGGCCCAGCGCGATCAGCACCGCCGCCCGCGCGGTGTAGGCCATGCCCTCGAACCGGAATGGGTTCGGGATGTCGACTTGTTGTGAGCCATATTCGAAGGGCATGGCGGGGACCTCGTCGTGGTTGTTGGTCGCGGTCGGAAGCCGGCGTCATCGTAACCCGGAGGTCGGCCCGAACGCACGCCGCAGCCGGTCAGCGGAAGTAGCGCCGCTCGAGGTAGTCGCGATACTCCGCGTCGAGCGAATCCTCGCAGCGCAGCGCGGCAAACAGGGTCTGGTAGCTCAACGCGCGGAACCGCAGCTCGGCCCCGATACGCTCGGCAAACCGGCCGAGCTCGGCCGCGTGCTCCGCCGCCTCGCGGCCCGGCCAGTCGTAGTAGAGGTACACGAGCGTCCATGCCGGTGCGCCGAACCGCGCGAGGCCGAGCGCGTGCTTCAGCAGCTGGGCCGCGTGCAGCCAGCGGTACCGCTCGCGCCCCGAATCGATGTCCGCGGCCAGCGCCTGGCACACCGGCAGGCCTGCCGCGGCCCAGACGCCCTCACCGGGCGGGAAGTACTTGCGCTTGAACACGGCCTTGTTGCGCGGCCGGCGCACGAGCCACTCGCCGAGCTTGCTCTCGATGGCCGCGACCTGCCCCGACGGCCAGCGCAGCAGCACATCGGCCGTCGGCGGGTCGCCCTCGAGCCCCGTCGGCAACGGCTCCTCGAAGTGCAGCACCGGCGAGCCTGCGGGCAGACCGAGCGCGGCCACGAGCGGCGCCGTATCGCGCCCGCGCCAGTAGGCGAACACGTTCAGGACGAGCGCCGCGGATGACGCGAGCGACCACAGGCGTGCGGGTCGCGTGCGATACGGCGTGAGCTCCGAGCCGCGCTCGATCTCTGCCAGCGTGTCCACGCCGAGCGGCGCGCGCAGGTTCGCCGCGAGCACGCGCACGTAGCCGTGCGCGTCGTGATCGACCCCGGCACCCTCCGCCCAGCGCCGCTGCCGGCGCTCGAGGTCCTTGCGGGCCGCCACCGGCGGCTACGGTTTCGCCTTGGGCCGCAGGCCTTCGGTCAGCTCGATCACGGTGCCCCAGGGATCCGTGATCGTGGCCGTCATGAGCCCGAGATCCGCGTCGCGTGCCAGCGGCTTCGTGAACGCGATGCCCTTCGCTTTCAACCGGTCGCAGAACGCCGGCAGGTCGTGCACGTCGAAGCCGACCCGATCGACGGCACGACCGTGCGTGCCGACGAGCTTCTCGTTCGGCAGCCAGCTGAAGAAGTTCAGGCTGTAGCCCACGCCCGGCAGATCGGCACCGATGAAGAAGTCCGTTTGCCCGTCCCGAAGCGTGGCGTCGAACGCCTTCATGAACCACTGCTGCATGGGCACGAACTCGCGGTTCACGAAGTGCACGTGATGGTGCTTGATCGGCGGTGCCCCCGCGTCCATGTTCGTCACGAGCTCCACTTTGACGCCGTCGGGGCCCACGAGGTAGGAGAACCGCCCGTAGTTGCCGGCCGTCGGCGGACTGGCCGTCTCCCCGGGCGCGGGCTCGCGGCCGACCGTCAGCTTGTAACCGTTCGCCACGACCTTCGTGGTCAGCGCCGGCACGTCGGGCACTGCAAAGCCGATGTGGTCGAACGTGGTGCCGCGCGTCGGGCCCGTGGGCTTGCGCACGCGCAGCAGCAGGTACACGTCGGGGAACTCGACGGCGTCGACCTTGCCGATCTTCGTCATCTTGCCGCCGAGCGTGTCGACCCAGAACTTCTTGTGCTCGGCGACGCTCGTGACGTTGAGCTCGTAGTGGCTGATCACGACCGGTGCCGCGGGATTCGACGTGATCTGCGCTGCGCCCGGCATGGCCAACGCGACTCCCACGAATGCCCCGACGACCGCGAATCCCTTGAACATGGCGAGGTCCCCTCCGGCGCAGCGTGCGCGCTGCGATCTTACTCGCTGCGGCGCGAGCTGACACGCCGGGACGGGGGATGTCCCGGATGGGTGACGGAACGCGCTGGCTAGCGCCGCTTCGGCGGCGCGGGCGGCTCGTCGTCTTCGAGTGCGAGACCGAGGCTGTCCGCGTCGAGACACTTCAGCAGGTCGATGGTCCGGTCGTCCTCGCGCCGGCGCGGCACGTCCGTGCGCACCTCGAGCACGGGGTTGCCTTTCTCGTCGAACTTGATGCTGCGCGACACCTGTGAATCGTCGGTATTGTTCGGATCGCGACGATCGGGCCCACGATAGGTCCGGGTCACGACTTCCCTGTCTGCCGCGAACTCTTTTGATGACTTGGACATAATGTCTTTCCCCTGCACGACCGCGAAGAGTGTGACCCGCCGCGGCGCGGGAGTGCCATGAAACCGGTCAAGAAAGTGCAACACAGCGCGCCGGCGAGGCCCACTGCGCCAAGAGTGGGCGGCCCGGAGCGCATGCGCCCGGGGCCCGCGACTAGTTGCGCGCCTGGGCCGTGGGCGGCCGCTCGGCCATGAGCTGCTTCAGCAGCGCCACGGTCTCGGCGTGCGGCTCGGCCGCCTGGCGCAGGAACGGCTCGTTGTAGTCGCCGTTCGCGAGATCGAGCGCCGTGCGGCCATTGGCGTCCCTCGCGTACAGGTCGGCGCCGTGCTCGGCCAGGAATTTCACGATCGGCGTGAAACCCTTCATGGCCGCGCCGTGCAGCGCCGTGCGATGCGGCACGGCGCGCGGGCTCGGCACCTGGCGGCCACGGTAGTCGTAGCTGAAGTCCGACAGGCGTTGGTCGATCACGAGCAGCTGCGAGGCGTTGGTGCCCTTCGGCTCCGTGAGCTCGCGCGCATTGATGTCGGCGCCGGCGTCGAGCAGCAACTGCAGCGTCTTCAGCACGCCCTCCTCGGTGCGGTTGCGCCCGCGCGTGACGCGCAGCCCGTATTCCAGGCCTGCGGCCGCCATCAGCGGCGTGACGCCCTGGTTGCTCGGCAGGTCGACCAGCGCGCCGTGCGTAAGCAGCAGCTGCACCATCGGCGCGTCCCCGGCGCGCGCGGCGCGCAGCAGCGGCGTGGCGCCGAAAGACAGGATCGTGTCGCCGCCGCGATCCTGCGGCACGTTGCGGTACGGCGGACGGCGCTTCAGCTGGATGTTCGGATCCGCACCCTTCGCGAGCAGCTGCTTCGCGATGTCGATGGCCGTGAGCTTGTCCATGCTCGGCAGCACGACCATGGCGCCGTTGCCCTGCACGGGCAGCGTGCTCACGTCCGCGGCCATGTAGAGCGGCGTGCGGCCGTACAGGTCCCACTTGTTGACGTCGGCGCCAGCCTCGATCAGGTACGCCGCGAAATCGAAGTGCAGGTTGAACAGCGCCATCACGAGCGGCGTCACGCGGTGCGGGTCCGGCAGGTTGAGGTCCGCGCCACCGGCCACGAGCTCGCGCGCGCACTCGATGCAGCCTTCGCGCGCCGCGTACAGCAGCGGCGTGAAGCCGCCCTGATTCATGTCCTTCGGTCGCGGCTCGCGGATGACCTTGCGCTGCCAGTCACGCACCGCACCGCGCGCGTTCACGTTCGCGCCGTGCGCGATCAGGAACTTGACCATGGCCGGCTGCTTCTGCGCGGCCGCCCACATGAGCGGCGACTGCTGGCCCCACGCCTCGACGGCGTTCACGTCTGCGCCCGCCTTCAACAGCAGCTCGGCGGCCGGAACGTCGCCGGCGCGCGCGACCACCATCAGCGCGGTCTCGCCCTCGCCGTTCGCCATGTTCGGATCGGCCTTGGCTTGAAGCAGCATCCTGATCAGCGGCGTGTCACCCGACATCGCGGCTTCCGACAGCGCGAACGCGCCGTACTGGTTCTTCGCGTTGACGTCCGCGCCGGCGGCGATCAGCCGCTTCGCGAGATCCGCGTCGCGGTTGTAGACCGCCCAGAGCAGCGCCGTGGCGCCATCGGGACCACGCGCATTGACGTCGGCGCCCGGAAGCTTCGCGACCGCCGCCGCGTGATCGCCGGCTTCCGCAGCCTCGAGCAGCGTCTTCTCGGCGGCGCCGGCGGCGGTGCCGGCGAGTGCGAGTGCGAGTGCGATGAGCCGCGCGTGCATGGATTACACCTCTGCGAACGTGCCGCCGCTGTCGCCGATCGACTCGACCGGGATCTGCGTGCGCTGCAGCACCGTCAGCAGCAGATCGGCGAAGCGCGAATCCTGCGGATAGTGCAGGTGCTGCCCGCCCTTGATGCGGCCATGCGCGTGACCCAGGATCGCCACGGGCAGCGGATCGTGGTTGTGACGGTTGCTGTCGCTCATGTTGCTGCCGAACATGACCATCGAGTGATCGAGCAACGTGCCATCGCCGTCCTGTGTCTTCGCCATGCGGTCGATGAAGCGGGCGAACACCTTGGTGTGGTAGTTCTGGATCACGGCGAGGCGGTCCTGCTTCGCCGGATCGTTCGAGTGGTGCGACAGCGGGTGGAACGCCTCCGAGATGCTGAGGTTGTTGTACGTCCGCATGCTCGCTTCGCGGTCCATCGAGAACGTGATCACGCGCGTCACGTCGGCCTGGAACGCGAGCGCCATCAGGTCGAACATCATCTTGAAGTGCAGATCGATGTCGTTCGGCACGCCGATCGGCGCTTCCGGAATCTCGAGGCCGCTGGTGTCCTTCTCGGCCGAGAGCTGCAGCCGCCGCTCGATCTCGCGCACGGAATCGAGGTACGCGTCGACCGCCACGCGATCCGTCGCGCCCAGCTTCTGCTGCAGGGCGTGCGCCTGACCCGTGATGCGGTCGAGGATGCTGCCGGTCTCCTTCACGATGGCGGCCCGCTCGCTGTCCGTGTCGCCCTGGCCGAACAGCCGATAGAACACGGCGCGCGGGCTGATCTCCTGCGGCAGCGACTGCGTGGGCGTGCGCCACGACATCTGTGCACCGGTCTGCGTGGTCGTGATCTCGAGCGACGGCAGCCGCGTCTCCTGGCCGATGTGGCGCGCCGCCAGCTGGTCGGCCGACACGCCGTAATCCGGCCCCTTCTCGCCCGCCTTGTCGAACGGCACGCACGTGAGCCACGTCTTCTCGACGTACTGGTGCGGCTCGGGGTTTTCGGCCGGCTTGTTGCGCAACCCCGAGACGATCGTCAGGTGCTGGCGGTACGGCGCGAGCGGCTCCAGGATCTTCGTCATCTGGTAGTCCTTGCCCGTCGCCTCCGGCGACCAGTGGCGCATCACGGCGCCGTGCGGGAAGCCGACGAACGCGAGGCGCTGCGGCGTGGGCTTCGCGGTGGCGCCCATGGCCGGGATCATCGCGTCGAGCAGCGGCAGCGAGATCGCCGCGCCCACGCCGCGGAGCACGGTCCGACGGGAAAGATGCTTCTTGGTGATGAACATGCCTGCCTCCTTACGCCACGCGCTCGCGCGCCCGGCCGCTAATTCGTCGATGCCGTCTGCGCCGTGACGACCGGCGGTGCCTTCTGCTCCGGCGCCTGGCGCATCTGGAACGGCTCACTGGTCACGATCTGCCACACCAGCGACGAGAACCTGTAGTTGTCGCGCTTCGCCTCGCGCACGATCTTGCGCACGGCCGGCATGTCGCGGTAGTCCACGACGCGGCCGAGCGCATACGTCAGGAAACGTTCCGTGAACGTGCGGACGAACTGCTCCGGATCCTTCGCGAGCGCCTGCCGCAGCTCGACCGGCCCGTTGACCGTGGTGCCATCCGGCAGCACGGCCTGCGAGTCGATCATGGTACCGGCGTAGCGATCCTTGTCGCGCCACACGCCCACGGCGTCGAAGTTCTCGAGCGCGAACCCGAGCGGATCCATGACACCGTGGCACGAGAAGCACACCGGGTTCTCGCGATGCTTGGCCATGATGTCGCGCACCGTGCGCGCCTTGGCCGTGCCGATCTCGGCCTCGGGGAACGCGGGCACGTTCAGCGGCGGCCGCGCCGGCGGCGCACCGGTGATGTACTCGAGGATGAACGAGCCGCGCAGCACGGGCGAGGTGCGGTTCGGATACGCTGCGGCCATGAGCACCGCACCCTTGCCGAGCAGGCCCCAGCGCGCCGGGTCCTTGAGCTCGACCTTGCGGAACTGGTCGCCCTTGACGTCGGTGATGCCATACAACAGCGCGACGCGCTCGTTGAGATACGTGTCCTTCGCCGTCAGGAAATCGGCCACGCTGCGGTCCTCGTCGAAGATTCCCTTCGCGAACAGCTCGAGCTCCTTGAGATAGTCGGCGCGCGGGTCGCCGCGGCCGGACGCGTACGGGAAGATCGCGCGATCGGGCTCCACCTCGCCGAGCCGGCGCATGTCGAGCCAGTGGAACACGAAGTTGCTGGCGAGCGTGCCGGCCTTCGGGTCCTTCAGCATGCGCGTGACCTGCTCGCGCAGCACTTTCTCCTTGCCGAGCTCGCCGCGCACGGCGAGATCGAGCAGCTCGTCGTCGGGAATCGTGTTCCACAGGAAGAACGACAGCTTCGAGGCCAGCGTGAGGTCGTCGATGCGATAGG
Organism: Gammaproteobacteria bacterium; assembly: GCA_035548835.1. GTDB lineage: Bacteria > Pseudomonadota > Gammaproteobacteria > Steroidobacterales > Rariloculaceae > FEN-1219. The sequence goes on along the minus strand of DASZSB010000052.1, from coordinate 16,721 downwards.
TCTGACCGGGCTGAACGCCCTCCGGCGCGTGCTCCACGCGGTACAGGAAGTACGGGCTCGCGAGGATGCCGGTGATACCGCTGCGGATGCCTTCCTCGAAACCGTTCACGGCGTGGCCGTCGCGGTAGTACTCGAGCAGATCCGCCACGTCCTGCTCGGTCAGCGGCCGGCGATAGGCGCGCTTCGCGATGTCGCTCAGGATCTTCTCCGCGCACGCCTGCTCGTCCTCGGGGCGCGTCGGATGGCACGAGAAGATGCGCTCGCGGCTCGGCGTCATGCTGAGCCCCGTCGCCTTGTACGGGCCGCTGATCTCGAAGGAGCTCACGCGGAACACGCGGTCCTGGCCGCCGCCCGGAACGAACATCTGCTGCTGGTCGTCGGACTCCGCGAACGTGCGCCGCCTGAAGGTGACGCCCACCTTGTGCGGACCCGCCGTGGCCATGAAGCGGATGTTCTTGAGCCGGCTGTTGACCTTCTCCATGACGCCGTTCTGGATCTGGTCGTAGGCTTTCGTGTCGGCGTCGCCACCGACCGTGGTCTCGTAGACCTGCGTGCCGTCGACCGTGACGACCACGGTGTTCTCGAACTCGGAGTCGTTGCCCCAGATGTGCGTGAACATGTCGGCGATGTTGACCTGGTACTCGCCATCCGACGGGAACAGGTGCGTCACGACCAGTCCGCCGCGCGTGCCGAGCGGCAGACCCGGCACGTGCGTCTGCTGATTGCCGGGGCCCGCCGTGTACGTCTGGCTGCCCGTGCGTGCGTCGGGCCGGCCCACGGCACGCACGGCGATCGCGCGCGCCGCGATCACGTACTGCTCGATGAACGACGGCGACACCTGCAGGCCGCTCGCGATGTTGTCGAAGTGCTTGACCTCGTCGTCGGGCGGCAGGAACTCGGCGGAATCGACATCGAGCGCGAGCAGATCGCGCACGGCGTTGTTGTACTCCTTGCGGTTCAGACGATGCGGCACGACGGCCTGGTAGCCGTGCGTGTTCGCGGCTGCTTCGTCGAGCGCGCGCTCGAGCCAGCCGACGAACGCCGTGAGCCGCTTCTCGTCGGGCCGCGGCTCCTTCGGCGGCGGCATGGCGTGGCTGCGCAGCTTGCGCACCGCCATCTCGAGCGTCTCGGCGTGCTGCGCGACGCTGTCGGGGCCCATCTTCTCGAAATCGATGCCGCCCGCGAGCTCGGCCGCGTTGTGGCAGTCCGTGCAGTACTTCTGCACCATCGGCCACTGCTCTTTGCCGGCTTCCGCCACGGATTGCTGGCCGCCGAACTTGCCGCAACCGGCGAGCAGCGCGAGCGCCGCCAGCCACGAAAGATTCCGAATCGATTTCATCTTGCCGAGCTCGATCATGCGTCAGGTGACAGGTAGGCCCAGAGGCTCTGGAACGCGCGGCGCACGAAGGCTTCCGAGGGCCCGAGCTTCGCGTCGAATTCCTGCGTGGGCTTCGCGGCCACGGCCTCGTCGGGGCCGCCGCCGCTGTAGAGCGTCTTCAGGAGCCGCTCCCAGATCAATGAGTACATGTCGTACTGCGTGCGCAGCTCGGCCTGCGTGAGCACCGGGCCGCGCGCCGGCACGATGCGCGTGTCCTTGTTCGTGACCGACAGCAGCATCTCGGCGCCCCCGACGAGCCCGCCGATCCAGCCGCCGGTCCACCAGTCGATCGACGGCCAGCCGGCGTTCCACACGGCGTCGCCTGCGTAGAGCAGGTTCTCCTTCGGGAACAGCACGTACATGTCGCCGTCGGTGTGCGGGCAGTCGCGCAGGTGGCCGCACTGCACCTTGCGCCCGCCGACGTCGAACTCGGCCTGCGAGTAGAAGGTCTTGGTCGGCAGCGCCTCTTTGGGCAGCGGCCGCACCGTCTTGTTGTCCCAGGGCCAGGTCACGTCGGTCGTGAGCCAGAGCCTTGTGTTCTGCTGCGCGATGATCGTCGCGCCGGCCTTGCCCAGCGCCTCGTTCGAGCCGGTCTGCTCGGGATGCCAGTGCGAGTTGAAGAGCGTGTGGACGCGGCCTTTGTTCGGCAGGGCGGCCAGCATCCCGGTCAGCACGTCGTGCTGCCCGGCCGGCGCACCGTCCACGAGCGCGACGCCGCCGGCGTCCAGCGCGGCCAGGACATTCGTGGCGCCGAGCGTGAGGAGGTGCATGCCCGCACCGAGATCGAGCGCAGCCCGTGAGCCACCGGCCGCCTGGGCCGATGCGACCCCGGGGCGCCACAACGCCGTGCCGAGAGACGCGGCGGCCAGGCCCTGCAGGGCCGTTCCGAGGACAGCACGACGAGACAGTAACGGCACCAACGCTCCCCAAAACGCGTACGCAGGCAGGCGTTCAATGATAGCCCCAAGCCGCCCGGCCTGCCGAGGATTCAGGGCTCGCCGCGGACACGGCGAACCCGGCCCAAGTCCCGGATCGGCCACCAGTTTACAGAAGCCCCGGGACCGGCTCTGCGAAGAAACTTCAGCGCCGGGCGTTGGCGCCGAGCGCCGTCACCGCATAGGTCGCGACGTCCAAGATCTGCTCCGGCGTGAACGCGCCCCCGAAAGGCGGCATGTTGTTGCGGCCCGAGGTCACGACCTGCATGGCCGCGGCCACGTCGGCCAGCGCCTCGAGCGACGCGCCTCCGCCGTGCCCGCCGCGCCCGTCCTCGCCGTGGCAGATCACGCAGTTCTGCACGAACAGCCGCGCCCCGTTTGCGACGTCGGCTGCACCACTGGCCGCCGGCCGCGCCGACGCCACCGCCACCGCCGCGGCCGCGGCACCCGTGATCGGTGGCTCCGGCAGATGGGTCGTGCGCGGCGCGGGCGTGCCGGCGGAGGCCGGCGGCAGCGTGCCGTCGAGGCCGAAAAGCCACACGCTGTCGCCGCGCGCCGAGCCGATCAGCGCATTGCCGGCGGAGTACGCGAGCACATACTGTTTGCCGCGGTACTCGAAGGTGCTCACGGGCGCGTTCATGCCCGCACCCGTCTGGAATTCCCACAGCTGCTTGCCGGTGGCCGACGAGAGGGCCGTGAGCCGGCCGTCGTTGCGGCCGACGAACAGCAACCCTCCCGCCGTCGCCAGCACGCCGCTGTAGCACTGGTCCTGCCAGCGGTAGCGCCACACGACCTTGTTCGTCGTCATGTCCATGGCAGCCAGGATCCCGTTACGCGCCACGCGCGCGCCGGCCGTCCTGCCGCCGAGGTAGCGGTCCCCCTGCCCCGGCGCGACGAAGTTCGGATCGCCGCCGCCGGCGTAGGCGCCCGCGACCGATGATGCGCAGACGAACAGGCGCTGCGACGTCGGGTCGTACGCGCTCGGCGGCCAGCTGGCCCCGCCCCAGATGCCGGGCTTCACGATGGTCGGGTCCTCGCCGACGAATGGCGTGAAGATGCGGCCCGAGTTCGCGAGGTCGAAGCCCTCGGGCGCGATCTCGATGCTCTGGGGCACGACGGCGTCGCCGCGCGGGAACGGCTGCGTCGCGGCCGTGCCCTGCCGCGGCTCCTGCGGCACGGGGCGCTCGTCGATGCCGACGATCGGCTCGCCCGTCGCGCGGTCCAGGATGTACGCAAAACCCGTCTTGCCGACCTCGACCAGCGCCTTGCGCGCCCGCCCGCCGACGTTCAGGTCCATGAGCACCACGGGGTTCACGGCGTCGTAGTCCCAGATGTCGTGATGCACCTGCTGGAAGTGCCAGCGATACTTGCCCGTGGCGGCCTCGACCGCGACGATCGAGGACGTGTACAGGTTGTCGCCCTTGCGATAGGCACCGTTGTAGTCCGGCCCGGCGTTGCCCGTGGAGAAGTACACGAGCCCGAGCTCGGGGTCGGCCGCGGGCGTCTGCCAGATCGAGCCGCCGCCGTACTTCCATGCGTCGTTGTCCTGCGGCCACGAGTCGTGCCCCGGCTCGCCGGGCCCGGGGATCGTATAGAAGGTCCAGAGCAGACGGCCGTTGCGCGCGTCGTACGCCTTCACGCGGCCGCGCGTGCCGCGGTCGGCACCCGCGAAGCCCACGATGACCTTGCCCCCGACGTACAGCGGCGCCGCGGTGATCGAGAAGTTGTCCTGCCAGCGCTCGGCCTGCACGGACCACGCGACCTTGCCCGTGAGCCGGTCGAGCGCCACGAGCTTGCCGTCGAGCTGGCCCACGAACACCTTGCCCGCGCCGAGCGCGACGCCGCGGTTCGCCCAGCCGCAGCAGACCGACGTCAGGTTCGGGTCGAGGTGCGCCTCGTACTGCCACACGATCGCACCGGTATCGAGCGAGAGCGCGAACACGTCGTCCGCGCCCGTGCTGACGTACGCCACGCCGTCGTGGACGATCGGCTGCGCCTCGCCCGAATACTGCGGCGCCATGCCCGAGCCTTTGAGGCGCGCTCGCCAGACGCCTTTCAGCGCGCCGACGTTCGTCGTGTCGATCGCCGTCAGCGGCGAGTAGCGCTGGTTGTAGAGGTTGCCGCCGCTCGTCGGCCAGCTCGTGCGGGGCGGCGCGGTCAGCGCGCGGGGCGCGAAGTCCTTCGGATCCTGCTGCGCGAAACACGGTGCTGCGAGCAGCACCGCGACAGCCGCGCCGAGCAGCGTGCGAAACGGCGAATGCATGGTCCCCCCGGAGCGACAGCGGTCGCAGGCCGTAGTGTAAGCACGACCCCGACCGCCGCAACCGCGGCGGCGAACGCCGGCGGCGCGTGTACCCTAAGCCGCTCTGCCCCGGCGCCGACGCAGCAGGCCGAGCGCGCCGGCGAGCGCCGCGAGCTCGATCAGCCCGGTGGCGCCACCCCCGCCGCCACCCGAGCTCTGCGCCTGCGCGGCCGGAGGATTCACCGTGACCTGCGCCGAGCCCGTATTCGTGGAATCCCCGGACCACGTCGCGGTCACGGTCACCGCCAGCGCATTCGTCACGGACGCGGGCGCGGTGAACACGCCGGCCGTCGTGATCGTGCCGGTCGTGCTGGAGCCCCCGACGACCCCGTTCACGCTCCAGCTCACGGCCGTGTTCGACGAGTTCGCGACGGTCGCCGTGAACGTCTGCGACGCCCCGGCCGCCACCGTGGCCGTGCCGGGCGCAACGATGACCGTGACCGGCAGCGGCGCCGGCACGGACGCGCGGCACGCGTGCGCGCCCGCGGCCGCCGGCGCCTGCGTCGACGCCGACGCGGGCGTCAGCACGATCGTGGCCGTGTCGGCGCGGCCGGCGTCGTCCGTGACCGTAACGGTCGCAGTGACGGAACCCGTAGACGGCGCGGTGAAGATCGCCGTGGACTGATTGGGCGGCGTCTTGAGACCATCGCCCGCCCAACTGTACGAGACGATCGTGCGGCCGCACGCCGCAGCGCTGCCGCCGGCCGACATCGCCACGTCCTGCCCCGGGCTGACGTTGCCCGGCACGACAACGGCCGCGATCGGACGCGCTGCGGCCAGCACGGCGCCCGGCGCGTTGACCATGCCTGCGCCACACGTGTCCGTCGTGCAGCTGCATTCCGACTGCTGCAGGTCCGTCGGGCTCGCAGGCACGTGACACACCGGCACCGTCGGATCGATCGAGACGGGGAACGGAGCGCTTGCGCCCTCCTGTAGACGCGCGCGCATCTGGGCCACACCGAGGTTGCCGTTCACGGCCAGCATCAGCGCCGCCACGCCGGACACGATCGGCGCGGAGAAGCTCGTGCCGAGGTTCGCATTGAGCTGGTCCGTGTACCCATTGGAGCCCGGCGTGGTGGCGCCGAAGTTCACCGTGGTATTGATCGGATAGACGCACGGACTGCCCGGCGTGGTGTTCACACAATTGCCGGCCGGCGCGGACAGCGCCACCTCCGGCCCGAGGCTGCTGAACCCGACCTTCGTGCCCGCGTGGCGCAGACCGGCCACACCGACCGCGCCCTGGCAACTGGCGGGTGTGTCGACCGGCCCGCCCTCGTTGCCGGCCGAAGCGACGACTACCACGCCGACCGCCGCCAACGCCGCGATCGCGTCCTTGTAGGCGGGCGTGCACGCGTCCGTCGATCCTAAGCTCAGGTTCTCGATCTGCGCGGGATACGGATTGTCGGGCACACCGTCGACGTGGATACCGCCCGCCCACAGCATCGCGGGGATGATGTCGCTGTCGAAGCCGCCGCACTTGCCGAGCACGCGCACGGGCAGCAGCCACGGCGACCACGTGGAACCCGCGACGCCGGTCGCGTTGTTCGTGCGCGCGCCGATGATTCCGGCCACGCGCGTGCCGTGCCAGGAGCTCGACACGGGCTGACCCGGCCTGTTCGGGTCGCCGCAGTCCATGAAAAAGTCGGTGGCGAGATCGGCCGAGGTCAGAAAATCGCCGGGATCGCTCGGATCGGCGTCGCGCCCATCGCCGTCGTTGGAAACGCGCGTATCGGTCACGAAATCGTAGCCCGGCAGCAGACGGCCGCCGGCGTCCGCGCGGCCGAGATCGGGATGCTCGTAACGCACCCCGGTATCGAGCAGCGCAATGACCACACCGTCGCTGCCCGTGGTGGTGCTCCAGGCCTGCTCTGCATTCACGGCCGAAGGCGTCGTGGGCGAGCCCTGCAGATACCACTGGCCGTTGTACAGCGGATCGTTCGGCACCGCGTGCGCGAAACGCCGGTGATCGACCTCGACATAGGCGACGGCGGCATCGGCCGCGAGGCGCGCCACCTGATCCGCGGCGGACTGATTCGGATCGAGCGTCAGCACGTGCCACGCAGCCGCGAGCGGATGCGATTCCCTGATCGCGACCCCCGTGCGCGCGGCCAGCGCCGCCACTTTGTCGGTCGCCGCCTGTGCCTGCACCTGCGCACGGGCGGTGCTTCCGGCTTCGCGCAGTTTCACGAGCACGCGTGCGCCGTCGCCCGCGGCCGCGGGCTGGCGCAGCACGGGATTCAGCTCCTGGCCGTGCGCCGCGACCGCGAGCAACGCCACGCTCGCCGCGAGCGAGACGAGGGTCGAGAATCTCTGGGTCATGGTCGGCTCCCGGGCGGGACGGCAGCTAATGAGGGTGGCGGCGGGTATCGGGATCGGCCGCACGCACGCCGGCGGCGGCGCGCAGGCGCTGCAGCGCCGCGCCGCAGTCGGCAGCCGCGAGATCGAGCACGTAGGTGTCGGGCAGCAGGCGGCTCACGACGGTCAGGCGGACGCCCGTGGCGGTCGCGAGCGCTGCGACCATGTCGCTGCCGGCCGCGGACTGAAAACTCACGATCACGCGCTGCTGGCACTCGCCGGTCGCGGCGGGCGCCGGCGCGGGTGCATTGGTCTGCGGCTGCGCGCACGCCTGCGCGAGGAGGGCCAGGCCGAGCGCCGGAACACGCGAACGCCACAACATCTGTCTCAGGGGCCTCTTCCGTCGGGCAGCTCACACATACGTGCGCCGATGCTGCGCAAAAGTTCCAACCCGCGCTGCGCAGCCGTTCACATCGCTGCCGCCCGTGACTGTAGCGCCGCAAGCGCACGAGGATCGTAACGAACTGTTACGGGCAGTGAAACGAGTCGCCAAACGCCGACGCACGCCCGCGGGTGCCGCGGCACGCCGAATGGCGCCGCCGGCCGGTCTCCGCGCGCCGTCAGTGCTCGTAGCCCAGCGCCTTGCTGGCGAGCCTTGCGCCTTCGGCCAGCGACTTCAGCTTGGCCCAGGCGATCTGCGGGTGGCAGCGCAGGCCGAGACCGCAGTCGGTCGATGCGATGACGTTCTCGCGGCCGACGAGCTTCGCGAACCGCTGGATGCGCTGTGACACGAGCTCCGGATGCTCCACGAGCGGCGTCGAGTGCGTGACTACGCCCGGCGCCAGGATCTTGCCGTCCGGCAGCTTGCGCGTTTTCCACAGCGTGTACTCGTGCTCGTGCCGCGCGTTGGCGGCCTCGAACAGATACGTCTGCGCCCTCACCGCGAGCATCACGTCGAGCATGTCGGCCATCGGGATGTCGTGCGCATGGGGGCCGTGCCAGCTGCCCCAGCACAGGTGATAGCGCACCTGCTCCTCGGGCACGTTCTGCAACGCGTGATTCAGGACTTCCACGCGCTGCATGCAGTACTTGCGGTATCGCGCCTTGCCCATCTGCACGCCGATGCGATCCCAGAGCGCGGGCAGCCACGCGTCATCCACCTGCACCAGCAGGCCCGACGCGGCGATGCCTTCGTATTCCTCCTTGAGCGCGTCGGCGAGACCGTAGAGGAAAGCCTTACCGCTCTTGTAATACTCGTTCGTGCGTCCAACCTCGATGCTGGCCGGTGCGGTGCTCGTCAGGAACGCGTCGCCCACGGGCGCCCGGCCGAGCGCGCCGCGCAGCAGGTCGATCTCCCGCTTCAGCGCCGCCTGACCCGTATAGCGGATCGGCGCCGTGCACCGCCAGTCGACCACGCGATTCGTCTGCACGGGCGCGCTGGCCGTCTGCTCGAACAGCGTGCCGCCCGCGAGCGCCTTGGCGTAGAAATCCTCGAACTCCACCCAGTCGCGGCTCGAGCGCAGCAGCCTGCCCGTGCCCTGTCCCGGCATCGACTCGAACCCGGCGAGCCGCGAGTTGATGAACGTGACCCAGTTGCCGCCCTTCGTGAGCTCGCCTTCGTTGACGATGTCGACGCCGGCCTTGCGCTGGCGCGCGACGACGTCCTTGACGGCCGCTTTCAGCGCCGCGTCGCCGACGCGTTCGCCGGACCACGTGGCGGCGGGTCCGGGCAGTGCGCCCACGTGCGTGGTCAGGATCCTCTCGGTGCTGCGGCGCATGCATGCCCCTGTCGGTTGTCGTACGGCGTTCGTTGCGCGTGGTATTAGAGAGCCGAAATCCGGCGGCGCGGTCAAGAGCCTCACGCGCGGCTAGCGGCCTGCGCGGGACGCGATGCTGCGGGCGCGCCGCGGGGCCGCGCCCGCGTATACTGCGGCGGCGGCGCATCACGGGCGCCGAAGACGCGACGACGCCGAGACCATCGGGATGAGCAACGACTTCGAGACCGCGCGGATGACCTGCGCCGTCAACGACCCCGGCAGCGAGCACTGGTCGGAGGACTCCTTCGTGGGGCGCCTGACCGAGCAGGCCACCTTCGACGAGGGGCTCTTCGCGGAGCTCGAGCGGGCCATCGTCACCGTCGCGAAAGCGAGCCCCGGCGCGGAAGCCGTGTGGGCGCTGCTGCGGATTCTCGAGCGCGTGACGTTGCTGACCGGCGCGCATCTCGACCCGCGCGATGTCTACCGCATCGGCAACCTCGACGACGAGCGCGTCGCCGACTTCAACAACCACTTCCGGTTCACGCTGCGGGAGCTGTCGCTGCAGACGCAGGCCGGCTGACGCCCCGACGAGCCCTACTTCGGAACGACGATCTCCGGCAGCGGACTGTCGGCGACTTCCCGCGCGCGCGCGGCGGGGACTCCGAACGCGCGCAGCAGGTGATAGGCGACGACCGCCGGCTGCGTGTCGTCGCCGCCGGAACGCAGCATGGTGCGCACGGTGGCCATGACCGTGCCCGTCATCAGATCGCGGCCGACCGTTGCGTTCGGCAGGTCGAACTCCCCGGCCTCGATGCCGTTCTCGATGGCCCGGTAGCACGCCTCCCACGCTTCGGCACCGAAAGGCGGTCCGAACGCGCTCAGGTGCACCATCGCCCAGGCCCAGGCGGGATCGCGCCGGGCGTAGTTCAGGTAGTGCTGAATGGCGGCGTTGGAGCCCACCGCGTGGCTCCTGACGTCGTCCATCGTCAGGACCAGGGCCCGGTTCAGGCCGTGGCTGAGCTCCACGGCGAGCACCTCGAACAGCTCCTCGAGACTCGTGAAGTAGTTGTAGAACGTTCCCCGCGAGATGTGGGCGGCCGCGCAGATCTCCTCGATCCGCACGGTGAGCCCCTTCTCGTTGCCGATCAGTCCGAACGTGGCGTCGAGGATCTTCCTGCGCGTGCGCTCGCGCTTGCCGCCGAGATTCGGTGCGGTTCGCGCGGGCGTCTTGCCGGAAACGCGTAACGGGTACATCGGCGTCTACAGCTCCACGCGCCCGGTGCTGTTCTCGAGCTTGCCGAGATCGAGCCCCGCGACCTGGCCGAGCCCCGCGATCAGGTTCGCGAGCGGCGTCGGATTCGGGACGGCGATGTGCCTGCCGCCCTTGAGGCGACCCGCCGCCGATCCGGCCAGCACGATCGGGATCATGCTCTGATCGTGCTTGTCGCCGTTGCCCATGCCCGACCCGTACATGACCAGCGAGTGGTCGAGCAGCGATCCGTCGCCATCCGGGGTGGCGCGCAGCTTCTCCACGAAGTCGCCGAACAGCGAAAGATGGTATCCATTGATCTTCGCGTACTTGCGCATCGTGTCCGGGACGTTGCCGTGGTGGGAGACGATGTGATGCGACTCGGGGACGCCGATCTGCGGATAACCGATGCTGCTCGCTTCCACGCCCTTCATGAACGTGGTGACGCGCGTGATGTCCGCTCGCCAGGCGAGCGCGATCAGGTCGTACATCACGCGCACGTGCTCTTCGTACGTCGCCGGTATGCCGGCCGGCGCATCGGGCGTGTCGCCCGCGGCCGCCGCCCGCAGGCCTGCGGACTGGATCCGGCTTTCGACCTCGCGGATGTTCTCGAGGTACTCCTCGACGGTCGAGCGGTCCTGCGGCGCGAGCTTGCCGTTCAGGCGGCTCGCCGACTCGATCACGGAATCCAGGATGCTGGCCTTGCTCTTTAAGCGCGCGGCGCGCTCCTCGGCCGAGCCGATGTCGCCGAACATCCGCTCGAACGCGCTCTGCGGGTTCACTTCGTTCGGCAGCGGCGACGTCGACGTCTTCCAGGACAGCGTGTTCAGGTAGATGCAGCTCCAGCCGAACTGGCACGAGTTCGACGAGCTGTTGATGCCTTCGATGCCGAGCTCGAGCGAGCGCAGCGGCGTGTCGCGGCCGATCGCGTCGGCGATGTACTGATCGATCGTCTGGCCCGCGTGCACGTCGGCGCCCTGGGTCTGTTTCGCGGACCCGCCGGAGAGCCACAGCGACCCGATCACGTGATGCCCGAACGGATCGGGGGCCCGGATGCCCGTCACCACGTTGATGTGCTCGCGCAGCGGCACGAACCGCTCGAGCAGCGGCGGCAGCTCGAGCCGCCCGACGGACGGCGGCGTGAAGACTTCCGGCCGGATTCCGTTCGGGACGTAGACGGCGCCGAACCGAAGCTGAGCCGGCGGCGCCGCGCTCGCGGCGGGCACCATGGCGTCGAGCAGAGGCAGGCTGATGGCGGCACCCAGCGCACCGCGCAGCACGGTGCGACGCGAGAGATGTTTCTTCGTGATGAACATTACTTCGACCCTCCTGTCGGCGCAGGCGACGCCCGGTTGTCGGCGACCGTCTGCGTGCCATTCGTGGGCAAACGAGCCTTCTGCTGAAACTGGGCGCTGCGCACGATGCCGAGCACGATCGCGCTGAACCGGTAATTCTCGCGCGCGGTCTCCCGCACGATGCGACGTACGGTCGGCATGTCCTCGGCCTCGACGCGCCGCCCGAGCGCGTACGTCATGAGCTTCTCCGTCAAGGTCGAGACGAAGATCTCGGGGCGCTTCAGCAGCGCTTCGCGCAACCCGCTCGGCCCCGAGACGGCGATGCCTCCCGGCAGCGTCGTGGCGGGATCCACCGGCTGCCCCGAGTCCGTCTCGCGCCAGCGGCCGATCGGGTCGAAGTTCTCGAGCGCGAGCCCGGGAGGATCGATGACCGAGTGACACGACGCGCACACGGGCGACTTGCGGTGCTGCTCCATGCGCTCACGCACGCTGTGCGGGGTGGCGCTCCCGGTGCTCTCGTCGAGCGAAGGGACGTTCGGCGGCGGCGGGGGCGGCGGCGAGTTGTAGATGTTCGTCATGATCCACTTGCCGCGGAACACCGGCGACGTGCGATTCGCGACGGAGGTCTGGAACAGGATGCTGCCCTGGCCGAGCAAGCCGCGGCGATTCGGGTCCTTCAGCGTGACCCGCCGGAACGCGTCGCCGAACACGCCGTCGATGCCGTAGTGATCCGCGAGCCGCTCGTTCAGGAACGTGTAATCGGCGCCGAGCAGGTCGAGCACGCTCTTGTCCTCGAGCAGCACGGAGCGAAGGAACAGCTGTGTCTCGCGCAGCATGTCGCGGCGCAGGTTGTCGTCGAAGCTCGGGAATCGGCGCGGGTCGGGCGCCTTCGAATTGATGAGGCGCAACTGGAACCATTGCTCCGCGAAATCCGTCACGAGCGTCTCGGCACGCGGATCGGCCAGCATTCTGCGCACTTGCGCTTCGAGCACCTTGGGATCGGCGAGCCGGCCGGCGATGGCGTCCTCGCGCAGCGCGTCGTCCGGAATGCTGTTCCAGAGGAACAGCGCGAGCCGGGACGCGAGCGTGACGCCGTCGTCGTGCTGACCGCCTTCGGCGACCGCGCCGTCCTCGGTCACGCCGTGGTAGAGCAGGAACTCCGGACCGCTCAGGATCCTCGCGAGCCCGAGCTGGATGCCGGCCTCGAAGTCGCGGCCGTTGTCGCTGCCGCGCGCGTACATCTCGCGCAAGGTCTGGCGGTCCGCGCCGATCAGGGGCCTGCCGTAAGCGCGCAGCGCGAGGCGGCCCAGGATCTGCTCGGCGCAGGCGGCGTCGCTCGTGGTCCCGTCCGGCCGACACGTGAAGACGGCCCTGCGCGTGGCCGTGTCGCCGGGCCCGGTCGACGCGTACGGTCCCGCCACGAGCACGCGCGTGATCATCGGCCAGCCATAGGCGTCGTTGCCGATCGGCAGGTCCGCCTTGACGGGATCGAGGATCTTCTGCTGCAGCGCGAAGCTCTTCATGACGAAGGTCACGCCGACGCGATGCAGCCCCGCGCTGACCGGAATGCGCACCGGCAGCCGCTCGCGCACCTGCGTCACGGCGCTGCCGATGTCCCGGTTCGAGAGCGCATCGTCGTCCTCGCCGCCGATCTGCGCGGAGTGAACGACGACGCCGTCGATCAGGATCTGCAGCTCGAAGGGCGTCTTGAACCCTTCCACGCCGCGGATCGTGCTGCCCGTCGCTCTCCACAGATCCGGACGGATCTCGTACTCGGCGTCCGTCGGAAAGTAGTGCTCCGCGACGAGCCCGCCGCGGGTGCCGTACGGCAGCCCCTCGATCCAGTCGTTCTGCGAGAGGTCGAGCCGCGGCAGGTACTCCGTCGCCTGCGGCCCGAGCTTCGTGTCACCGATGGCCATGCCGGCGACGCGCAACCCGACCGTGAGATAGCGCTCGAGCAGCAGCGGCGACGTCTTCAGCGTGTCCGAGACGTTGTCGAACCCGTTGCTCGAGATGTCGGGCGGCAGCAGCGCTTCGACGTCGACCGGGAAGCCCAGCAAGTCGCGAACCGCGTTGCCGTAGGCCGCACGCGTCAGCCGGCGAATGGGCGCGCCCTCCAGCGGGGGCGTGCTCGCGTCGAGCGTCGTCTCGAGATAGGACACGAGGCTCGCCACGGCTTCGTTGCTCGGCCGCGGCTCGCCCGGCGGCGGCATGAGCCCCGCGCTGAGCTTGTGGATCACCTTTTCCCATTTCGCGCGCTGCGCGGCCGGGTTCGAGAGATCCGCGTTCTCGAGTACGAGCCCGCCCTCCCGCTCCGCGTTGCTGTGGCAGTCCGCACAGTAGCGGCTCACGGTGGCGCCGTGCTCGGCGGCCATTTCCTGCGTCGACCGCGAGCACGCCGCGAGCGACGCCACGGCCATGGCCGCGATCGAAAGCACGCAACCGCGTTGCAACGAGCTCGTTCTCATCGCGCCGCCGTCCTCTGCTCATCCTTGCCGTGCGCGCCGAGCTTCCGAAGCTCGATGGCGGCGGCGGTGACCTCGGCCGGCGGCTTGACCCGCAGTCTCGCCGGCGCGCGGCCCAGCGCGTAGTCGAGAGGCGTGAAGCCCTCGCGATCCGCGACGTTGAGGTCGACGCCTCTCTCGGCCATGTGCCTGATGACGCCGGGGTAGTCCCGCAACGCGGCGATGTGCAGCGCGGTGCTGCCCATGTCGTTCGCGATGCTCGGCGCGACGCCGTGATCGAGCAGGAAGTCGACCGCCGCGATCGCCTCCTGCTCGCTCGGGCGACGCTCGGCCTCGATCAGCGCAGGCAGCTCGGGCCCCATGAGCACCGCCACGAGCGGAGTGATGCCGCCGCGCTTCTCGTCGCGCAGCGAAGGATCGGCGCCGCCCTCGATCAGCACGCGCATCGCTTCGACGTCGGAGGACCGTGCGGCGCGAATCAGCGCGAGGTCCGTGATCTTCGGCGGCGGCGGCAGGAAGCGCACGTCCCGATCGAGCAACTGGTCCGGCAGACGGTCCATGAGATTGGCGCCGTGCGCCAGCATGAGCTTCAGCAGCTCGAGCGAGCTCTCCGCACCCGTCGGAACCTGGAGCTCGCCGACGTAGTTCACGCGGTTACGGGCCTCGACCACGGCGTAGAGCCCGCCGCCGTCGGTGCTCGCGCCCGCTTCCACGAGCATCTTGGCCGCATCGAAGTGCAGGTTGTCGAGCGCGATCACGACCGGCGGGAAACCTTCCGGCGTCTTCGCGTTCAAGTCGGCCTTGGCCTTGATCAGCTCGCGCAGCGCGGACAATGCGCCATGGCGGGCCGCAAACATCACGGGCGTCAGACCCGCCAGCGGTATCTCGACGAAGTAGCGAACGGCGGGCTTGCGTTCCGGCAGGTCGTTGATCGGCGTTCTGGCGTTGACATCGGCGCCCGCCGCGATCAGGGCGGCCGCCACCTCGCCGCGGTCGTGCGCGGCCGCGTACATGAGCGGCGTCTGGCCCTGCCATTTTTCGACCACGTTGACCTTGGCACCGCGCTCGATCAGCAGCCGCACGGCCTCCACGCCGCTGGTTCGGGACGCGAGCATGAGCGCAGTCTCACCCTGCGGCAGCGCGAGATCGACCTCGGCTCCGGCGTCGAGAAGCACGCGCAGCAGGCCCGCGTCCGCCCGCAGCGCGGCCTCGTGCATCGGCCCGACGCCATACCGGTTCGTGATGTTCGGGTCGCCCTTCGCGGCGAGCAGCGCCTGCACACCGGCCGTGTCGCCGAAGTGCGTGGCATAGATCAGGGGTGTGGAGCCGTCGGCCGCCCTCGCGTTGGCATCGGCGCCGGCCGCGAGCAGCGCACGGACCTCGGCCGTCTGGCTCTTCTGCGCGGCGGCCAGCAGCTTCGCGTCGAGGTCGGATGCGGCCAAGGCACCCAACGACAGCATGAGCAGCAATGCGAAGGCACCCAGTCTCGACAGCGTTCTCACGGTCCCCCCGGAGCGGAATTGGAGCCTCAATCGTTCTCGGAGACTATTGATAATTTGACAAACCGTCAATAACACGCGGCGGATCCGGCCGCCCCGGTCGTCGTACCGACGACGCCGGACGGCCGGGCGTGCTAATGCCGGATCTGCGTGCTGACTTCCTCGCGCTCGCCGTCGACGCAGCTGCCGCGCTCGGCGACGAGCGCCGGCGCG
Organism: Gammaproteobacteria bacterium; assembly: GCA_035548835.1. Classification (GTDB taxonomy): domain Bacteria; phylum Pseudomonadota; class Gammaproteobacteria; order Steroidobacterales; family Rariloculaceae; genus FEN-1219. The sequence continues at coordinate 1,333 of DASZSB010000052.1, read as the reverse complement.
TTGGCGATGCGCAGGATCCGCGGATTCATGACCCAGGGCTTCACGAGCACCTCGGGGTCCTCGACCGTGACCTCGTACAGCAGGTAGTTGCCGGTGCGCGTGAACTTCTCGACGACACGCATCTGATCGGAATGGAACAGGCCGCCGCGCCCGAGCCAGGTCTCGTCGGTGAAGCCGACCGAGTCCACGACCAGCGTGTCGCCTTCCCAACGGCCGATCGAATAGCCCGTGTAGGTGTACTGCAGCGCCCGCTGCGGATCGTGCTTGCGGCCGTCCGTCGGGAACATGCGGATCTCGGGATAGCCGCCGCCGCCGTCGAGCCCGCCCCGATAGATCATCGTGATGTCGGCATCGGTGTGGAAGATGCGCGCCGGCGCGCCCTGGCGCGGAACGCCGAGCGGCAGGCACGTCATGACCGGATCGTCACGGTTCGTCCACATGTCGAGCTGCTGCACCTTGTCCCAATGCTCGGGCTTGTAGAGCGGATGGTTCGGATCGAGCCGCGACGGCGCCATGAACACGAAGTCCGAGCTCTGGTTCGTCCACTCCATGCAACTCGTCTGGAACGGACTGCAGCGGCGGAACATGCCGCCCGGCACGCCCCGCTGCCCGCCGCCGGCCGGCTGCCACGAGCCCGTGAGCTCGGGCTTGCCGCTCGGCAGCCGCGGCGTCGGTGCGGACGCGGCGTCCGGCGGCAGCGTGACGCGCGCCTGCGCCAGCGTCTCGACCTTCCCCTGCGGGCCCGCCTTCTGCACGCTCTCCGGCACCGGGATCACGACGTAGACCTGACCGATCTCGGTGAGCTTCGTCTTCAGATCGCGAACGACCGTGCCGTTGTGCCGCTCGACGACCGTGCCCGCGTACAGCGCCCAGATCCTGTGCAGCGGATTGTTGAAGTCCTGGTAGTCGCCGTACACGAACTCCGTGGTGTTCGCGCCGCGCTTCACGAGTACGCGCTCCGGCAGGAAGTCCGGACCGAGCGTGGCCGTGGCCACCGCGCCCGGCACGTCGGGGATCGGGAACGTGAGCACGGCCTTGTCGCCCTGCCACGCGAGCGTCGTCGCGCCTTTGACTCCCGCCGCGGCCTGACGGTCGAGCAGCGCGGCGGGATTCTGGCCGAACGACTCGGGCCACGGCAGGCCCGCGGCCGCGGCGATCGCCGCCTTCGGCGCGCCGTGCGGGCTGGCCCACAGGCGAATCAGCCGCTCCTCGAGCACGCCGCGCCGCGGCGTCGCCTTGCCCTTGCCGGGGATGATGATCTCCGCGCCCGGCATGTCCTCGTCCCAGGTGTACGGGCCGCTGATGGTCTCGACGTTGGCGTACTTGCGCCCGT
>DASZSB010000051.1:0-35570 GCA_035548835.1 Gammaproteobacteria bacterium | reverse complement strand
GCGCGCTTGTTTGCGTGTTTCCGGTCGGATTACTCTTGCCTGCTCACCCTCGCGGCAAGGCCAGACACCTCATGCAGAAACGCAGGCTCGGCAATTCCGATCTCGCAGTCACGCCGCTGATGCTCGGCGGCAACGTGTTCGGCTGGACGGCGGACGAGGCGACGTCGTTCGCTGTCCTCGACGCGTTCGTTGCCCAGGGCGGCAACTCCATCGACACCGCGGACGCGTACTCGTCGTGGGTATCGGGGCACGAGGGCGGCGAGAGCGAGACCGTGATCGGCCGGTGGCTGCGGCGCAGCGGCAAGCGCCAGCAGGTCATCATCGGCACCAAGGTCGGCATGTGGGGCAAGCGGCCGGGGCTCAAGCGCCAGAACATCATCGATGGCTGCAACGATTCGTTGCGCCGCCTCGGCACCGACACGATCGACCTCTACTGGTTGCACAAGGACGACGAGGAGACGGCGCCGGAGGAGTTCCTGGGCGCGCTCGACGAGCTCGTGCGGGCCGGCAAAGTGCGCGCCGTGGGCGCCTCCAACTTCAAGGTGCCGCGGTTTGCGAAGACGCTCGAGGAGAGCGCGCGCCTGGACAAGGTCGCGTTCGTCGCACAACAGCCGGAGTACAACCTGCTGAGTCGCGAGATCGAGGCCGATCTCATGCCGCTCTGCGTGCGCGAGCACGTCTCGATCCTGCCGTACTTCGGGCTCGCGAGCGGTTTCCTGACCGGCAAGTACCGCAGCTCGGCGGATTTTTCGAAGAGCCCGCGCGGCGCCCGCATGGACAAATACCTGCAGGGCAAGGGACTCGTGGTGCTCGCCGCGCTCGACGCCGTGGCCGCGCGTCACCGGGCGACCTGTGCGCAGGTCGCGCTCGCATGGATCATGGCGAAGCCCGCCATCGCGGCGCCGATCGCGAGCGCGACCTCGGTGGCGCAGGTCACCGAGCTCATGGGCGCCCTGCGTCTCAAGCTGACGCCCGCGGACGTCGCGCAGCTCGACCAGGCGAGCGCCTGAGGGCGCTCGTCAGCGCACGGTATAGCCCCGACCCTCGAGGCACGCGGTCAGCGCGCGCCGGTAGTTCGCCCGCCGCATGGCTTTCTCGGCCTTCGTGCGTTGCATGTCCTGCGCGCGTTGCTGCGCTTCATCGCGCGCCTGGTCCTGCGCCTTCATCTCGCCGGTGGCCTCTACCGCACCGCCAGCGGCGGCGCCCACCGTCGCACCGATCACCGTGTTCTTGAGCTTGTCGTCGCCGTGCCCGAGCACGGCGCCGGCCAGCGCGCCGATGATCGCACCCTTGCCGGTGGCCCCCGCGGCTTTGTTCTCCGGCACGGGTACGCTCACGGCACGCGGCGGCCCGGCTTCGCCGATGTCGGTCGGATCGAAGCCAGTCTCGTTCACGGCCCAGCGGTGACATTCGTAGCGATCGTTCGAGAGTTGCTGCTCGGTCTGCCCCTTGGCGGGATAGACGTACAGGTCCTGGGCCATCGAGGGCAGCGCCGTCAGCGCCCCCGCGAGCCCACCGAGCCACCAGCGCGTTGTGTACGTGCTCATGTGTCGCCTCACTTCACGGTGTAGCCGCGGCCTTCGAGACACGCCGCCAGCGCGCGCCGGTAGTCGCCGGACTTGCCGGTGTCCGCGACGCCCGCGCTCGGGTCGAAACCGGTCTGGTTGACGGCCCACAGATGGCAGTCATAACGATCGCGATCGCGCTGCTCGTCCGTCTGGCCTTCCTTCGGATACACGAAGATCTCGCCGGACCCGGCCTCGCTCGCGTCGGCCACCGCCTTCTCGGCCCCCGGGGGCTCGGACACGACCACGTACTCCGAGACGCGCGGGTCCCACCAGTAATACGTGTAGTTCGCGTAGAAGTAGCGGCGCGGCCCGATGTAGAAGCTCACGGCGCCGAACGGCAGCACGCGGATGCGCGCCCCGATCGGCGCGCCCACGACCACGAACCGATCCGGGCCGAACGGCCGGTAGAACACGCCGTCGCGGTAATGATAGTAAGTGCGGCCCACGCGCACGGTCTCGTGCCCGCCCGGGAGCACGCGAACCTTGGCGCCGATCGGCGGCGCATGCCGCAGCTGCCCGTGATGGGGCGGTGGGGGTTGGGCCGCCGCGTCGCCTGCCGTGGCGAGCCACGCACCCGTCGTCGCCAGGGCGGCGACGGCAACGATCAATGTCCTGCTGGGCATCCGGATTCTCCTTGCAGCTGCCTGTCCTCAGTAACGCGGAACGTCGGCGCCAGTTGACGCGTGACTCTGTGCGGCAGCTTCGGCCGGCGCGCGCCCGCGGTCCATCCGCAATGCCCGCAGTCGGCACGGTTGACCCCGTCTCGGTAATCCGAAGTTTTCTTCAGTCGAAGCCTGCGGTCCGGCCCGCGTCAACCGCGGGAGGACTGTCGCGTTACGGTTCGTTACGGCTCGACGCCGTTCATTGGAGCTCGGGGAGCAGACGATGAGAACCGCACTGCTGTTCGCGTTGGTGACGCTTCAGTTGGCGTGCATCCGCGCCGCGGCAGCGCAGAGTGCGGAGCCCACGTTCGAGGGGCTCGACAGGAATCACGACGGCGTGCTTTCGAGGGACGAGGTCGCGGCCATGTTCGAGCGCATGAACGGCAGCGGCGGGCGCCCGTCCGGAGGCGCGGGCATGGGCGGCGCCGGCGGCGGGTTCGGGCATGGCATGCACGGCGGCGGGATGATGCGCGGAAGCGGCGGCATGCAGCACGGCACGCAGGCGCAGGGCACGGACCGCAAACCGAACGTCGATCAGCTCTTCAAGAGCTGGGACAAGGACGGCAACGGCACGATCTCGCGCGAGGAGTTCGACGCCCGACCGCGTGGCGGCCGGCGCGGTCACGCGAGCGTGGACGACTCCCACGCACCGCCGCACCTGTAGCCCGCGCACACGGCGCAACGCGCACACGCGAACCGCTCGGTTCTGTCTCGCACCGGCCTTCCGGGGCGACGCCCACTCCATGCTAATCTGCGCCCCGGTGCGGCGCTGGCCGCGAGATACGGCGCGCCCGGAAGGGCTTGCCTCCCCGGAGTAATGATCTCTGACTACGGTTGGCGCAGTCGGCGCCTGATTCGCGCGCTCGCGGGAGCGCGACTGCTCGGACTCCTGCTGTTGACGTGCGCCGGCCCGGTGCGCGCGCAGCAGGTCAATCCCTTCGAAGGGGATGCCGCGGCCGTGACGGCGGGTGCTGCGCTGTTCGCAGGCCGCTGCGCTGACTGTCACGGTGGTGATGCGAAGGGCAGCCGCGGTCCCGATCTCACGCAGCGCTGGGCGGCCGGCGCCACCGACGAGTCCACGTTCGCGACGATCCGCAGCGGCGTGCCGGGCAGCATCATGCCGCCGAGCGCGGCGCCCGATCACGAGCTCTGGGCCATCGTCGCCTATCTGCGCAGCATCAGCGTCGCGCCGAAGCTCGTGAGCAGCGGCAATCCGGCGCGCGGCCGCGAGCTGTTCGTGGCGCAGTGCCTGCAGTGCCATCGCGTCGGCGCGGAGGGCGGCGCGCTCGGGCCGGATCTCACGCAGATCGGCCTCACGCGCTCGCGCGAAGCGCTGGTCACGGCGCTGCGCGATCCGGGCGCGAGCGTGCCCGCCGGTTTTCGCGGCGTGGAGCTCGAGCGGCGCGGCGAGCGGATCGAAGGCGTCGTCAAGGCCGAGGACGCGTTCTCGATTCAGGTGCTGACGACCGACGGGCGCCTGCTGGGCTTCGACAAGTCCGCGCTCACGCGCATCACGCCGCGTGCCGGGTCGTTGATGCCCGTGTACTCGCCCGACAAGCTCAACGATTCCGCACTCGAAGATCTGCTCGCGTATCTCGGCACGCTACGCGACCCCGTAGGAGCGAAGTGATGCGACGAGGCACGCTTTTGGCCATCGTGAGTGTGAGCGTGGCGGCCCTGTCGCCGGCGCCCGGCCGTGCACAGGGTTCCGTGCCCGCAGCGTCGCGCGGCGTCACCGCGGCCGACATCCGCGCCGGGCTCGCCGATCCCACGCGCTGGGTCACGTTCTCCGGCGACTACACCGGGCAGCGGCACAGCCCGCTCACGCAGATCACGCCGCGCAACGTCGGCTCGCTCGTCTCGCAATGGACGTTCCAGACGGGCTCCTACGCGCGCGGCCGCGGCTTCGAGACGACGCCGCTGGCCGTGGACGGCGTGCTGTACGTGACGGGCTCGAACAACTACGCGTGGGCCATCGACGCGCGCACGGGGCGGCCGTTCTGGGAGTACCGGCGCAACCTGCCGAACAACCTGACGTACGGCGCGCTGGCGCCCGTGAACCGCGGCTTCGCGATCCTGGGCGACCGTCTCTACATGGTCACGCTCGACGCGCACCTGCTGGCGCTCGACCGGCGCACCGGCGGCGTCGTGTGGGACGTGCAGCTGGCCAACTATCGCGAGGGCTACGCCGCGACGCTGGCCCCGCTGATCGTCGACGATCAGGTCATCGTCGGCATCGGCGGCGGCGAGTACGCGACACGCGGGTTCCTGGATTCCTACGATGCCGCGACGGGCGCGCGTCGCTGGCGGCTCTACACCGTGCCGGGGCCCGGCGAGCCCGGCAGCGAGACGTGGCCGAACACGAAGGCCGCGGAGCGCGGCGGCGGCGGCACGTGGATGACGGGCAGCTACGATCCGAAGCTCGGCCTCTTGTACTGGGGCACCGGCAATCCGAACCCGGACATCTACAGCGCGAACCGGGTCGGCGACAACCTGTACACGGCATCGTTGCTGGCCGTCGATGCGAAGACGGGCACGATCCGCTGGCACTATCAGTTCACGCCGCACGACACGCACGACTGGGACGCGAACCACGTGCCCGTGCTGGCCGAGGTCACGATCGGCGGCAAGCCGCGCCGGGTCGTGATGGTCGCGAACCGCAACAGCTTCTTCTACGTGCTCGATCGCGTCACGGGCGAGCTCTTGATCGGCAAGCCGTTCACGTCGACCACGTGGGCGCGCGAGCTCGATGCGAAGGGCCGGCCCATCGTGCTGAACGCGGACGGCTCCCAGGGCTGCCTGCCCGACCAATGGGGCGGCACCAACTTCAATCCGCCGGCCTACAACCCGAAGCTGCACCTCTTCTTCGTCAGCGCGCGGGAGACGTGCGCACGCTATCTGCCGCAGGAGCCGCAGTACGTGCCGGGCGAGATCACGCCCGGAGGCGTGACCTGGATCGATCGCGACAAGCAGTACGGCGCGCTGCGCGCGCTCGATGCGCGCACCGGCGACCTGAAATGGGAGTTCCGCTTCCCGCAGGCGAACCTCGCGGGCGTCATGAGCACGGCCTCTGGGCTCGTGTTCTCCGGCGACCAGGAAGGCAACTTCATCGCGTTCGATGCGGCGAGCGGCAGGCAGCTGTGGCATTACCAGACGGGAGCGTCCATCTGGGGCGCCGCGCCCATGACCTACATGCTGGACGGCCGGCAGCAGGTGCTGATTGCGTCGGGTGCCGCGCTGATCTCGTTCGCGCTGCCCGCCCGCTAAGCGACGTGACGGCCGCGCGTCGCCACGCCGCCGCGCTCAGCGTTCCGTGATCGACGTGAAGCGGCCGTTCACGACCGGGTTGCGGTCGGAGACCTGATCGCACTCCGCCTCGTCGATCATGCGCGTCGCGTCCGTCACGCGCGCGTATTTCAGCGTCACCTTGAACGGCTCCGTGAGCGCGACGGTGTCCTCGACGGTGAGCTGATCCTCGATTTCCTTGCCGTCGACCATGCGGATGCGCTCGACGAAATGCAGCTGGTCGCTCATCTCGAGCGCCAGGAAGCTGAACAGCACGAGACGTGGTTTGATCGCGACCGTGTCGACGACGAGCGTGTCGCCCTCCCAGTGCCCGATCGAATCGCCCATTTTCGTGGGCCACAGCTCGTCGGCCGGCGGGTGCGATCGGCCGTCGGTGTAGATGTGGCGGATGAAGCCGATCGTGTCGATGAACGTGACTTCCTCCGGCGTGATGCGCCACTGCGACAGAGTCGGCGAGATCATGCCGAGCAGGAACGGCGGCGACGAGCACGGCGGGTACGGCTGGACGGGCGGGTGATCCGGGTCTGCCGCCACCAGATCGTCGTGCTCTTTCTTGATCGCGTCGAACTTCGCCTGCCATTCGGCGTTGAACGGCATCCTGGCAGAGAGGATCGGCGCCCCGGCCTTGATGCCCTCGGCGCTCAGCGCCTGGCCGATGCCTTCGCCGACGAACACGTTCGGTTCCCAGAGACCCGACCAATCGGGCAGCTTGGCGAACGCCGCGACGCGCGGGGACACCGGCGGTGCCTGCTGGCACGCGGTGGTGCCGGCGGTGGCGGCGACGAGTGCTGCGAACAGCGTGGCGCTTCTCATGCCCGTGCTCCGATCACTTGCCGGCCGGCGGATTGCCGACCAGCTTGCCGTCCTTCATGACGGACACGACCTGCGCGCCGTGCGTGCCGTCGCGCAGCGGGTGCGCGGTGACGACGACCTTGTCGCCCGGCTTCAGGCTGCCCGGCTTCCAGCCGTGGCGCGACAGGCCCACGGGGTTGTCCATCTCGATGCCCCATTCGACCGGCGGCGCGTTCGCGTTGGCCGCATCCGGCACGAGCACCTGGATCCAGCAGTGCGGGCTCATCCACTGGAACTCCTTCACGGTGCCGGTCAGCGTGATCTGCCTGCCGGCGTCGAACATGGCGGCCGAGTGGTGCGCCGAGGCTTCGGTCGTGGCCAGCGCGACGAGCAGGGCGGGCAGTGTGCGCATCGTGGCCATCAGCGAACCTCGAACGCGAGCAACGCGTTGCCAGCGGTCGCGCCGGTGCCGACCGCGTAGCCCGAGCCGATGAACAGCATGCCGTCGACGACCACGGCGCCGGCCACGGCGATCGCGCCGCCGTGCGCCTTCACCTTGTTCACGGTGTCGAACGTGGCGGACGTGTCGAACTTCCACAGCTCCCTGCCGTCGGCGGCGGCGACCGCGTACAGCATGCCGTTGGTCGAGCCCTCGAACACCACACCCGGGATCACCGTGGGCGCCGCGCCGAGCGGGCTCGTGCCGTCGCCCGTGGGCGCCTTCGGCTTGAACGTCCACACGGTCCTGCCCGTGAGCGGATCGACGGCCGCGAGACCCGCGGCGCCCATGCCGTAGTACACGTGGCCGTCGTCGGCCGCCCCACCCCACACGATGTTGCCGCCGCCGAAGCGCGCGTTGCCGCCGGGTGTGGCGCCGCTCGGGTTCACCCGATACAGCAGCCTGCCGTTCGCGTCGGGGTCGAGCGCGAACACGTCGCCGGCCTTCGTGCCGCCGAGCAGCACGCGCTTGCCGTTCGGTGCCGTGGTCAGGATCGGCGAGTTGCCGATGTCCATGTCGGGCCCCAGCACCTCGGGGCATGCCTCGCTCTTCTGCGGGCCGTTGCAGCCGCCCATGAACACGTCGTTCTCGGTGGCCTGGTAGGACCACAGCAGCTTGCCCGTGTCGATGTCGACGGCCATGAAGCCGTCCGTCGTCTTCGGCGACGGCGCGGTCGTCGCGTCGCCGGTGCCGAAGTACACCGCGTGCCGCGCCGCGTCCACGGTCGGCGTGTTCCACACGGCGCCGCCCGCCGGCTTGTAGAGCGTGACGCCGTTCGCCATGGTCCTGTACGGCTTCGGTTCCTCCGGAATGACCCACGCCTTCCAGAGCTGCCTGCCCGTGTTCGCGTCGAGCGCGACGACGCTGCCGCGCGACGTGCAGCACGGATAGCTCGGATCGCCGCTGCGGAATTCCTCCGACGACGACACGGGCACGAACAGCTTGTCGCCATAGAGCTTCGTGCCGGCCGTGATGCGCGCGACGAAGTGATCGTCCGCCTGCGTCTTCCACAGCAGCGCGCCGGTCTGCGCGTCGAGCGCGTACACGTTCGCGTGGCCGTCGCCGAAGTAGACCGCGTAGCGGGCCGGCGCGTGGCCCTGGACCGGGCCCACCATGGCCGCGTTGCGGATGATCGAGCCCGCCTCGAACGACCAGTACACGCAGCCGGTCTTCGCGTCGAGCGAGTAGAAGAAGCCGTTGTCGCTGCCGACGAACACGCGGCCCGCGGCGATCGTGGGCTGCGCGTTGGCCGATACGCCGGCCGGAAAGCCGAAAGCCCATTTGAGCGTGAGGCGCGGCACGTCGCGTGCGGAGAGCTTCGCCATGGCCGCGGGCTGGAAGCGGCGGTTCGCGTCGTCGACGCCCCAGCCGTTCCAGAGCGGGCCCGCGGCCGGATCCGCGAGCGCCGGGTTGCTCGCGCAGCGGTTCGGCATCTGCGCGGCGGCGCCGCTCCCGGCGCTGCCGAGCGGCCGTCCGCTCATGAATTCCGCGACGCCGCGCTTCTGCTCGTCGGTGAGTGACGCGCCCTGCGACTGCATGACGCCGGAGACGAGCGCGGTGTAGATCTTCTCGGGCGACATCTCGCGAATGGCGGCCGGCGAGGGTGCGCGCTCGACGGCGGGGTTGCCGTGGCAGCTCGTGCAGTGCGTCTGGAACGTGGCGAAGCCGGCCTCGGTGCCTGCCGGCCCGGCGGGTCCGCGTGGTACCTGACGTGGTGCCGCCGGCGTCGCGCTCGCCTGCGTGGGTCGCGTGTCCGTGCTCGCGCAGCCGCCGGCGAGCAGGGCACCCGCTACGAGCGCGAGCAGCGGGCGACGCCAGGGGGCGGCGGTGTTGGCAGGCATTCGCAATGACATCGGCATGCGCGTTCTCCGCGATCAGCAGGGGCGAGACGCGGGATTGTAGGGTGGCCGCGTGCGAAGCGGAATGCCGCGGCGGGAGGGATCAGCTCGGCAGCCACTGGCGCACCACGTCGATGTGGCGCGCGGCCAGCAGCGGCGGCGCGTGGCCCACGCCGTCGAATTCGACGACGTCGACCTTGGGTCCCCGCGTCTTCATTTTCTCGGCCGTCTCTTTCAGCAGCACGTCGGAATTGGCGCCGCGCAGCACGAGGACCGGGCAGCGGATCTGATCCCACACGGGCCAGAGGTTCAGGTCCGCGACCGGCACGGAGCGCATCGGCACCGCGATGCCTGGGTCGTAGCACGTCTCGTAGGCGCCGTCCGGCCGCTGCCGCACGCTGTAGCGCGTCAGGTGCGCCCAGTGCTCGTCGTTCAGCGTGCCGTAGGGCTCGAGGATCTTGCGCAGGTACTGCTCCGCTTCCGCGAGCGAGGCGAACACGGCCTGCGTGCCGACGTACGTCAGCATGCGGCGCGGCGCTTCCTTCGGAATGAACGGGCCGGCGTCGTTGATCACGAGCCGGCGGATCGGGGAGTTCGGCTGCGCCGCCATGAACATGCCGATCAGGCCGCCGAGCGACGTGCCCACCCAGTCGAACTGCTCCCCGTCGAGCCGGGCGAGCAGCGCCGTGAAGTCGGCGCAGTAGGTGGCGAACGTGTAGTGGCGCTTGTCGACGAGCCAGTCGCTCCTGCCGCGGCCCACGATGTCGGGGCAGGCCACGCGCCGACCGTCGCGCTGCAGCATCGCGGCCAGGTAGTCGAAGTCGCGCGAGTTGCGCGTCAGTCCGTGCACGCACACCACCGTGGGCGAGCCGTTCGGCTTGCCCCACTCGGTGTACGCGATGCGATGGAAACCACTCGTCGTGAGACTTAGGAAGCTCTTCTGATCCATGAATCCCGCTTAACGGCGCAGCGCAAACACCCAGACCACGCCGCCCTGCGGCACGATCGTCTCCCTGTTACGCGCGCGGTCGATGCGTCCCGTCATCCCCTGCGCGTCCACGCCCCATCCGGACTGTACGGCAATGTACTGCACGCCGTCGACCTCGAACGAGGTGGGCACGCCGGTGATGCCGGAGTTCGTGCGGTACTGCCACAGCAGCTTGCCGGTGGCGGCGTCGAATGCGTGGAAATACCGGTCCCAGGTGCCGCCGGTGAACACGAGGCCGCCGGCCGTGGCGAGCACCGGGCCCCAGTTCGGCGAGTCGTACTTGTGCGTCCACACGCGCTCGCCCGTGCGCAGGTTCCAGGCCTGCAGCTCGCCGATGTGATCGGCGCCTGCCGCAACCGTGAAGTCGGTGGTCTGCGCGCCCGTGTACTGCTGGCCGCGGCGGTACTCCGATTCCTCGCCCTCGAGCTCCTGGCAGAGGTTCTCGTTGGCCGGAATATAGAGGTAGCCGGTCTTCGGGCTGTAGGCGGCCGGCGGCCAGTCCTTGCCGCCCCAGAGCGATGGGCAGTACTTCGCGCGCTTGCCGACGGCCGGCTTGTGCGTCATGTCGTACTCGGGCCGCCCCGTGACCGGATCGAGCTTCGTGAACACGTTCTGCGTGACGTACGGTTTGCCGCTGATGAACGAGATGCCGTCCGCCTTGCGCTCGAGCGTCCAGAGGTAGCCGTCGCGGCCGGGGTGCACGAGCCCCGGCACGAGCGTGCCGTTGCGCGGCACGTCGATCAGCAGGGGGGCTGAGACCTCGTCCCAGTCCCACGAGTCGTTCCAGTGGTACTGGTGATAGCCGCGCAGCTTGCCGGTGTCGACCTCGAGCGCGATCACGGAGCTCGTGTACAGGTTGTCGCCGGGGCGCGTGTCCCCGGTCCACGGGCCCGGGTTGCCGGTGCCCCAGTACGTGAGCCCGAGCTTCGGGTCGTAGCTGCCCGTGACCCACACGGGTGCGCCGCCGGTCTTCCACGAATCGCCGGGCCACGTCTCGCTGCCGGGCTCGCCGGGCGCCGGCACCGTGAACGTCTTCCAGACCTGGTTGCCGGTCTCGGCGTCGAGTGCCACGACGAAGCCGCGGATGCCGCGCTCGCCGCCGGACACGCCCACCATGATCTTGCCGCGCGCCGCGAGCGGCGCCATCGTCATGTAGTAACCGCTGCTGTAGTCCTCGACGGCCTTGTCCCACACGACGGCGCCGGTCCTGGCGTTCAGCGCCACGACCTTCGCATCGGACGTCGCCATGTACACCTTGTCGCCATACAGCGCGACACCGCGGTTCGTCGGGTGACCCATGCGGATGTCGGGGGGCATCTGCCGGCGGTAGCGCCACAGCAGGTCGCCGGTTTTCGCGTCGTACGCGAACACCTGATTGAACGGCGTCGTGATGAACATCACGCCGTCGTTCACGACCGGCGGCGACTGGTGGCCTTCCGTCGTGCCGGTCGACGCGCTCCACACGGGCACGAGGTTGCCGACGTTGCGCGTGTTGATGCGCTCGAGCGGGCTGTACCCCCACGAGTCGTACGTGCGCCGGTACATGAGCCAGTTGCCGGGCTCGGGCGCCGTGAGTCGCGCGTCGGTCACGGGACTGTACGCGCGCGGCGGTTGTGCCGCGGCGGTGAGTGCCGCGAGCAGCGTGCCGGCGGCGAGCATGCGAGCGATGCAGTGGCGGATCATCGAACCCCCCTGATTGGCGCGACTCCCGCGTTCAATACTGAACGAGCTGCGGGCGCTTCGCCACGCCCGCGCGGCGTTCCCGACGCCGGGAGCAACGGTTCTGGCCCGGCGCCGCCCCTGCACCCTAGAATCGTGGCCCGGGCGATCACGAACGAGAAGGGGTTCACCATGTTCCGTCACTGCATCGTGCTGGCTGCCTCCATGGCGGCACTGGGCGCCGGTCACGCACGCGCGCAGACGCCCGCGAAGCCCGAGTCGAGGCCCGTCACGCAGCTCACGGCGCTCGACTACATCGAGATCGAACAACTGAACCGCAAGTACGCGTGGGCGCTCGACACCTGCGCCAACGACGGTTTCGACTACGCGGACCTCTACACGCCGGACGGCACGTTCATCGACGGCAAGACGGGCAAGGAGTGGCACGGCCGTAACGAGCTGGCCGAAGCCGCCGGTGGCCACGGCAAGGGCTGCAACTTCCCGAAGATGCCGCTCGAGCACCTGGTCATGAACCTCGTGATCGAGCCGACGGCCGACGGGGCCAAGGGCAAGTCCTACCTCGTCTACCCCGGCCGCAACGGCAAGTACGTCGACGACGAGCACCACGGTCACGACGGCGGCTATCAGGACACGTACGTGAAAACCGCGAACGGCTGGCGCTACAAGCAGCGGATCCACGTGTTCCCGCCGCAGCTCCCCGGGCAATACAGCGGCGTGCCGAACGACAAGCTGGATTCCACCGCCCGGCCCACGGTGCGCTGAGACGGCACGGCGCTGCGGGCACGGGCGACGATGGATTCCCTCGAGACTCTGGCTCGCAGGACGGCGCCGTCCGCCGACTACTGGTCCGTGCGCGCCGTCACCGAGCAGACGGAGCGCATCAGTGTCCGCGACGATGTCGCCGAAGCGCCCGTGCGCCAGCGCGACGCCGGCGTCATGGTGTGCCTGATGCGCGACGGCGGGCTCGGCTACGCCGCCACGAGCGACGTCTCCGCAGCGGGGCTCGAGCGCGCGTTCGCGCGGGCGGCCGAGCTCGCGGCGGCGACCGCGCGGCACACGGTGTTCGACTACCGCAAGGTGCGCATGCCCGTGCCTGAGGGCGGTTACCGGTCGCCGAACGACAAGCCGGCCGCTGAAGTGTCGCTGGCCGAGAAGTACGAGCTCGTGCGGCACGTCTGCGCGAGCGCGAAGATCGACGACGCGATCGTCGATCGCGCGGCCGGCCTCTGGACGACGCGCACGCACCAGTTGTTCGTGACCTCCGACGGCGGCCGCGCGGAGCAGTCGTGGGACTTCATGGTGCCGTCGCTGACGGTCGTGGCCGCGGCGAACGGCGACACGCAGACGCGCTCCTCGGCCGGCCAGTACAATGGCTTCTGCCAGCAGGGCGGTCTCGAGGTGCTCGACCGCGCGGAATTCGCAACCGATGGCCCGCGCGTCGCGCGCGAGGCGCTCGAGCTCGTGCACGCGCGCAACTGTCCGTCGGGCGAGATGGACGTGCTGCTCATGCCGGACCAGATGATGCTGCAGATCCACGAGAGCATCGGGCATCCGCTGGAGCTCGATCGGATTCTCGGCGACGAGCGCAATTTCGCGGGTACCAGCTTCGTCACGCTCGACATGTTCGGCACGTATCAGTACGGCAGCCGCCTGCTGAACGTGACGTACGCGCCGGACGTGCACGCGCAGTTCGCCGCGTTCGCGTTCGACGACGACGGCGCGCCGGCCGAGCGCCAGTGGATCATCAAGGACGGCCTGCTGCTGCGCCCGCTCGGCGGCGCGGTGTCGCAGGCGCGCGCGCGGGAGCTGCGCGCCGACATCGCGGGCGTATCGACGACGCGTGCCTGCAGCTGGAATCGCCCGCCGATCGACCGCATGAGCAACCTCAACGTCGAGCCCGGCACGTCCACGCTCGACGACATGATCGCGAGCATCGACCACGGCGTGCTGATGCGCACGAACTCCTCGTGGAGCATCGACGACTCCCGCAACAAGTTCCAGTTCGGCTGCGAGCACGGGCAGATGATCCGCAACGGCCGGCTCGCCGAGGTCGTGAAGCGGCCGAACTACCGCGGCATCTCCGCGAGCTTCTGGCGTTCGCTGGCCATGGTCGGCGATGCCGGCACGTTCCGCGTCATGGGCACGCCGTTCTGCGGCAAGGGCGAGCCGAACCAGGTCATCCGCGTGGGTCACGCCGCGCCGGCGTGCAAGTTCACGAACGTCACCGTGTTCGGCGGGGCGAAGTGATGCGCGAGCAGTTCGAGACGCTGGCCGACGCGGTCTGCGCCGCGCCACCGGGTATCGATCTCGTCAGCCTGTCGTTCGCCGCGGAGACGACCGACTTCATCCGCTTCAATCACGGCCGGGTGCGCCAGGCGACGCACGTGGACCAGCGCAGCGCCGCCGTTTCCGTCGTGCGCGGCGGGCGGCGCGCGACGGGCGCGATCACGCTGCGCGGCGACACACACGCCGACATCGCCGCTGTGCTCGCGGAGCGTGACGCCCTCGCAGCGCAGCTCGCGCTGGTGCCGGAGGACAGGTACCTGCTGCTGCCCGACACCGCGACGTCGACGACGCGCGTGTCCGAGGGCCGGTTGCCCGGCGCCGCGCAGGTCGTCGACGCCGTCGCGTTCCATGCCGACGGCACGGATTTCGTGGGCCTCTATGCCGGCGGCCCGGTCGTGCGCGCCTTCGCCGACAGCCGCGGGCAGCGCAACTGGCACAGCGTCGCGAGCTTCCACTTCGAGTGGAGCGTGTATCGCGGCGGCGATCAGGCCGTGAAGTCCTCGTATGCGGGCACGGCGTGGGACGAAGCAGAGTTCGCACGCAGGATGGTTCGCGCCCGGGAGCAGGTGGGGTTGCTCGCGCGCCCGCGCGCAACACTGTCGCCCGGCGAGTACCGTGTGTACTTCACGCCGGTCGCCGTGGCCGAGCTGTTGAACATGCTGTCGTGGGGCGGGTTCGGCCTGAAGTCGCTCAAGACCGGCGTCAGCCCGTTGATGCAGCTGCACGAGGGCAGAGCGCAGCTTCATGCGTCCGTCTCGCTCGCCGAATCGGTCAGCACCGGCATCGCGCCGCGCTTCCAGGACGATGGCTTCGTGAAGCCCGATCGCGTGAGGCTCGTCGAAGAGGGGCGGATCGCGGGCACGCTCGCCTCGCCGCGCAGCGCGAAGGAATATGGTGTCGCGGCCACGGGCGCGAATGGCTTCGAATCTCCCGAATCGCTCGCGATGGCCGCGGGTAGCCTCTCCGAGCGCGACGTGCTGGAGGCGCTCGGCACCGGCGTCTACATCAGCAACCTGCACTACCTGAACTACAGCGATCGTCTCGCGTGCCGCATGACCGGCATGACGCGCTTCGCGTGCTTCTCCGTTGCGGGCGGCGAGCTCGTGGCCCCGATCGGCGTGATGCGCTTCGACGATTCGTTCCTGCGCATGTTCGGAGAGGGGCTCGTTGCGCTGACGGCGAACGCGGAGTCATTGCCCGACACCGGCACGTATGCCGGGCGCGCGCTCGCGAGCACGACCGCCCCCGGCGCCATCGTCGAAGGGTTCCGTTTCACGCTTTGAAGGCGCGCGTCGCGACGACGACGCGCCATCGCCGCCGCGTGATGCGCGGGAACTCGCGCCGGGTTCGCGGGATCGAAATTCACTGAAAGACCCATTTGGAAGCTCGGCTCGCGAAGCCGGGCAGCAGTTGGGGCACGTTGCCGCTGACGGCGGCGTGGCTTGGCCGGGCCCGGCGATGGCGAGTCGCCATCACGGAGGAGGCCGGTCATGAACGCTGCATTCAAGTTCGCCACGTCCGCCTTGCTCGGCGCCCTGCTCAGCATGAGCGTGTTCTGGGTGCTGTGGTACTCGATCCACCAGCAGGTGAGTGTCGGTCCGTACCAGGAGGCGGTTCGCATCAACTTCACCCGCATGCGGCGGGATACACCGGTGGCTACGAAGCGCGACGAGAAGCCCGAGCGCGAGCCCCCGCCGCCGACGCCGCAGGTGCCCTCGGTCGCCGTGGACGCGGGGCGCGTCGGCACCGCGGTCGCGCAGCTGGCGCCGGCGATCGACGTGCACGGGGCGCTCTCGCGGGTCGCGCTGACCGCGGGCTCCGACCGCGACGTGCTGCCGCTCGTCCGGATTCCGCCCGACTACCCGCCCCGAGCGGTCAGCCGCGGGATCGAGGGCTGGGTCAAGATCCAGTTCAACATCAGCTCGATCGGGACCGTGAAGGACGCCAAGGTGATCGCGGCGGATCCACCCGGCATGTTCGACGACGCGGCGCTGAAGTCGATCTCTCGCTGGCGCTACAACCCGAAGGTCGAGGGCGGCGTACCTGTCGAGCGCGTCGGCGTGCAGACGGTGATTCGCTTCGAGCTGCAGAAGTGAGCTGCGCGCAACCGCCTGAACCGGTCCGGCGAGCTTTTCCGTCGAGGCGCCCGCCGTCCCGGTCGCGCAGGCTCACGGGCCCGCGGGCCCGGCGCCCGGTTGCGCGAAGCCGAGCCGGCCCACGAACGGGCCGGCGACGACGATGGCGCCGTCCGCGAGCTTCAGCGGCAGCGCCGCGAGCTGCCACGGCGCCGGCCCGCCGACCACGCGTGCGGCATCGGCCGGGTCGAACTCCGATTCGTGGCACGGGCACTTGAAGTGCAGCTTGTCGCCGAACCAGTCGGTGACGTCGCAGCCGGTGTGCGAGCACACACCCGAGTACGCGACCACGCCGTCGGCCGCGCGCGCGAGCGTTTCCGCGGCGAGCGTCGCGGGATCGAGCCGTACCACGACGAGCTGATTCAACCGCGAGCCGTCGCGCATGCGGCCCGTGGCCGGGTCCATGGGGAACGCCAGCACCTGCTTCGCTCCGATCGCCACGTCGGCGGGTGCGATGACCTGGCCCGCACGCTTGCCGAATGCGAACGCCAGCGCGTCGCCGGCCCGGGGTGGAGCAGCGGCCTCCCCGGCGTCCTGACCGCGCGCGGCGACAGCCGGTGCCGCGAGCGCGAACGCGCAGCAGGCCTTCAGAATCGTGCGCCGCCCGGTGCCGTGCACCGGGTCGTTCGAATCGCGCCCGTCGCTCATGCCCACCCCCCGCGGGCGCCCCATCCGCCGTGCATTGTGCGGTTGCCGCGAGGTGCGTACAACGGCCTGACAAATCGTCGGCGGCCCCGTATCGTGTCGCTTGCACGACGCGAGGGTCGGCCATGGCACAACAACTACTGACGGCGGTCGTCGGCAGCTATCCGCAGCCCGATTGGCTCATCGACCGGGCGATGCTGACGAAGATGATGGCGCCGCGGGTCCGCGTGCAGCAGGTCTGGCGTATCGCGCCCGAGCTCCTCGAGCAGGCGCAGGACGACGCGACGCTCGTCGCCATCCGCGAGCAGGAGAAGGCCGGCGTCGACATCATCAGCGACGGCGAGATCCGCCGCGAGAGCTATTCGAACCGGTTCGCGAACGCGCTCGACGGCATCGACCGCCGGCGGGTCGGCGAGATCGTGGGCCGCACCGGCGTCAGGATTCCCGTGCCGATCGTGTCGGGACCGATCAGGCGCCGTGCGGCGGTCGAGGTCCGGGACGCGAAGTTCCTGCGCGCGAGCACGGATCGCACGATCAAGATCACGCTGCCCGGACCGTTCACGATGACGCAGCAGGTCGTCAACGAGCACTACAAGGACGACGAGAGTCTCGCGCTGGCCTGTGCGGACGCCGTGAACGAGGAGGTCCGCGAGCTGTTCGCGGCTGGTGCCGACATCGTGCAGCTCGACGAGCCATGGCTGCAGGCGCGCTCGGAAGCTGCACGCCGCTACGGCGTCAAGGCGATCAACCGCGCGTTGGCCGGCATCACGGGCACCACGGCGCTGCACGTGTGCTTCGGCTACGCCGCGCTCGTGAAGGACAAGCCCGCGAGCGGCTACTCGTTTCTCGCGGAGCTCGAGGATTCCGCGGTGGAGCAGGTTTCGATCGAAGCCGCGCAGCCCCGTCTTGATCTCGGCGTGCTGCGGGCGCTGAAGACGAAGACCGTGCAGGTCGGCGTGCTCGATCTGAACGACCGCAACGTGGAGAGCCCCCACCAGGTGGCCATGCGCATCCGTGCCGCGCTCGACGTGGTGCCCGCCGACCGGCTGATCGTGACGCCGGACTGCGGCATGAAATACCTGCCGCGCGACGTCGCGTTCGGCAAGCTGCGCGCGCTGGTCGAGGGCGCGGCGCTGGTGCGCGCGGAGCTCTGACTCAGCGAACCGCCAGCGGGTTGCCCGGCGACCCGGTGGCGCCCTTGAGCCGCAGCGGCGCGAAGAAGAACGCGAACTCGTACGCACGGTCGCGCGCGAGCTCCTCGGTCACGAGGTTCTCGAAGATGTAGATGCCGTTGCGGGGAATCAGCAGCTGGTGCACCGGGAACTGCAGATCCTTGTTCGGATTCGGAATGACTTCCATGGACCACGTGTCGGCGCCGACCATCACGACGTGGTGATCCACGAGATACTGCGCCGCTGCGAGGCCGGGCCCCGGAGCCGCCGCGTTGAATTTCGCGTTGTCCTTGCCCCAGAGCGAGCCCCAGCCCGTGTGGAAGATCACGACGTCGCCCGCGTGGATCTCGACTTTCTGCCGTGCCAGCTCGCCCGTGATGTCGGCGACGGTGATCTCGTAGCCGCCTTCGAGCTGCGCGACGTTCTTCAGCGCCGCCACGTCGATCAGCACGCCGCGCGTGGCGATGGCGCCGACGTTCTCCACGCCGAGCTTCGCGAGCCCTTCGGCCTTCGCGAAGTCCTTGCGGTCGTTGCCGTTGTAGAACAGGTCGCCTATACCGAGGTGCCCGAGGCCGTCGAACTGCGTGCCGATCTGGCCGAGCTCGCCGCTGATGATCTCGTCGTGGTAGGTCATCCGGTTCGTGCCCATGAGCCCGAACGTCTGCGGAATCCGCAGGCTGAAGTGCCGCGTGCCGAACAGCGGCATCGACGATTCGTACACGTGACCGAGCTGGTACACGGCACCCGTCCTGATCAGGTTCTTCGCTTCCAGGACCTTGGCCGGAGTGAGCTCGTTCACCGCGCCGCGCTGGTCGGCCGCGCCCCAGCGCGACGGATACCAGCGATCCGCCTGGCCCAGTGCCGCCACCGCGGCGATCGCTGCCGCGATGGCGGCGATCGCGGCGGCCAGACGGCGTACGTGCGGGTTCGAGAGCATCCTCAGCGACGGCATCTGCAATCCCCCCTCGAGAGGTCATCTACGGCGCGAGCAACGCGCGCAATATGGCGCGCCGTGCCCCCGGCGAGTCCCGCGCGGGAAATCGCCGGTGTAGAGTAGCGGCCGGGGACCGTCCACCGGGGGAATCGCGTGCTGTCGTCGAGTAACGTTCTACGGGTCGCCGCGCTGTGCGGTGTCGTATCGATGGCTGCCTGCTCGCGCGCCCCGGAGCCTGGGCACTCCGTGCCCGCAGCGCAACCTGCGGCGGCGCCGCAGGGCGCTGCGGTTGCGGGCACGGCCGCGGAGTGGCCGTACTATCGCGGCAACCTGGCCTCGCAGCACTATTCGCCGCTCGCGCAGATCAACGCCGACAACGTCGGGAAGCTCGCGGTCGCGTGGCGCTTCACCACGGCCAACTACGGCCCGAAGCCCGAAGCGCGCAACGAGACCACGCCGCTGATGATCGACGGCGTGCTGTACACGACGGTCGGCACCACGCGCAACGTCGTCGCCATCGATCCGAAGAGCGGCGAGCTGCTGTGGGTCTGGCGGCCGAACGACGGCGAGGCGCGGTTCAAGGCGGCGCCGCGCAAGACGTCCGGTCGCGGGCTCGCGCGCTGGTCCGATGGCGCGGGGCACGAGCGGCTGTTCGTCGTGACGCCGGGTTTCTACCTCGCGGCGCTCGATCCCGACACGGGCCGGCCGGTGCCGGGCTTCGGCGAGAACGGCGTCGTCGATCTCATGATCGGTGTGCGCGGCGAGGTCACGTCGAAGACGAGCATCGGCAACAGCTCGCCCGCGCTCGTGATCGGCGACGTGGTGATCGTCGGCCCGGCGCACGACGTCGGCATGCGCCCGCCGTCGAAGCAGAACCTGAAGGGCGACGTGCGCGGCTACGACGCGCGCACCGGCAAGCTGCTCTGGACGTTCCACACGATCCCGGCCAAGGGCGAGCCCGGCTACGAGACGTGGCTCGACGGCTCGGCCGAAACCGCCAGCAACGCCGGCGTCTGGGCGCCCATGGCGGCCGATGCGGACCTCGGGCTCGTGTACCTGCCCGTCGAGGCGCCGCTCGCGGACACCTATGGCGGAGTCCGCCCGGGCAACAACGTCTATGGCAACAGCCTCGTGTGCCTCGACGCGAAGACGGGGCAGGTCGTCTGGTACCGCCAGCTGGTCCATCACGACATCTGGGACTGGGACAACCCGACGTCGCCGATCCTGATGGACCTCGTCGTGGACGGGAAGCCGATCAAGGCCGTCGCGCAGATCACGAAGCAGGCGTTCGTCTACACGTTCGATCGCACGAACGGCAAGCCCGTGTGGCCGATCGAGGAGCGGCCGGTGGCGAAGTCCGACGTGCCGGGCGAGGTCACGTCACCGACGCAGCCGTTTCCGACCAAGCCGCCCGCGTTCGACCGCCAGGGCTTCACCGACGACGACCTGATCGACTTCACGCCCGCGCTGCGCGCCGAAGCCATCGAAGGCACCAAGGTGTTCCGCAAGGGGCCGATCTTCACCCCTCCGTCGCTCGCGAACGCCGAGGACGGCACGAGCGGCACGCTGATGCTGCCGAGCTTCACGGGCGGTGCGAACTGGGAAGGCGGGTCGTTCGATCCCGAGACGGGCCTGCTGTACATCGGCTCGTACACGCAGCCGAGCATCGCGGTGCTGCACCCGGAGCCGCAGTTCTCGGACATGCGCTACATCGCGGGCGGCGGCGCGCAGCTGCCGTGGTTGTCGGGGCTGCCGGTGGTGAAGCCTCCGTACGGCCGCATCACGGCCATCGACATGAACAAGGGCGAGATTGCGTTCCAGATCCCGAACGGACCCACGCCGAAGGAGATCGCCGAGAACCCGGCACTCAAGGGCGTGACGATTCCGCCGACGGGCCGCACGACGCGTGCGGTCACGCTCGTGACGAAGACGCTGCTGTTCACGGCCGAAGGGTGGGGCGGCAGCCCGATCCTCACCGCGCGCGACAAGGCCACGGGCGCCGCGATCGCGGAGATTCCGCTGCCGGGGCCGGTTGGCGGCCTGCCGATGACCTACATGCTCGACGGCAAGCAGTACATCGTCGTCTCGGTCGGCGGCCCGAACGGCGCGGAGCTCGTCGCGCTCGCCTTCCCCTGATGTCGCGTCTTGGTGTTACCAGCCGAGGCCGAGCCGGAGTGCGAGCAGCACCGCGGTGCCCGTGACGATCATGCCGAGGATGTCGCGCCGCCACACGAAGTACGCGGTGCCGACCGCCACCGCATAGAGGCGCGCGTCGCGCCACGTGTCGATCAGAGCGCCGTCCGTCAGCACGATCTCGGGTGCGATCACGGCCACGAGTGCGGCCAGCGGCGCGTAGCGCAGGCCCTGCAGCAACCAGTGCGGCAGCGGCCACTCGCGCGTCGGCAGCAGGAAGAAGCCGCGCGTGAGCACGCTGACGAGCGTGAGCCCGATCGTCGCGAACACGAGGTGCGCTGTGGTCACGCCCGGCGCTCCTCTCGTGCGTCCGGGAGAAAGCGGTCGAGCAGGAGGCCCGCGACCACGCCCGCCGCGATCGCGACGACGATGTTCAGGCGCAGCGGGAAGTGGAACGCCGCGACCGCGGCGATGGCCGCCACGCCGCCCGCGATCCAGCTCTTGCGCCCCGACAGCATCGAGTAGCCGAGACCGAGCAGCGCCAGCACGCCCGCGAACTCGAGGCCCCACTGCGTCGGCACCCGGTTCGCGAACAGGATGCCGACGAGCGCCGGCACCTGCCAGCTCCACCAGTTCCAGACGACGCCACCCCAGAAGTACGGCCACTGCTCGGGAGAGGGCTTCGGCTCCGGAAAGCGGCGCAGGAACAGCACGTAGTTCAGGTCCACCGCGAGATAGCCGAGCACCAGGCGCTGCCAGCGGGGCAGATGCCCGAAGTACTTGCGCCACTGCGCGCTGAAGATCACGAACCGCAGGTTCACGCAGAACGCGGTCGCGAACAGCACCCACAGCGGAGCGCCGGCGGCGATCAGCGGCAGCGCCGCGAGCTGGGCGCTGCCCGCATAGACGAACAGGCTGATGGCGGTGGCGATCGGTACGGACAACCCGCCCTTGACCATCGCGACGCCCGTGACGAGCGCCCACGCGGAGATGCCGAGCGACGGCCCGACCATGTCGCGCACGCCGCGGCGGAACTCCTCTCGATTCTTCGGCGAGTCGGTCACGTTTTTCCGCTGCTCAAAACACGCGCGCCGGGCAGGGCCCGGCGCGGTGACGAAGACGCAGGGAAACGAGGCTCGTTACGCCTCGGCCTCCATGAGCTTCTGCACGAGGCCCGGCGGCACCTCGGCGTAATGGTCGAACTCCATCGTGAACGTGCCGCGACCGCTGGTCGCGGAGCGCAGGAAGTTGATGTAGCCGAACATCTCCGACAGCGGCACGAAGCCCTGCACGGTCGCCTGGTTGCCCTTCTGGCCCTGCTCCGTGACCTGGCCGCGGCGGCGGTTCACGTCGCCGATGATCGTGCCGAGATAATCGGCCTCGGTCACGACCTCGATCTTCATGACGGGCTCGAGCAGCTTCGGCTTGCTCGACTTGTGCGCCTCGCGGAACGCGGCGCGGCCCGCGATCTCGAACGCCAGCGCCGAGGAGTCGACGTCGTGGTACTTGCCGTCGATGAGCCGTGCCTTGAAGTCCACGACCTCGTAGCCCGCGACCTGACCGCGTTTGCACTCGGTCACGACGGCGTGCTCGACGGACGGGATGAACTCGCGCGGGATGCGGCCGCCGACGATCTCGTCGGAGAATTCCACGCCCGAGCCCGCCGGCAGCGGCTCGAAGATCATCTTCACTTCGGCGTACTGACCCGAGCCGCCGGACTGCTTCTTGTGCGTATACACGAGCTCGACCGGCTGGCCGAAAGCCTCGCGGAAGCTGACGCGCGGGCGGCCCATGTTGGCCTCCACGCCGAGCTCGGTCCGCATGCGGTCGATCGTGACCTCGAGGTGCAGCTCGCCCATGCCCTTCAGCACGGTCTGGCCGGTTTCCTGGTCGACCTCGAGGCGCAGCGAGGGGTCGGCCTTGACCATCTTGTAGAGCGCGGTCGACATCTTGTCGACGTCGGCGCGCGTCTTCGGCTCCACCGACACGCTGATCACGGGATCCGGGAAGCGCATGCGCTCGAGCAGCGCCGGATGGTCCGGATCGCACAGCGAGTCGCCGGTCTCCGTTTCCTTCATCGAGACGAACGCGCAGATGTCGCCCGCGCGGCACTCTTCGATGTCCTTCGTGGCGGAGGCCTGCACCTCGACGATGCGGCCGATGCGTTCCTTCTTGCCGCGCGTGACGTTCAGCAGCGTGTCGCCCTTCTTGATGACGCCGGAGTACACGCGAACGAACGTGAGCGTGCCGAACTGGTCGTTGATGACCTTGAACGCGAGCGCGCGTGCCGGCGCCTCGTCGACGACTTCCTGCGTGCCGATGACCTTGCCGTCCGGGTCCACCATGCCGATGCCGCCGTTCTCGCCGGGGAAGGGCAGGTAATCGATGACGGCGTCGAGCAGCTGCTGCACACCCTTGTTCTTGAACGACGAGCCGCAGAAGATCGGCACGAACTCGCCGCTGATGCACCCCTTGCGGATGCAGGTCTTCAGCACGGCAGGATCGAACTTGCCGTTCTCGACGAACTCCATGAACGCGTCTTCGTTCAACGCCAGCGCGTGCTCGAGCAGCTCCTGGCGCAGTTGCGGCACGCGCTTCAGCCAATCGTTGTCGGCCGCGGCCGCGAACTTGAAGCGGGACTCGAGCTGGTCCATCGGGACCGTTTCCCACTTCGCGTCCTTGTCGTCGGAGCTCCAGACGTAGCCGACGCCGGCCACGAGGTCCACCATGCCGACGAACTCGTCGTGGCTGCCGAGCGGCACGTGGCACACCACGGCCTTCGGGGAGAGGCGCTCCTTGATGCCCTTCACGCAGTGCGTGAAGTTCGCGCCCATGCGGTCCATCTTGTTGACGTAGCACATGCGCGGCACGTTGTACTGGTTCGCGAGGCGCCAGTTGGTTTCCGTCTGCGGCTCCACGCCGGCCACGCCGTCGAACACGACGACCGCGCCGTCGAGCACGCGCAGACTGCGGTTCACCTCGATGGTGAAGTCCACGTGTCCCGGAGTGTCGATCAGGTTGACCTGATAGCCCTTCCATTCGGCCGAGACGGCCGCGCTCTGGATCGTGATGCCGCGCTTGCGCTCCTGCTCCAGGTAGTCGGTGGTCGTGCTGGCCTTGCCGTCCTTGGTGTCGTGCACCTCGATGATCTGGTGCTTCTTGCCGGTGTAATAGAGCACGCGCTCGGTGGTCGTGGTCTTACCGGCATCGATGTGCGCGATGATGCCGATGTTGCGATAGAGCTTCAGGGGCTTTTGCCTGGCCATAGTGTCGTCGTCCGCAAGCTGAAAAGGGGGTTTGGGCTACGCCTGTCGGCCGCCAAAGGGTGGCTACTATATAGATTTATGGCGATTTTGGGAGCCGTGGCAGTGACGGCCCGGACCGACTTCGGCATTGTTTGGGTTTTTCGACTGGCCGGGGGTCCGGCCGGCGCGCGATAATCCCGCATATTTTCCCGGGTATTCCGCCGATGAACCGCCGCGTGATCCGTCTCGTTCTGCCCCTTGCCTTGGCCGTCCTGGCCGCCGGCTGCAAGCCTGCCCCCGAGCAGCTGGCCGCCCGCTATACGGAGGTGGTCAAGGGCTACTGCCTCGAGTGTCACGATTATGCCGGCCAGGAAGGCGGGCTGTCGCTCGAGGGGGTGGACCTGAACAAGGTCGCCGAGCACGCCGACATCTTCGAGAAAGTCGCCCGCAAGCTGCGCGGCCGTCAGATGCCGCCGCCGGGCGGCGCCCAGCCGGACGACAAGACCCGGGCCGAGTTCGTGGCCTACCTCGAGCGGCGCCTCGACGAGGCCGCCGCCGCGGCACCGAACCCTGGGCCGGCGTCCATCCATCGGCTGAATCGCACGGAATACGGCAACGCGGTCCGCGACCTGCTGGCGCTCGACGTGGACGCGGCCGAGTTCCTGCCCGCGGACGACGAGGGCTACGGTTTCGACAACATTGCCGACGTCCTGCGCGTGTCCCCGTCGCTGCTCGAGCAGTACCTCGGGGCGTCGGCGAAGATCGCCGCGCTCGCGGTTGGGGATCCGGCGACGCCGCCCATCACCGCCGTCTACCGCGCGCCTTCGGATCTCGCGCAGTCCTCGCACATCGAGGGCCTGCCTCTCGGCACGCGCGGCGGCATCCTGATCCACCACAACTTCCCGCTCGATGCCGAGTACGACTTCAACGTGTTCCTGCTGCGGAACATCGTGGGCTACATGACCGGCCTCGAATGGCCGCACCAGCTCGAGATCTCCGTCGACGGCGAGCGCGTGTTCCTGGCGCAGGTCGGCGGCCCGGAGGACAACCTCGCGTCCGACGCGAACATGTCGGCTACGGCGAACCAGATCGATGCGCGCCTGCGCACGCGCGTGTTCGTCAAGGCCGGTCCGCACGACGTCAGCGTGGCGTTCCTCGAACGCAGCGCGGCGGAGACGCACGAGCCGCTCGAGCTGCACACGCGCAACCTCGACCTGCAGGACATGAACGGCCTGCCCGTGCTCGACTACGTGAACATCGCGGGTCCGTTCAATGCGAAGGGGCCCGGCGATACGCCGAGCCGCCAGAGGATCTTCTCGTGCCGGCCGGCCGATCAGGCCACGGCCCGGGTCTGCGCCAGCGAGATCCTGACGACGCTCGCGCGGCGCGCGTATCGTCGCCCGCCGAGCGAGGAAGACGTGTCGCTGCTGCTCGGCTTCTACGATTCGGGTGCCGCCCGCGCCGGGTTCGATGCCGGCATCGAGTCGGCGCTGCGCATGCTGCTCACGAGCCCGAAGTTCCTGTTTCGCGACGAGCCCGATCCGCGCGGCGTGGCCCCGGGCAGCCTGTACGCCGTGGGCGACACGGCGCTCGCGTCGCGGCTGTCGTTCTTCCTCTGGAGCTCGCTGCCGGACGACGAGCTGCTCGATCTCGCGGCGCAGGGCAAGCTCGGCGAGCCCGACGTCTACGAGAAGCAGGTCGCGCGCATGCTGGCGGATCCGCGCGCCGACGCGCTCGTGAAGAACTTCGCCGGTCAATGGCTGTTCCTGCGCAACCTGGCGAACATCCGGCCGTCGACGGAGGAGTTCCCGGACTTCGACGACAACCTGCGGCAGTCGATGCGTCGCGAGACCGAGCTGCTGTTCACGAACGTCATGCGCGAGGACCACAGCGTGGTCGAGCTGCTGACGGCCGACTACACGTTCGTCAACGACCGGCTCGCGCAGCACTATGGCATCGAGGGCGTGTATGGCAGCCAGTTCCGCAAGGTGAAGGTTACCGACCCGAACCGCCGCGGCCTGCTGGGGCACGCCAGCATCCTGACGATCACGTCGTACCCGAACCGCACGTCGCCCGTGCTGCGCGGCAAGTGGGTGCTCGAGAACGTGCTCGGCACGCCCGCGCCCGCGCCGCCGCCGAACGTGCCGGCCCTGGCCGACAACGAGGGCGGCAAGGCCGCGCGCACGCTGCGCGAGCGCCTGGCGGCCCATCGCATCAACCCCGTGTGCTCCACCTGCCACGACGTCATGGACCCGATCGGACTCAGCCTCGAGCACTTCGACGCGATCGGCCAGTGGCGGACCCGGGAACCGGGCGGCGCGATCGACTCGCACGGTCAGCTGGCGGACGGCCGGCAGATCGATGGGGCCGCCGCGCTGCGCGAGGCGGTGACCGCGGATCCCGAGCAGTTCGCGCGCGTGTTCACGGCAAAGCTCATGACGTATGCGCTCGGCCGCGGCCTCGAGAGCTACGACATGCCGACGGTGCGCAAGATCGTGCGCGACGCGGCGCCGCACGGCTACAAGTTCTCCGCGATCGTGAACGGCATCGTCAACAGCCCGGCGTTCAGGATGCGGCGCGCGCAGTCGCCCGCGACGCCAGCGCCGGCCACGGTCGCCAGCGCCGAGCATCAGTAAGAAGATTCTCTCGCCAAGCGCGCCAAGCGCGCCAAGGAAGACCAAACCAGGAATATTCCTGGTTGTTCCTCTTCCCTTGGCGAGCTTGGCATCTTGGCGAGAGTAACTTTTCCTCTTCTGCGTTTCGTCAGCCGGCGAAGCGGTGCATGCCGCCGTCGACGTGGATGACCTCGCCCGTGATGTAGCGCGCGAGCGGGGAGGCCAGGAACGCGATCAGGCAGCCCAGGTCCTCGGGCTCGCCGAAGTAGCCCACGGGTATGTTCGCGTCGATGAACGCCTTGCGGTTCTCGGGTGTCGGGTGCAGGCGCTCCAGGATCTGCTCGCTGTTGATGCGCCCCGGCGGGATGCAGTTCACCGTGATGCCGTCGCGTGCGAGCTCGCGGGAGAGTCCCTTGGCCCAGTTGTGCAGGCCGGCCTTCGCGACCGACGCGATGTTCACGCCGAAAGGCTCGTTCGCGCCCGTGACGTTGATGATGCGGCCGAAGCGCTGCGCGCGCATCGCCGGCACGAACTGATTCGTGAGGCGTCGTACAAGGTCGAAGTTCAGGCGCATGCCTTCGATCCATTGCTCCTCGGTCGCATCCCAGCTCACGGGGCGCGAGCTGCCCGCGTTGTTCACCAGGATGTCGAGTGCTCCGTAGGCGCCGAGCACGCGGTCGCGCACGCGCTCGATGCCGCCGTCGCTCGCGAGGTCTTCGGCGATCACGAGAGGGCGAGCGCCGCCGGCTGCCACGATCTCGGCCGCGAGCTCTTCGAGCAGGTTCGCGCGGCGCGCGACGATCGCCACGCGACAGCCTTCGGCGGCCATGATCCGGGCCGTGCCGCGGCCGATGCCGCGGCTTGCGCCCGTGACGAGACACGTCTTGTTCTCCAGTTGCAAGTCCATGCCTTTCGGTCCTAAGAGGGTGTCAGGTTTTGCACAGTTGCACAGATCGCGGACGCTCACCAGTGCTGTCCGTGTCGGTTGGAGCGCAATCCGTGCAACTGTGCAGAACCTGACACCGTCCTGGTGTAGCAGCCGCAGCGCGCCGCCGTGAACGCAGGTACACTCGGCGCTCATGGGGGTAACCGCGGATATCGAGCGGGCGAGCGCTGCGAGCGCATCGCCGTGGACGATGCGTCGCGTCGTCACGGCGGGCGTCATCGGCAACGTGCTCGAGTGGTACGACTTCGCCGTCTACGGCTTCTTCGCGCCCATTCTCGCCGCGAAGTTCTTTCCCGCCGCCGATCCGCGAGGGTCGCTACTCGCCGCGTTCGCGACATTCGCCGTCGGATTTCTGATGCGCCCGGTAGGTGCCGCGATCTTCGGTCACATCGGAGACCGCTACGGCCGCGCACGCGCGCTGCTGTTCTCCATCGCAATGATGGCAGTGCCGACCGTTCTGATGGGATTGCTGCCGACTTACGCAACGATCGGCATTGCGGCGTCAGGGCTCATGGTGGCGCTCCGGATGTGCCAGGGTCTCGCCGTCGGCGGAGAGTTCACGGCCTCGATCGTATTTCTGGCCGAGAACGCGCCGGCGCAACGACGTGGCTTCTTCGCGAGCTTCTCGATGTTCGGCGCTACCGCGGGCACGCTGCTCGGCGGCGCCGTCGCCGGCGTGCTAAGCAGTGTCATGAGTCCCGAAGCGCTCGCGACCTGGGGTTGGCGCGCCGCGTTCATCTCCGGCGTCGTCGTCGCTGTCGTAGGAGTCGTGCTCCGCCGCAACATGTTCGATTCGCCGGCCAAGGACGCCGTGGCTTCGCCGCTCGTCGCCGCTTTCCGCGATCATCGCTGGGAAGTGCTGCGCGTGCTTGGGCTCAACATGGCATCGGCCGCGACTTACTACACGCTCTTCGTATATGCCGCGACGTGGCTTTCGCAGGTGACGCAGCTCAAGCGTCCGCTGGCGATCAATATTCAGAACGCCACGATCCTCACATTCCTCGTCGTTCTGCCGTTGGCGGCTCGGATATCGGACCGCGTCGGCCGCAAGCCGGTGCTCATCGTGGGAATGACCGCGTGCCTGCTGCTGGCGTATCCGCTGGTGGGTGTGATGCACGTTGGTGCACTGGCGACGACGGCAGCCGCGCAGATGGCCTTCGGCGCGCTGCTCGCCATGCAGATGGCGTCGATCCCGGCTGCGATGACCGAGATGTTCCCGCACGGCGTGCGAGTGAGTGCCGTCAGCGTCGGCTATGGTCTGGCGTATGCCCTGTTCGGCGGCAGCGCGCCTTTCATGGCCGAGTGGCTGATCGGCCATACGGGAAGCGATACGGCGTTCGCGTGGTATCTGATCGCCGTGACGGCGATCTCGCTCGCGATGGCGCTCGGCGTGCGCGATCGGCGCGGCCAGCCGCTGACTTGAGCAGCCGCGCGTCGGTTTTTTGACGGTTCACGGATTCGGAGGCGCCGAAACGGCCAATTCCCGCCACGCGCGACCCGTGGGCATGGAAGTTGCTGCATCTCCGGCATCGGCCATGCGAGTGGCAGTGCCGGAGGACCGCAACGTGAACGAGCATCCCGTGGATCCGCGGGAGAAGGCGCTGAAGGTCAACCTCGACCCGCGTTTCTACGGCGCTTTCGCCGAGATCGGCGCGGGCCAGGAAGTGGTGCGCTGGTTCTTCCGCGCGGGTGGGGCAGCCGGCACGATCGCCAAGAGCATCTCGGCCTACGACATGCAGGTCAGCGATGCGATCTACGGCCCGTGCCAGCGCTACGTGTGCCGCGAGCGTCTGGAGTCGATGCTCGAATACGAGCAGCGGCTGAACCTCGAGAGACTCAGCGGGGCGCGCGGCAGCAGCACCGCGTTCTTCGCGTTCGCCGACACCGTGTCGGCACGCAGCTTCCGCGGCAACAACGAATGCCACGGCTGGATGGGCATCCGGTTCCAGTCGCGCCCCGGTGGGGCGAATCAGCAGATCGTGATCCACGTGCGCATGCTCGACCACGAGAACGCGGCCCAGCAGGAAGCGCTCGGCATCGTCGGCGTGAACCTGATCTACGGCGCCTGCTACTACTGCGACGAGCCCGAGCGGCTGCTCGAATCCCTGCTCGACGGCCTCAGCACGAATCGCATCGAGATCGACCTGATCGATTTCTCGGGTGACGAGTTCGCGAGCGTCGACAACCGCGTGCTGAGCCTCAAGCTCGTGCAGCTCGGCCTGACCGGCGCGGCCATGTTCTCCGCGCGCGGCAAGGTGCTCCAGCCCTCCGAGGTGCTGTACAAGAAGCCCGTGCTGATCGAGCGCGGCCGTTTCCGGCCCGTGACGTACGTGAATCTCGACCTCGCCGCCGCCGCGCTGCGCCGCTTCGAGCAGGTGGCCGGCGACGTCGAGCCGGGCGAGACCGTGTCGATCATGGAAATCACGATGCGCAACCTCATGACGCAGGGCGAGGTCGATCTCGCCGATTTCCTGAGCCGTGCGGACGTGCTCGCGACCACCGGCCACACTGTCATGATCTCGGACTACGTGGAGTACTACCGGCTCGCGGCGTACCTGTTCCGCTACACGCACCGGCCGATCGGGCTCGCCATGGGCGCCGTGAACCTGCGCGACATCTTCGACGAGTCGTACTACTCGAAGCTCGAGGGCGGCATCCTCGAGAGCTTCGGCCGGCTGTTCAAGAACAGTCTGAAGCTGTTCGTCTACCCGTACGTCGACGAGCAGACGCACGAGCTCATCACCGTCGACAACCTGCGCGTGCCTCCGGCGTTGCGGCATCTCTTCGGCTACCTCGTCGATCGCGGGTGCATCGTGCAGCTCGACGATTACAACCCCGAGTACCTGAAGATCTACTCGCACGACGTGCTCCGCAGAATTGGTCCGCACGACAGCGAGTGGGAATCCATGGTCCCGCCGGCCGTGGCGGCCGTGATCAAGGCGCGCGGTCTGTTCGGCTACGCTCAGGCCGCGGGCGAGAGCCGTCAGCGCACGGCCGTCTGACGGCTTCCATTCCTGCCCGGCGGAAGTTCGTCCGGAGCGACCCGGCAACATCCGCGCGCCGGGAACGACGCGCCTCTGAGAAAACTTTTGACAACCGGGCCCCTTCCCCCCGGCGCACCGGCGCGACGAAGGCGTTTAAAGTAGCGATGGGGGCGCCCGCCCGGCCACGACAGCGGCGGGTGATGTCGCGATCGGCTATCGTGGCGCTCGGCCCTGTCCGGTGAATCAGTTGATGAAGGGAGCACTATGAAGATCGGATCCATCACATCGTTGGCGCTCACGGCCTTTCTGATCGCGGCGCCCGCCGTCGCGCAGGACATGCCGGACATCGGCTTCAAGAGCGTTGGCCGCGGCCGGCCGCTGGCCGCGAGCGTGCACGACATGCCGGAGGTGGGGCCGAACTGGGTTCGCCAGTTCGGTCAGCGCTATGACCCGGAGCACCCGTTTCCGCTGAACGGCTATCGCAACGATGCGCTGCCGAAGAACTACAAGCCGCTGCCCCGCGACGTCTTCACGAGCGACGACTTCTACAAGGACAAGGATCTCTGGAGCGATCCGCGTTACTTCCGCTGCAACAGCCCGCAGGCCACGGAATACCAGCGCGGAATCCTGCAGAACCCCCCGGTCAACTCGTCGCCGAACGACGCCGACGCGCCGTGGGGCCACTGCGAGATCAGCTATCCGCGCGCGGCGATCGTGAGCCCGTACGGATTCAAGACCGCACAGGAGCACTACGAAGCGCTGCTGAAGGAGACGAAGAGCCGCGGCGGTCCGAACGTCTACACCTACAAGGACTTCCCGGCCGCCGAGTGGAACGGCGTCTACGAGCGCCCGGCGCGTGCCGCGGCCACGCAGCAGAACTGGTACTGGGGCCGGCACACGCAGATCCCGACGGTGCTGTCGCTGCTGAAGCCCGAGTACCAGCAGCGAATGGTGCAGGAGGTCTATCACCAGATGCGTGGTCATGCGCTCTGGCCGTCGACGTTCTGCTGGCCGGAGGGCTTCATGCGTCGCTGGTATCCGGCGGCCGTGTGGGAGCACTACGTGATCGCGACGCCGGATCTCGTGCAGGTGCGCGCCGGCGTGGCGCGCAACTTCATGCAGGACATCTACGTCGGGCGCCAGTTCAACATGGAAGACGTCAAGAACGGCGGCGTTCCGCGGCTCGGCGCTGCGGTGCCGCGTTGGTACGGCGACACGATCGGCTTCTGGGACAAGGACGTGCTGATCACCTGGACCAGCAACATCCAGGGCTGGAAGTCGCACTCGGAGTTCGAGTTCTCGAACAAGATGCAGTCGATCGAGATCTACACGCCGATCCGTAAGGACGGCAAGTTCGTGGGGCTGAACCACGAAGCGATCCTCTACGACGACGACGCGCTCGTGGAGCCGATCCGCATCGTCCGCAATTTCATGAAGATGAACAACTTCAAGGACGACAACGAGGTGCCATACGCATTCATCGAGTGCGTGCAGACCATCTTCAACGTCAACGGCAAGAACCAGCCGCTCACGCCGGGCAGCAAGATCGAATACGAGATGCCCGACATGTATGGCCGCCCCTGGGCCAAGATCTGGGAAGAGAATTTCGAGAAGGGCATGACCAAGCCCGACGACGTTTCGGAGGACTTGTTCAACTTCGACAAGAAGTAGACCGCCACGCACGGCGCGGCGCCGCGGGTCGATACCGCGGCGCCGCGTCGCAATGGCGGCGGTAGGCCAAAGGCGGCGCGCGCCCCGAGCCGGGGCGTTCTGGAAGGGGGGATCACGAATGCTTCGAACAACGCTGCGTCGGGGCGGTTTCGCCCTGGCCGCTGCCGTTGCCGCCGCGGCCGGTGCGGCCGTCGATGCGCAGCCGATCGCGAAGGCGCCGGCCTTCACTGCTGCGGAGCTCGTGAGGCCGGCGGGCAACCACTGGATCACGAACGGCGGCAACGTCTACAACCAGCGCTACTCGACGCTCGGCCAGATCGATCGCACCAACGTCGGCCAGGTCAAGGCCGTGTGGCGCGTGAGCCTGAACGGCTCAGGGAAGGGCCAAGGCTACTCGCAGCAGGCGCAGACGCTCTTCTATGACGGCGTGCTCTACGCCGTGACCGGAGCCGACGACGTGTTTGCCGTGGACGTCGAGACCGGCAAGATCCTCTGGACCTACGAGGCAAAGGTCGACTTCGAGCACTCGATCATCTGCTGCGGCCGCGTGAGCCGCGGTGTCGGTCTCGGTGATGGCAGGGTGTACGTCGGGCGGCTCGACGGCCGGCTCGTGGCGCTCGATCAGCAGACGGGCAAGGTGGTGTGGGACATCCGTGCCGGCGATCCGAAGGTCAGCGAGGGCATCACCGCGGCGCCGTTGTACTACGACGGCAAGGTCATCGTGGGTTTCACCGGCGGCGAGTACGCTGTGCGCGGGCGCATCAGCGCCTACGACGCCAAGACCGGCAAGCGCGTCTGGAATTTCTACACGGTGCCGGGCCCCGGCGAGATCGGCCACGTGACGTGGCCGCAGGACAACGACGCCTGGAAGTACGGCGGCGCGCCCGTGTGGCAGACGCCGAGCGTGGATCCCGAGCTCGGCATGCTGTATTTCTCGACCGGCAATGCCGCGCCCGATCTGAACGGCGCGATCCGCGAAGGCGACAACCTGTTCTCGGCCTCGCTCGTGGCGCTCGATGCCGCGACGGGCGCGTACCGCTGGCATTTTCAGCTCGTGCGTCACGACATCTGGGATTTCGACGCGCCGAATCCGACGATCCTGTTCGACGCCGACTTCGACGGCATCCCGCGCAAGGGCATCACGGCGGTGTCGAAGGCGGGTTACCTCTACATTCTCGACCGCAGGACCGGCGTGCCGCTGACGCCCGTGATCGAGACGCCGGTGCTGCAGGACAGGGCGCAGAAGACCGCGGCCACGCAACCGATTCCCCAGGGTGACTGGGTCGTGCGCCACGACGTGGACGTGGTCGGCGAGAAGTTCGAGGGGATCCTGCGCAACGCCGGGCGGACGTTCACGCCGTTCAGTGACGGGAGCCCCGCGATCTGGCGCCCGTTCTCCGGTGTGACGTGGCACCCGAGCTCGTACAACCCGGCGAATCACCTGATGTATCTGTGCGCCGGCGACGTGCCGGGGCGCGGGACCGCGGGCGGGGATCCCGGCGCGACGATCGGCCCCGACGACCCGGTGAAGCGTCGTTACGTGCAAGGCACGTTCGGCAACGCGCGCGACATCGGCGCGGACGTGCGCAGTACGCTCGTGGCCATGGACGTCACGACTCACAAGGTCGCGTGGCGGCGGCTGCTCGATGCGCGCTGCGCCGGCACGATCACGACGGCCGGCGGGCTGATTTTCGCCGGCCGCTTCAACGGCGAGCTCACGGCGCTGAACAGCGACACGGGGCAGAGGCTGTGGTCGTTCCAGACCGACGGCGGCTTCACGACCACCGCCACGACGTTCGAGCACAAGGGCGTGCAGTACCTGGCCGGCATCGCCGGCGGCGGCGTCACGGGCGGCCGACTCAACGACGGCCTGTGGCTGTTCTCGTTGCACGGCATGATCGAGTCGCTGCCGCCGGGCTCGGGCGATCCGCCGCCGGCGGACGCGGCCCGCGCAGGTGACCCGCCGCACGACGACCCGCGCGCGTTTCTCGCGAGCTTCGATCTGAAGCGAGCCCCGAACCTCGACCGCGGCGGCGCGATCTACCGCAGCGTGTGCCAGACCTGCCACGGCCCGAAAGGCGAGGGCGGGCAGCTCGGCAAGCCGCTGTCGGGCGATCTCGCCGTGGCCGACATCATGGTCACGGCCCGGTCCGGCGTCAGCGGCAGCTCGATGCCGCCGTTTGGCAACGCCTACAGCGTGGAGGAGCTGCACGACGTCGCGAGCTACATCGTGCGCCGGGTTCTGCAGCGCCCCTGAGCGCCGTCAGCCGAACGTGAACACCGCGCCGAGCTCCGTGCGCGCGGCCACCTTCCGGAAGCCCTCGACGACGCGCTCGAGCGGATAGCGCCCCGTGATCATCGTCGCCGCGTCGACTGCGCCGCGCTCGATCATCGTGACGAAGCGCGGCGTGTCGCGCATCGGGTGCATGCCGCCCATCTGCCCGCCGTGGATCGAGCGCGTCGAGAGGCAGAAGCGGGCCGTCGGAAACGAGACCTCGCCCTGCTGGCCGCCGCCGAGCAGCGTGAGGTGGCCGCCGCCGGTCGTGACCTCCCAGGCCTGCCGGATCGCGAGCAGGCCAGTCGGGTCCGGGCCCTTCTCGACGGCGGGCGGGAACAGGTCGCCGCCCGAGCCCTCGATCACGAAATCCGCGCCTCCGTAGCGGTAGCCCGGCCCGTAGCGCCCACCCGCATCGAAGCGGTCGGTGGGCCCGTAGCACATCTCGCGGATGCGCTGGACGAGCGTGCCGGTATCGACGTTCGGATCGAGCACCGTCGTCGCGCCGAGCTCGAGCGCCTTGTTGCGCCGATACGCGATCGGCTCGACGACGATGATCTGCCCGGCCGAGTGGCTGCGCGCACCCTGCACCGCGCCGAGCCCGATCGGGCCCGCGCCGAAGATCACGACGTTCGACCCGCCCTCGACGGGTGCATACGTCATCGTCGAGGCCAGCCCGGCGGCGAGCGTGTCGCCGAGCAGCGCGAGCTGATCGTCCGGCAGATCGGTGAACACCGGGATGCAGTACTCTTCGAGCCCGACCATGATCTCGCTTAAGCCGCCGATCGCGCCCTGCTGCAGCACGCCGGTGCCGTCGGCCATGTCTGCGATCGGCGCGTTGAAGAGCTGACTGTTCAGGTAGTTGCAGGCTTCGGGATGCCCGTGCAGGCACTGGTAGCACTGCCCGCATTCCGGCGTGCCGCACACCAGCACGCGATCGCCGACGCGCACGCGACGCACCTGCGCCCCGACGGCCTCGACGACGCCGAAGCCCGAATGATTGGGGATGAACGGCTTGTCGACGGCGTCCGCGCCGAGCACGCTGCGCGTGATCGTGTAGCAGCCGCACGAGGCTTTCGTGCGCACCAGCACCTGCCGTGGGCCGAGCTCGCGAAGGCGCAGCGGTTCGATCGACGCCGTGGTGCCGTGACGCACGAAGGCGCGGAACGGCCGCCCGGCCACCGTGCCGGTGGCGA
>DASZSB010000050.1:0-17039 GCA_035548835.1 Gammaproteobacteria bacterium | reverse complement strand
CGGCCTTCGATGCCCTGCACGTTCAGCAGCAGCTTGAAGTTCGTGACGCTCTTCTCGTCTTTCGCAAGCTGCGCGCTGCCGGCCATCTCTATCTGCGGATAGTGGACGGGGAAATCCTCCTCGTTCTTGCCCACGTCGCCGGCCTCGGGCGGCGGCTTGCGGAACAGCAGGTACACGGTGCGATTGCGCGCGAAGTCGCGATCGGGCACGGAGTCGAGCAGCTCCTGCCCTCGCTTGCTGAAGTCGAGCGGCAACCCCTTCGTGATCGGCTCGCCGACCTTGCCGTCGCGCCCGATGATGACGAGGCCGCGGTTCGTCTCGCTCACGAGCATGCGGCCGTCGGGCAGAAACGCGAGCGACCACGGGTTGTCGATGCCGTCGACCGCGACTTCGTAGCGGTACTGCGACGGCTTGGCCGGCTTCGGCGCGCGCGTTTGTCCCAGGAACGCGGGTTGCGGGACCGCGTCGTCGACGAGCGTGGATTGCTGCAGCACCTCGCGTCGCTTCGCCTCGTCGAACGCGGGCGGCCGCGGCGCGTCCGCATAGCCCGGCAGCACGATGGCGTCCGGGCCCTTGCCGAGCGCGCCGGCGCCTTCGGGCAGCCTCTGGATGGTTTGCGCGGCGGCGGTGGCGGCGATGAGCGCCGCGATGGCTGAACCGAGCAGGCACGCACGGACGGACGATGGAGCTCGCATTATCTTTCCCCCTGGGTGGCGAGGGCCGCCTGCGGTAGAGAATGGCGCGGCCGCCAGAGGAAAACAACGCGAAATGCGAACTGGGGTGTTCGCGGCGGGACTAAGTTCGACCGCCTTGTCGAAACCGATCCCGATCTGCGGCAAGCTATCCGCTCGTGCGCGATGTGCTCGCAGGGAAACGTAGTGTCTCGAGTTCGCATCGATGAACTACATCAACACATTCATCGCCGTGTCACCCGATACCAAAGCGAAGGCGGCTTCCGCGCCGCCCGCGCGCGGCGGCAAGCGCTCCATCGCGCAGATCGAATACGACCTCATCGCGGAACATCCGTACGAGCTCACGCAGGAAGACGTGCAGTTCGCCGTGCACGTGGAGCGCAACGGGATCGCGCCTGCGCGACTCAAAGCGAAGCGGAAGCAACTCCGGTCCGCCTTTTTCGCAAAGCCCATGGCGTGCATGCGGACGTCGCCGCTCGCGAGAACCTACGGCTGGGGCCTGCACTTCGACAGCGAAGGGAAGGTCGCGCTCGTGCCGATGGATAGCGCGAAGTACCGGAAGTTGGCGAGCGATCGCACGATCGCGCAAACTCGAGCGATGCGGAGCAAACGCGAGTGAGTGTGACGCCGCAACGCCAGGCGCTCTGGGTGCGCGTCTGCCACTGGCTTCTCGCGCTCTCCATCTTCACGCTCGCCTACAGCGGCTTCTACGTGCTGATGGCGCACCCGCGTCTGTACTGGGGCGAAGTCGGCAACGACCTCACGCCGTCGCTGCTCGACCTGCCGCTGAACGACAACTACCGGCCCGAGGCGTGGCGGGAGAACGCCACGTTCAACACGCTGCCGCACAAGCCGGTCAGCGCGAGCCGCACGTTCGAGATCTTCAACGAGAACGGCTGGGCGCGCAGCCTGCATTTTCTGGCCGCTTGGTTCTTCGTCGTCATCGGTGCGGCGTACTTCGCGCTCGGCGTCGTGACGAAGCACGTGGCGCGCGATCTCCTGCCGGGCGGCGCAGGTCCGTACAGCGCGGTGCAACGTTACGCCTACACGGGCGTCGCGTTCGTGCTGCTGCCGTTCATGGCGCTCGCGGGGCTCGCGATGTCGCCGCGCGTCGCGGCCGCGTTCCCCGTGCTGCTCGATGTGTTCGGCGGCTATCAGACCGCGCGCACGCTGCACTTCGCGGGCTTGGTGCTGCTCGCGGTGTTCGTCGTCGGGCACGTGGCGCTGGCAGTGTTGACCGGCTTCGGCCGGCACCTGCGCGCGATGGTCGTCGGCCGATGAGCCGGCGGCTCATCACGCGGCGCACGGCGCTCCAGGGTCTCGCATCGTCGGCCGTCGTCACGCTCGCCGGCTGTGCCATGAACGAGCCGCCCACGTACGGCAACGTGCTGCGCATGGGCGACTGGCTCACGTACAACGCGCACCGGCTGCTGCTGCCGCGCCAGGCGCTGGCGCGCGAGTACGATCTCAGCGACATCTCGAACGCACCGGCCATCGGCACCACCGATCCCACGGATCCCGGCCAGCCCGGCTTCGTGCAGGAGTTCGCGGAGGACTACGAGCGCTTCGTGCGCGCGGGCTTCGACGACTGGCGCCTGACGGTGGAGGGCAGCGTCTCGAAGCCGGGCAGCTTCTCGCTCGAGGACCTGAAGCGCATGCGCTCGCGCACGCAGATCACGCGTCACACGTGCGAGGAAGGCTGGTCCGCCATCATGCAGTGGACGGGCGTGCCGCTGCGCGCCGTGCTCGAGGCCGCCGGCATTCGCGACGACGCGCGGTTCGTGCAGTTCCACTGCTACGACGCGTTCGTGGATGGCATCGACATGTTCGACGCGCTGCACCCGCAGACGATACTCGCCTACGGCATGAACGGCCGCGAGCTGCCCGTCGCGCACGGCGCGCCGCTGCGCGTGCGCGTGGAGACGCAGCTCGGCTACAAGAGCATGAAATACCTGCGCGGGCTCGTGGTCACGAGCGAGTTCGACGACAACGGCCCGTACGGCATGATCCAGAACGGTTACTCGTGGTACGCGGGCATTTGAGCGGCTGGCAGCGCTGGGTCCGGCAGCCGCAGAAGGTGTGGCTGCGCCGTGCGCTGTTCCAGGTGCACCTGTGGAGCGGCATCGGTCTCGGGCTCTACGTGTTCTTCATCAGCGTGACGGGCAGCGTGCTCGTGTACCGCAACGAGCTCTACGTGTGGGTGACGCCACCGGTCGTGACGCACAGCGCGACGCCGGCGCAAGCCGAAGAGAACGTGCCGCTCGGCATGTGGCTCGTCGACAAGCTCATCGAGCTGCACGACGATCTGCTCTCGGGCTCCACGGGCCGCAAGGTCAACGGCTTCGGCGCCATCGCCGTGCTGCTGATGTGCCTCACGGGCGCGGTGCTCTGGTGGCCCGGCAGCGCGCGCTGGCGCAAGCACCTCGTGCTGCATCGCGGCGTGGGCTGGAAGCGCTCCACGTGGGAGCTGCACGGCGTGTTCGGCTTCTGGAGCTTCGCGTTCCTGGTGGTGCTGGCGCTGAGCGGCATGTATCTGTGCTTCCCCGATCACTTCGGTGCGGCGGCCGACTGGCTGCAACCGCCGACGAGCGAGAACGCCGGCACGCGGTTCGTCGACAGCGCGCTCTACTGGCTCGCGTACCTGCACTTCGGCCGTATCAACGGCATCGGCATTCCGTGCCAGGGCCCCGGGCTCTGCGATCAGGCGACGAAAGCGACGTGGGCGATCGGCGGTGCGATCCCCGCGGCGATGTTCGTGACGGGCGCCATCATGTGGTGGAACCGCGTGGTGCGCCGGTGGCTGCGCCGCGGCCGCGATTCGTAACGACGGCGAGCGCTGCCTCGTCGGCCGGGCAGCGGGGCGCGTGCGGTGTGCCCCCTTGCGGGATCGGAAGGTTGCTTTCGAATCGGCCGGTGATCGAAAGGTGAGCTTCCGATCGCGCCGGGAGAGCATGCGCGCAGACGCTGTTCGGGCGCCGATGGGGCCTGGGTGTGTCAGCGTAGCTCGTACGAGCCCGGTGCCACGACGCGATCTGAAGGTCGTGTCGGCGCGAGCTTCCTGCAGCGACTACGTGATCAGGCCGCGACTTCGACGTAGTCGACGCGGCTCGTGGGCGGGGGAATCGGTTCGCCGTCGTCGCGCAGCCCTTCGAGGTGGAACTCGATCGCTTCGCGAATCGCCTGTTCGGTCTCCGCAACCGTGGCGCCGGTCGCCACGCATCCCGGCAGGTCCGGAACGTAGGCGGAGTAATTCGCGTCTGCTTGTTCGATCACGATGGCGT
Source organism: Gammaproteobacteria bacterium (assembly GCA_035548835.1). Lineage (GTDB taxonomy): Bacteria > Pseudomonadota > Gammaproteobacteria > Steroidobacterales > Rariloculaceae > FEN-1219. The sequence goes on along the minus strand of DASZSB010000050.1, from coordinate 13,066 downwards.
AGCGCACGGTGGGTCACCTTCGCTTCAGGCCGGCTTGCTTGACTCCCGCGGGTCCGAACCTCGAACCAGCCGTCTGACTGCAGGAGGCGCACCGCGTCGCGGACCTTCATCGCCGCAACCTAGCGGCCGGTTGCGGCGGGGCGCGACTGGCGAATTCGGGCTAAGCGTAGCGATTCGGCACTCTCACTCGTGCCGCAGCGCCTCCGTCGCGTCGCTGCGCGCCGCGCGCCACGCCGGAACGAAGCTCGCCACGAGCGCCGCCGCCAGCAAGCCCACTGCTACGACGGCGAACGTCGCCAGATCCACGCTGCCCACGCCGTACAGCCAGCTCGCGAGCATGCGCGTCGAGGCGAACGCCGCGACCATACCGATCGCGATGCCGCCGGCGGCGAACGCGGCGCCCTGGCGCAGCAGCAATCGCACCACGTCGCGGCTGCGCGCGCCGAGCGCGATGCGGACGCCGATCTCGCGCGTGCGCTGCAGCGCCATGTACGACACCACGCTGTACACGCCCGTCGTCGCGAGCACGAGCGCGAGCGCGCCGAAGAACGCGAGCAGCCGCAGCACGAGCTCGCGATCCGCGAGCGAGGCCACGACGATCTCGCGCAGCGTCTTGAAGGCCACGGGCACCTGTGGGTCGAGCTCCCGCGCCGCGGCGCGCGCGGCCGCCGCGAGGGCGGCCTCGTCCGCACGGCCCTGCAGCACGACGTGGAACTCGTACGCGGATCGCGGCCGCTGCGCGTAGTTCGTATAGAACGTCGGCTGCGCCGCCGAGCCGATGCCGAAATCCTGCACGTCCCCCACGATGCCGACGATGGTGAACGGCCGCAGGTCCCCGTCCATGCCGCCGAACTGGATCAGCTTGCCGAGCGGGTCCTCGCCCGGCCAGCGCGCCTTCGCGAGCGAGGCGCTGATCAGCGCCGCGTGCGGAGCCTCGGGCGCATCGCGCTCGTCGAACAGGCGGCCGCGGACGAGCGGAATCGCCATGGCGCCGAAGTAGCCGGGGCTCGCGACGCGAAACTGCGCGTTGCCCGTGCGCGCGGTGTCGCGTGTGAGGCGCGTCCAGTCGTCGATGTCGCGCACCTCGTCCGGGCGGTCGAGCACGATGAACCTGCCGCTGGCGGGGCCGGTCGCGAGCGGGAAACGGTTGACGCCCCCGACGCGCTCCACGCCCGGAATCGTGGCCAGCCTGCCCATGAGCGCACCGAGGAATTCGGCGATCCGCACGTCGCCCGGAGAATGCTCGGTCCGTGTCGCAGTCACCGGCTCGGCCGGCAGCCAGAGATCCATGACGAGCGCGCCGTCCGTCCGGTAGCCGGGATCCACCTCGAGCAGGCGCAGCACGCTGCGTCCGACGAGGCCGGCGCCGATCAGCAGCACCACGGTCAGCGAGATCTGCGCGACGACGAGGCCGGCGCGCAGGCGGCGTGTGGCGGTGCCGCCGCCCTGGATGCGCTGGCTCTCCGCGAGCGCATCGCGCGGATCGCGGCGCACGGCGCGCAGCGCCGGAACGGCGCCGACGGCCAGCGCCACCAGCAGCGAGACGCAAAGCGCGAACGCGAACACGCGCAAGTCCACGCCGATGTCGCTCGCGCGCGGCAGCCTGGCCGCGTCGAGCGCGAGCAGCGCGGGAACTCCCGCGGCTGCCACGGCAAGCCCGAGCGCCGCGCCCGCGAACGAGACCACGAGCGCTTCGGCCAGGAAGTTGCGCGCGAGGCGCGCGGGGCGGGCGCCGAGCGCGAGGCGCACCGCGGACTCCCGATCGAGCGACAGCGCCCGCGCCAGCATCAGATTCGCCGCGTTCACGCAGGCCACGAGCAGCAGCACGCCGGACGCGCCGAGCAGCAGCGTCAACGCGGGACGCACGCCGCCCACGACCTGCTCCAGCACGGGCCGCACCGACGCGGCCACCATGTCCTCGTCGTCGCCGTACTGCTGCTTCAGCCGCTGCGCGATGGCGCTCAGGTCCTGCTGCGCGGCGGCGGCCGGTACGTCGTCGCGCAGGCGGCCCACGACCTGAAAGCTGTGCGCGGTGCGATGTTGCTTGCCCGGCGGTATGGGCACCCACACGTCGGTGCCGGCGGGGAAGTCGAAGGTTCGCGGCATCACGCCGATCACGGCGTAGGTCTGATCGTTGATGCGGAGGCTCCGATCCGCGAAGTCCGCGCGGCCGCCGAGACGGCTCTGCCAGTAGCCATGGCTCACGATGGCCACGCGCTCGCCGGCGCGCTCCTCGTCGGCGCCGAACGCGTGCCCGAGTGTCGGCGCCACGCCGAGCACCGGCAGGAAGCCCGGCGACACCTCGGTCAGGAACACGCGATCCGCCTGGCCGCCGGTGGACGCCGACACTCGCGCGTCCGCGTAGGCGGCAAGCCCGGTGAAGCTCGAGTTCCGGTCGCGCAGATCCTCGAAGTCCGGGTACGAAGTGAGGTTCGCGGCGTAGCCGTTCGCGAACACGGTGCGCACCTGCAGCAGACGCTCCGCGTGCGGATACGGCAGCGGCTGCAGCAGCACGCCGTTGACGACGCTGAAGGTCGCCGTGCTCGCGCCGATGCCGAGCGCCAGCGTGACGACGGCGATGATCGCGTAGCCGGGGCTCCTGGCGAGCCGGCGAAACGCGAGACGCAGATCGCCGAAAATGCTGCGCATGAGCGTTCACCCCGCTCTTTTGGAGCGTGCGTCTGTCCCAAAGCAAGCCACGTGCCACGGGCCGCGTGCAAGCGCGCGCCGGCGTTCCGGCAGGCGTACGCGCCGGTGTCGTCCCGGCCGCGGGACGGCGCTTTGCGGAAACGCGACGGCCGTGCCGGCTGCGCGACCGCGCGCCCGCGCCGATTCAACGGCTTGCCTGGGGCGCAACGCTGGCACGAATGTCGCAAACTCGGCCCGGGGGGGCGTCTGCGCGCCCGGAGGTTCGCTATATGAACGTCACCGGCTACCTCGAATCCGTGGGCCGCGACCTGCGCCGTGCGCTGCGCTCGCTGCCGCGCCGCCCGGCCTTCACCGGCGCCGCGGTGCTCACGCTGGCGCTCGGCTTGGGCGCCACGACGGCCATCTTCAGCGTCGTCTACTCGGTGCTGCTGAAGCCGCTGCCGTACCCGAACGCCGGCGAGCTCGTGCGCATCCGCCATCCGGCCGCGGGCCTCGGCGGCTCCGACATCGGCGCCTCGCCGGCGATGTATCTCACGTACCGCAAGGAGAACCGCACGTTCGCCGAGATAGGTCTCTGGTCCGACGGCGGCCAGACGCTCACGAGCGAGGGCGAGACCACGCGCATCCGCTCGCTGCGCGCGTCGCACGGGCTGCTGCAGGCGCTCGGCGTGCAGCCGCTGCGCGGCCGCTGGTTCACGGAAGGGGAGCAGGGGCCCGCCGCGCAGGAGCCGAACCCGGTGATCCTGTCGTACGCGTTCTGGCGCGGCCGCTTCGGCGGCGACGAGGCGGCGCTCGGCCGCGCACTCGTGGTCGACGGCCGCCCCGCGCAGGTGGTCGGCATCATGCCGCCGGACTTTCGCTTCGACTTCATGAACTCGCAGCCGGACATCATCGTCACGCAGATGTTCGATCCCGCGCGCGCCAGCATCAATACCTTCGGCGGATTCAATGCGCTCGCGCGCCTGAAGCCCGGCGTCACGCCGGAGGCAGCGCGCGCGGACATCGAGCGCATGCTGCCGATCTGGCGCGGCGCGTGGCCCATGCAGCAGGGCGTGACGCGCGAGGCCGTGGAGAACTGGCGCGTCGCGCCCGTGGTGCGTCCCTTGAAGGACGACCTCGTGGGCAACATCGCGAGCACGCTGTGGGTGCTCATGGGCGCCATCGGCGCGGTGCTGCTCGTGGCCTGCGCGAACATCGCGAACCTCATGCTCGTGCGCGCGGACGCGCGGCGGCAGGAGTTCGCGATCCGCGCGGCGCTCGGCGCGATGCCGGCGCGGCTCGCGCGCGAGCTGTTCGTCGAGAGTCTCGTGATCGCGGCGCTCGGCGGTGCGCTCGGGCTCGCGATCGCGTACGCCGGAATCAAGGGGCTCGTGGCGCTCGGCCCGGGCGGCCTGCCGCGCCTCGGCGAGATCGGCGTGTATCCGCCCGTGCTGCTGTTCACGGTGGCCGTGGCGCTGTGCTCCACGCTGGTGTTCGGCTCGCTGGCGGCGCTGAAGCACGCGGTGCATGCCGATGCCGGCGCGCTCGGCGCCACGCGCGGCGCGAGCGCGGGCCGCGAGCGTGCGCGCACGCGCAACACGCTGGTGGTGGTGCAGGTGGCGCTCGCGCTCGTGCTCGTGGTGAGCTCGGTGCTGCTGATCCGCACGTTCGAGGTACTGCGCCGTGTCGACGCGGGCTTCGCGGACCCGGCCACGCTCCAGACCGTGCGCACGTGGGCGCCGAACGATCTCATGCGCGACCCGCAAGCGTTCACGCGCGTGCAGCACGAGGCGCTCGATGCCATCGCGAAGCTGCCGGGCGTGGAGGCCGCGGCGTTCACGAGCACGCTGCCGATGGAGGGCGCGCCGTTCACCTTCGACCTGCCGGTGGCCGTCGAGGGCAGGCCCATGGCGGGCGGCGCCACGCCGCCGCCGCGGCGCATGAAGTTCGTGTCGCCGGGCTACTTCGCGGCGATGGGCTCGCGCCTCGTCGCGGGCCGCGACCTCACGTGGGCCGACATCGACGCCGGCGGCCGCGTGGCGCTCGTCTCCGAGGGCTTCGCGCGCGAGCTCGCGACGGAGCCCGCCGCCGCGCTCGGCATGCGCGTGCGCACGCCGGCGGAGCCGGACGCCTGGCGCGAGGTCATCGGCGTGGTGCAGGACCTGAAGGACGACGGGCTCTACGCGGCGGCGCCGAGCCTCGTGTACCTGCCCGTGTCGATGGAGAGTGCGTTCGGCGCGCCGCAATTCGGCATCCCGCCCGTAGCGTACGTCGTGCGCACGCAGCGCGCGGGCACGGCCAGTCTGGTCACGGAGATTCGCAACGCGGTGTGGTCCGTGAACGCGAACGTACCCGTGGCGCTCGAGCGCACGATGCAGACGCTGTACGGCGCGTCGCTGGCCCGCACGTCATTCGCGCTGGTGATGCTCGGCATCGCGGGCACGATGGCGCTGGCGCTGGGGCTGCTCGGCATCTACGGCGTGATCGCGTACGTCGTGACGCAGCGGTCGCGCGAGATCGGGATTCGCCTGGCGCTCGGCGCGCAGCCGCGCGAGGTGCGCGCGCTGTTCGTGCGCCACGGGCTCGTGCTCGCGGGCTGCGGAGCGGCGATCGGCCTGGTGGCCGCGCTCGGCGTGTCGCGCCTCCTGGCGGCGCTGCTCTATGGCGTCGCGCCGACGGACCCGGCCGCGTATGGCGTAGCGCTCGGCGTGATCCTCGCGGCCGCGGCGCTCGCGAGCTGGCTGCCGGCGCGCCGCGCGGCTGCCATCGATCCGGTGGAGACGCTGAGGGCGGAGTAGCGGCGCGGTTTGCCTAGGCTGCGCGGCGGGCACGTCCCTGCGCCGCGGCTACTTCCGCAGGATCTTCTCCATCGGCTTGCCCTTGGCCAGCTCGTCGACCAGCTTGTCGAGGTAGCGGATCTCGCGCATCGTCGGCTCCTCGATGTCTTCCACGCGCACGCCGCAGACCGTGCCCTTGATCAGGCTGCGGGAAGGATTCATGTGCGGTGCCTCGGCGAAGAAGGTCTCGACGTCCTTGTTCTTCGCGAGCTGCGCTTCGAGCTTCTTCGCCGTGTAGCCGGTCAGCCAGCGAATCACTTCGTCGACCTCGGCCTGCGTGCGGCCCTTCCTCTGCGCCTTCGCCACGAGCGCCGGATAGACGCGCGCGAAGCTCATGGTGTAGATCCGATGTTTCGTCATTCGTTGACTCTAGGTCATGCGACGATTCCGGTCGAGAAGTGAGGGGGTTCGAGCGGGTGACGTGCCCCCTTGCGCGACAAGAAAAGCGGCTTTCGAATCGATGGCACCTTGTGGCCCGAGTTCGTTTCGCTGCAGACTAGCGGCGCCGCGTGCTCCCAAAAGAAGGTCATCGTGAGAACTCGACCAGGCCTGGCACTCGCTGCATGTCTGCTGGCGCTCGCCGCCGCCGCGCAGGCGCACCACTCGTACGCCATGTTCGACGTCTCCGGCACGCGCACCGTGGCCGGCACCGTCGCGAAGTTCGACTGGAAGAACCCGCACGCCTTCCTCTGGGTGTACGTGCCGAGTGCTGCGAAGCCCGGCACGTACGACCTGTGGGGCTTCGAGAACGGCTCGCCCTCCGTGCTGCAGGGCCACGGCTGGACGAAGGAGATGCTGAAGGCCGGCGACAAGGTGTCCGTCGAGTACTGGCCGCTGCGCGACGGCAGCATCGGCGGGCACTGCGAGAAGGTGACTGTGCAGCAGGGACCGGTGCTGCAGTGTCCCAGCGATCTCGGCAGACGCTGAGTGGAGCGCGTCACTGCATGGCTCGCGGTCGCGGCTCTCGCGGCCGTTGCGCTGGCCGCGCGTTCGGGCCCCGCGCACGCGCAACCCGGCCAGACGTATGAATCGCTGAAGTCGCTGCCCGACTTCGCGGGCGCGTGGACGCCGCTGACGCCGCCGTTCGTGCTCGCGACCGCGGTGGCGGGCGCGCGCGTGGGCGCCGGCTCGCGCCCGGACGCCGTGTGCGACGCGGAGCGAGCGTTCAAGCCCGACGCGGTCGCGCGCTGTCGGGAGCTGCTGCAGACCGCGGCCCGGCGGAATCCCTGCGCGAGTCAGCCATCCGCGACGTTCTTCACGGGCCGCCCACCGGCGGGCGCGGGCGGCGCATTCGAGATCCTCTACACGCCCGGCCGCGTGACGATGGCCGTCGAGGCCGGTCTCGTGCGGCGCATCTATCTGCGCGACAAGCCGCCCGCGGGCGCGCTCGACGAGTCGCGCAGCGGCACGTCGCTCGGCCGGTGGGAAGGCAACGTGCTGGTGGTGGAGACCACGGGGCTCGCGCCGTCCGCGCCGGTGCTGCCGGGCTCGACGCTCGGGCCGGGCGCACGCGTGACGGAGCGCTTCTCGCTGGTCGACGCGAACACACTGCGCATCGAAGCGACGCTCACCGCGCCCGCCGTGCTGGCCGAGCCGCTGAAGATGCAGCAGAGCTATCGGCGCGCGCGCGACCGCACGTTCACGGACTTCGACATCTGCGTCGAGGGCGATCGCTCGTTCGACCGCAGCACGGCGGAGGACCAGTTCGACAAAACGCCGCCGGCCGATCTGCCGCCGCCGCCGAAAGAGTAGCTTCGCGCCACGCGCGGGCGCCGCCTGGCTGAACGGTAGATAAACGGCGCGTTCAGCGTGCCTTAAGCGGGCCGGCGGCATCCTGTCCCCAACGTCGATTCGACGTGGATGTGGCAGGAGGCTCGATATGAAGCGCATCACCCTGATCGGTGCCCTGGTGGCTTCGCTGGCGGTGGGTTCCGCGGCGGTGGCGGGTGAGCACGATCGGCATGACGGCGGGCGCGGCTACGGCCATGGCTCCGACCACCGCGCGTACGACCACGGTCGCGACGGGCGCGACTACGGCCGTCGCTACGACGATCGCGCGTTCGCGTATCGCTACAACTACCGGCCGGAGCCGTATCGCGCGTTCCGTGTGCCGGAGCACTACGGCGTGTACTACCGGCCGCACGGCTACTACGCGCATCGCTGGGTGCGCGGCGAGCGGTTGCCGGTGGCGTACTACGCGCGTCCCTACGTGATCGCCGATTACAGCGCGTGCGGCCTGTACGGTCCGCCGCGCGGCTATCACTGGGTGCGCGTGGACGGCGACGCCGTGCTGGCCGCGGTGGCCACAGGCATCGTGCTCGACACCGTGTTCCACGTCTTCCACTAGTCCCTCGAGGCCGGCCCGGCTCGCGCGAGCGACGCCGGGCCGGCCCCTGGCGGCGCTCCCCGCGCCGGCATAGGCTTTGCCCCTGCACCTCGCCTGGGGCTTCCCGATGCACGCGTTCAGACTCGCAGCCATCGCGCTGTCGCTCACGTTCGGCTTCACGCTCGCGGCGCACGCCCAGCGGGACCGCGCCGCCGCGCTGCCCGACGTCGACATCCCGTTCGAGACCTTCACGCTCGGCAACGGCCTGCGCGTGGTCGTGAGCACGGACCGCAAGGCGCCCGTGATCGCGGTCGGCGTGTGGTACGGCGTCGGCTCGCGCGACGAGCCGACGGGCAAGACCGGCTTCGCGCACCTCTTCGAGCACCTGATGTTCAACGGCACGGAGCACTACAACAACGAGTACTTCGAGCCGCTGCAGGCCGTGGGTGCCACGGACATGAACGGCACTACGTCGTTCGACCGCACGAACTACTTCCAGACCGTGCCGAACACGGCGCTGCCGCTCGCGCTCTGGATGGAGAGCGACCGCATGGGCCACCTGCTCGGCGTCGTCGACCAGGCGAGGCTCGACGAGCAGCGCGGCGTGGTGCAGAACGAGAAGCGCCAGGGCGACAACCGGCCATACGGCCGCGTGGAGTACAGCATGCTCGCGGGGCTATTCCCGGCCGGGCACCCGTACAGCTGGTCGCCGATCGGCTCCATGCAGGATCTCGACGCGGCGTCGCTCGACGACGTGCGCGCATGGTTCCGCGATCACTACGGCGCCGCGAACGCGGTGCTGGCGCTCGTGGGCGACGTGGACGTGGCCACGGCGCGGCCGCTCGTGGAGAAGTACTTCGGCGACATCGACCCCGGGCCGCCGGTGGTGCGCCGCGAGGCCGCGGTGCCGATCCGCGCGGGCAACACGCGCGACACGCTGCGCGACCGCGTGCCGCAGGCGCGCATCTACCGCGCCTGGGCCGTGCCGGGGTACGACTCGCGCGAGGCCGCGCTGCTGTCGCTGGCCGCGGGCGTGCTGGGGCAGGGCAAGTCCTCGCGCCTGTACCAGGCGCTCGTGAACGACAAGCGCATCGCGACGGACGTGGCGGCGTACGTCGACACGAACGAGCTCGCGAGCACGCTCGAGATAGAGCTCACGCTGGCCGACGGCAAGAGCCTGGCGGAGGGCGCGCGCGAGCTCGACGCACAGGTGGCCGCGTTCCTCGCGAGCGGGCCCACGAGCGCGGAGCTCGATCGCGTGCGCACCGTGCGCTACGCGCGCTTCGTGCGCAGCACCGAGCGCGTGGGCGGCTTCTCGGGCAAGGCCGTGACGCTGGCCGAGGGCTGGCTGTATGCGGACGATCCCGGCTTCTACCGCCGCGAGCTCGCCTGGCTGCGCGAAGCGCGTCCGCAGGACGTGACCGCCGTGGCACGCGAGTGGCTCGCGCACGGCTACCATCAGGTGGACGTGGCGCCCCTCGGGCGGCTCTCCGCCGGCAACGAGCACGCCGATCGCAGCCACCTGCCGGCGGTCGATGGCACGCCCGAGCTCGCGTTCCCCGCGATCGAGCGCGCGACGCTCGGCAACGGCGCGAAGGTGGTCGTCGCGCGGCGCGCGGGCGCCCCGCTGGTCGAGGTGCTGGCGCAGTTTGGCGGCGGCTTCGACACCGATCTCGGCGGCCCGCTCGGACGCGCCGCGTTCACGGCGGGCATGCTCGACGAGGGCACCACGACGCGCTCGGCCGCACAGATCTCGTCGGAGGCCGAGCGGCTCGGCGCGCAGCTCGGCACGAACGCCTCGCTCGAGACCAGCGACGTGCGCATCTCCGCGCTCGAGCCGAACCTGGCGCCGACGCTGGCGCTGATGGCGGACGTGATCCGCAACCCCGCGTTCGCGCCCGCGGATCTCGAGCGCGTGCGCGGCATCTGGCTCGCGCAGATCCAGCAGGAGAAGGCGCAGCCCACCTCGCTCGCGCTGCGCCTCGTGCCGGCCGCGATCTACGGCGCGGGCAGCGCGTACGGCGTGCCGCTCACGGGCAGCGGCACCGCGGAGTCGATCCGCGGCCTCACGCGCGAGGACCTCGTGCGCTTCCACCGCGAGCGGATCCGCCCCGACAACGTGACGTTCTACGTCGTGGGCGACATCGATCTCGCCGGCGCCACGGCCGCGCTCGAGACGGCGTTCCGAGGCTGGACGGCGCCCTCGCTGCCGATCCCGGCGCCGGCCGCCGTGACGGCGCCCGCGCGGGCGGCGCCGCGGCTGATCCTCGTCGACCGGCCGAATTCGCCGCAGAGCGTGATCTTCGCGGCGCGCGCCACCACGCCGGCCAATGCGCCCACGGCGCTCCCGCAGATCGCGATGAACAGCGCGTTCGGCGGGCTGTTCACGTCGCGCATCAACATGAACCTGCGCGAGGACAAGCACTGGTCGTACGGCGTGCGCAGCGCGTTCATCGACGGCAAGGGCCCGCGCCTGTGGTACCTCGCCGCACCCGTGCAGACGGACAAGACGGTGGAGAGCGTGGCGGAACTGCGCCGCGAGGTCACGGAGCTGAACGGTTCGCGGCCGCTGTCGGCGGAGGAGTTCGAGCGCGTGCGCACGCAGGCCGTGCGCGCCCTGCCGGGCTCGTTCGAGCAGGCCGCGAACGTGCTGAACGCGATCGCGGGCGCGGCGGCCGTGGACCGGCCGCTCGACTGGTCGGCGACGCTCGCGCAGCGCTACCGCGCTCTGACGCTCGACGACGTGCGTGCGGCCGCGCGCGAGGTCGTGAAGCCGGCCGAGCTCGTGTGGGTGGTGATCGGCGACCGCGCGAAGATCGAAGCGGGCCTGCGCGGCCTGAACATCGCGAACGTCGAGGTGTGGGACGACGACGGGCGCGCGGTGGCGCGGTAGGGGCGGCCAGAGCGTGGATACGCTGACCGTCGAGAAGCTCGGCCTCGTGCTCGGCCTGTCGTTCTTCTTCGGCCTCGCGTTCGAGGGGTTCTACTGGAAGTCCGCGCTGAGCCGGCCCGGCGGCATCCGCACGTTTCCGCTGCTGTCGCTGTCGGGCGCGCTGCTGTACGCGCTCGAGCCGAAGTTCGCGGCGGCGTTCTGCGTGGGCCTGGTGGTGCTCGGCGTGTGGCTGTATCCGTACTACCGCTCCGAGGTCGCGCGCGGCGGCGAGGAGCGCGAGGCGCCCGACGGCCTCATGGTGCCGATCTGCAATCTCGTCGCGTATCTGCTCGGGCCGCTCGCGCTGACGGGGCCGCCGTGGCTCGCCATTGGCATGACGGTCACGGCCGTGCTGCTGCTGCAGGCGCGCGACCGGTTGCACGGGCTCGCGAAGACGATTCCGAGCCAGGACGTGATCACGCTGGCGCAGTTCCTGGTGCTGATCGGCGTGGTCCTGCCGCTGCTGCCGAAGGAGCAGGTCACTGCGCTGACGCCGATCACGCCGTTTCAGGTGTGGCTCGCCGTGGTCGTGGTCTCGTCCGTGTCCTACGGCAGCTACCTGATCCAGAAGCTGCTGTCGGCACGCGAGAGCCTGCTCGCGACGTCGGTGCTCGGCGGGTTGTATTCCTCGACCGTGACCACGGTGGTGCTCGCGCGCCGGCTCGCGCAGGACCCGGTGAACCGGCACGAGTTCCAGTCCGGCATCGTGCTCGCGACCACGCTGATGTACCTGCGCATCGGCGCCGTGGTCGCGGTCTTCAACGTGCCGCTCGCGCTGCGTCTCGCGGTGCCGCTGCTCGCGCTCGCGCTCACCGGCGCCGTGCTGGCCGTGCTGTGCCTGCGCGTGGGCGCGCAGGCCGGCGGCAGCGCCGTGCAGGTGCCGAAGCCCGCGAATCCGCTCGAGCTGCCGTCGGCCGTCGTGTTCGCCGTGCTGTTCGTGCTCATCTCGATCGTCTCGACGTGGGTGGAAGCGAACTTCGGCCGCACCGGCGTGTACGCGCTCGCGGCCATCGTCGGCGTGACCGACATCGATCCGTTCGTGCTCGGCGTGGCGCAGGGCGGCGTGGCCCACCTCGGCCAGTCGAGCGCGGAAGCGGCCGTGCTGATCGCGGCCGCGTCGAACAACGTGCTGAAGGCCGTGTACGCGGCCAGCTTCGCCGGCTGGCGGCGCAGCCTCGCAAGCTCGGCCTCGCTCGGGCTCCTGGCCGTGCTCGGGTACGGCGTGTCGGCGTGGCTCGCCTGATTCCCGGTAACGGGAAGCGCATGAACGAAAACGCGACGACACCCGCGGCGCGGCGCGCGGGCCGGGGGTTGCGGCGGGCGGCACGATGTTTGCTCCCTGATGGCGTCGTCGCCGGAGAGGGTCGATGGGCGGTCTCCTGCAGGATTTCCGGTTCGGTCTGCGCGCGTTGAGGGCGAGCCCGGCGTTCGTCGTGCTCGCGGTGCTGTGCTTCGGCGTCGGGACCGGCGCCATTGCGCTCACGTTCATGGTCGTCAACGACGCGCTGTTGAAGCCCCTGGGCTCGCTCGACGCGACGGGGCTGGTCGCGATCGGCGAGGTGCGCGCGAGCGCGCCGGGCCAGTGGTGGCCCGCGTCGCGCGCCAACCTGCTCGACTGGCGCAGTGCCACGTCCGGGCGCGCGGAGCTCGGCGCGCTGCGGGGTGCGAGCTTCGTGGTGGGGGCGGGCGGCACCACGTCGCGCGTCGACGGCGCGTATGCCACCGGCAATTTCTTCGCTGTGCTCGGCGTGACGCCGCTGCTCGGCCGCGTGCTGGAGCCCGGTGACGAGGCCGCGGAGGGCTCGCCCGTGGTGGTGCTGGGCGAAACGCAGTGGCGGCGCGAGTTCGGGGCGGACACGGCCGTCCTCGGCCGCGCCGTGCAGATCGACGGCGTGGCGCACACGGTCGTCGGCGTCGTGCCCGCGCTGCTCGACGTGGGCATGCCGGCTGCGATCCGCTCCGCGCTCCTCTGGGTGCCGCTGCGCGAGGGCGCCGGCGTGACGGCGCGCGGCGATCGGGCGCTGCTCGTCGTCGCGAGAATGACCGACGGCGCCGGCGCCGACGGACTTGCTGCGCAGCTGAAGGGCGTCGCGAGCCGGCTCGCCGCGGAGCATCCGGAAGACGCGGGCTGGAGCATCGCAGTGGCGCGGTTCGGCGAGAGCGCGATCGGCGTGCTGCGCCAGCCTCTGCTGACCTCGCTCGGTGCCGCGGCGCTCGTGCTGCTGATCGCGTGCGCGAATCTCGCGAGCCTCACGCTCGCGCAGGCCGCGCGCCGCCGGCACGAGTTCGCGATTCGCACGGCCATCGGCGCGTCGCCGTGGCGGATCGTGCGCCAGCTGCTCT
>DASZSB010000049.1:0-11224 GCA_035548835.1 Gammaproteobacteria bacterium | reverse complement strand
GGCGAGGAGTGGTGCGAGCGCCGCCTGCTCGCTCGCGTCCATCGCTACACGCTGAAGCGCCTGCGCAACGAGATCGAGCCCGCCACGCTCGCCGACTACCAGCGGTTCCTGTTCCACTGGCAGGGTTTGGGCAACGAGCGGCGCGAAGGTCGCGAGGCGCTCGGCGCCGTGCTCGGCGAGCTCCAGGGGCTCGCGCTGCCCGCCGCGCTGTGGGAGCGCGAAGTTCTGCCCGCGCGCCTGAAAGATTACAGCCCGCTGCTGCTCGATCAGCTGTGCACCGCCGGTGAAGTGGTGTGGTGGCGGCCGCGGCCGAGCGGCGCCGCACCCGGTGCGCGCGCGAGTACCGTGGCCACGTCGCCGATCGCACTCGTGCCGCGCGGCACGCTGGCGCTGTGGCGCACGCTGGGCACGTTCGAGCCCGCGAGCGGCATGTCCGGCGCCGCGGAGCGCGTGGTCAATGCGCTGCGCGAGCGCGGAGCGCTGTTCTTCGTGGAGCTTGTGCAGGCCAGCGGCCTGCTGCGCGTGCAGGTGGAGGAAGCGCTCGGCGAGCTCGTCGCGCGCGGCCTGGTGACGGCGGATTCGTTCGCCGGCTTGCGCGCGGTGCTGACACCGCAGAGCCAGCGCCGTGGCTTCCGCGGCCGCAGCCGCTTGCGCGGCACCAGCGGTTTCGATGCTGCCGGCCGCTGGGCTTTGTTACCGGCGCAGACCACGCCGCGCCCGGCCGCGGCGCCCGAAGCGCTGGAGCACGCCGCGAAGACACTGTTGCGCCGCTACGGCGTGATCAGCCGGCGCATTGCGATGCGCGAGCCGCTCGCCCCGAGCTGGCGCGAGTTGCTGCCGTTCTATCGAACCGCGGAGGCGCGCGGCGAGATTCGCGGCGGCCGATTCGTGGAGCCTTTCGGCGGCGAGCAGTTCGCGCTGATGGAAGCGGTGGACGAGCTGCGACGCTTGCGCCGCAGCAAGGACGCAGACGAATGGCTCGTGCTCGCGGCCGCCGATCCTGTGAACCTCACCGGCATCATGGACGAGACGCCGCGCGCGCCCGCGCCACACCGGCGCATCGCGTTTCGCAACGGCGTGGCCGTCGCGGCGCACACGGGCGCCGCCATCGAATGGCTCGCGGAGCTTGGGCCGGTCGAGCAGGGTCGTGCGGCACAGTTGTTCGTGCCGGGCGGCGACGTACCGACGCCGCCGCTGCGCGCGAGCGGTTGGTCGCGCCGCTGATCTCCCTCTCGCGTCAGATCTCGACCTGAGCACCGAGCTCGACCACGTTGTCACTGGGGATCTTGAAGAAGTCGGTGACGTTCTGGGCGTTGCGCGACATCAGCGCGAAGACGCGCTCGCGCCACACCGCGATCCCCGGCTGCAGGCTCGGCATGATCGTCTCGCGGCTCACGAAGAACGAGATCTGATCGAGATCCACGGGGAACTCGCTGCTGCGGCACCGCTCGAGGGCTGCAGGAACGTCCGGCGCCTCCATGAACCCATAGCGGATCAGCAGGCGATAGAATCCCTTGCCCCGACTCATCAGCTCCACACGCCGGCTCTCCGGCACATAGGGGATCTCTTCCGTGATGACCGTCGCGATCACCGTGCGCTCGTGGAGCACGCGGTTGTGGCGCAGGTTGTTGATCAGCGCCGACGGCATGGAATCCGCCCGCGCGGTCATGAAGACCGCCATGCGCGGCACGCGGGCGACGGCGTCGTCGATGCCGTCGAGGAACGCCTGCTCCGACATGTCGCGCTTGGCCATCTGCCGGACCAGCAGCAGCCGCCCGCGCCGCCAGGTCGTCAACACCGTGAACGACAGCAGGCCGATGAACACCGGGAACCAGCCGCCCTGAGCGATTTTGACGATGTTGCCGCTGAAGAATGCGACGTCGATCAGGAAGAACACGCCGAGCAGCGGCAGCGCGAGCCACTTGTTCCAGCGCCACATGAGCACGGCGACGAATCCGACGAGGATCGTGTCGATCATCATCGTGCCTGTCACCGCGATGCCGTAGGCCGCGGCCAGGTTGCTCGAGGACCTGAACCCGAGCACCAACGCCATCACGGCCAGGAACAGCGTGAGGTTCGTGAACGGCACGTAGATCTGCCCGCGTTCCCTGGACGACGTCTGCACGATCGCCATGCGCGGCAGGTAGCCGAGCTGCACCGACTGCCGGGCGACGGAGAACGCACCTGAGATCACCGCCTGCGACGCGATGACCGTGGCCATGGTCGCGAGGATCACGAGCGGAAACACGGCCCACGACGGCGCGAGCAGGAAGAAAGGATTCTCGACGGCTGCGTGCTCGCGCAGCAGCAGTGCGCCCTGTCCGTAGTAGTTCAGCACGAGGGCAGGCAGGACCAGGCCGAACCAGGCGATGCGGATCGGGAAACGGCCGAAGTGTCCCATGTCCGTATATAGCGCCTCGCCGCCCGTCACGGCGAGCACCACCGCTCCGAGCGCGAGGAAGGCCTGCCCGGGGTTCGCGCCCACGAACGCGACGGCCGCCAGGGGATTCAGCGCCTGCAGCACTGCCGGCGTTTGCACGATGCTGAGCACGCCGAGGACGGCGAGACACGCGAACCAGACGCACATGACCGGCCCGAACAGGAGTCCAATCGTGCCGGTGCCGCGCTTCTGGATCGCGAACAGCGCGGCCAGCACAACACAGGTGACTGGCAACACGTACGGCTCGAGGGCGGGCGTGACCACGTGCAGGCCCTCGACCGCGCTCAGCACCGAGATCGCGGGCGTGATCATGCTGTCGCCGTAGAAGAGTGCTGCGGCGAAGATGCCGAGCCAGATGACGGCCGTCTGCCAGCGCGACTCCCGCGTGAGCCCGCTCACGAGCGCGAGCAGCGCGAGGCTGCCGCCTTCGCCGTGATTGTCGGCGCGCATGATCAGCAGCACGTACTTCGCGGACACGAGCAGCATGATGGCCCAGAACACCAGCGACAGCACGCCGAGCACGTTCGCTTCGGCTACGGCGATCGGATAGTGGCCCGCCATGGTTTCCTTCAGCGCGTAGAGCGGGCTAGTGCCGATGTCGCCGAACACGACGCCGATGGCGCCCAACATGAGCGTGCGGAGACTTCCCTTGTCCAGTCCGGTATTCGTCATTCCGTATTCCAAAAATTACGCCGCGGGGTTCGCGTGATCCGACACGACCCTCCCGTCCACCAGCTCGATAACGCGGTCGCAGCGTCGCGCGAGATCCATGTTGTGCGTGACCAGCAGGACGGTCGTCTTGCTCGCCGCGCTTACCTGCTGCATGAGCTGAAACACATTGTTGGCGGACTGTGTGTCGAGATTGCCCGTCGGCTCGTCGGCGAGGATCAGCGCAGGGTTCAGCGCCAGCGCTCGGGCAATGGCGACACGCTGCTGCTGACCGCCCGACATGTTCGTCGCGCGGCTGTTCTGCCATTGCGTCAGCTCCACCTTCTCCAGCAGCTCGCGTGCGGTGGCACGCATCTGCTCATCGGGTCGGCCGCGTTCCAGCAGCATCGGCATCATGACGTTTTCCAGCGCGGTGAATGCAGATAGCAGATAGTGATACTGGAAGACGAACCCAATCTCGCGACCGCGCAACTGTGTGAGGCTGGCTTCGTCGAGTGTGCTGGTGTCTTGGCCGGAAATGAACAGCGTGCCGCGAGTCGGTCGGTCCAGGAGCCCCACGATATTGAGCAGCGTGCTCTTGCCGGAGCCGGACGGGCCGATCAGGGCCGAGAACTCGCCCTTCTCGAGCGTGAGATCGATGTCGTGCAGCACCTCGACTTCCGCGGGTGTACCGAGCCCGTAGGACTTGCTGACCCCCTCGAGCCGCAGAACTTCGTCAGCCACGAATTGCGACAACCGGTTCGAGGCGCGCAGCGCGAATGGCCGGAGTCACGGCCGCGAGCAAGCCGGTCAAGGTGGCGACCAGCGCGGCCCATGCATACAAACTGGGATCTATCGTCAGCAGAAACATCGGCGTGCCGTCCGGATTCTTGGCCACCACGCGCCACGCGGCGATCAAGCCGGTCGCGATCGTCGATCCGATGATCGAGCCCACGAGGCCGACCACGGCGCCCTGAATCAGGAATACGCGTAGCAGCTGCCCGCGCGAGCCGCCCATGGCGCGCAAGATGCCTACCTCTTTCGATCTCTGCACGACGGAGACCACGAGCACGCTCGCGATGCCCGCAGCCACCGACAGCGCGACGAACAGGCGGATCATTTCGCTCGTGAAGGTCTGTGCGTTCAGGGCGACGAACAGCTGATTGTTGTTCGCGATCCAGGAGAGCGCATCGAGGCCGGTTTCATTGGCGATCGAGCGCGCTACGACCTCGGCCTGCATCGGATCCGGCACCGTGAGATCGATGCTCGAGACTTCGCCGATCAGCTGGGCCAGGTTCTGTGCAGTGGCGAGCAGCACATAGACGTTGCGTTGATTGACGCTTCGGCTGCCCATGTCGAATATGCCGGCGATGGTCAACGTGAGATTCCCGCCGGCCGCGGTCGCGACGCGCAGCTTGTCGCCCAGCTGCACGCCGAGATCCTCGGCGAGCTGTGTGCCCACGAGCATGTCCGAATTCGTCATGCGGAACGTTCCCGCGACGATCTTTTCCGGGAGAGGCACGATCTTGATGTACTCCTCCGGATCGATGCCGATCAGCGAGATGGCCTGACTGCCATCTCCGCGAATCACGAACGCGGGGCCCGTGACGGTCGGCGACACGGCGAGCACGTCCGACCGGCGACGCATGTCGTCGCGAACCTTGCGCCACTGATCGACCGTGCTGACGCGTTGCGACGGCTTCTGGACCGTGGCGAGCACCGCCTGTCCAGGCTCGTCCGTCCGCTGCGGGCGCGCAACCTCTTTGGGCCGTTGGAGAGTGATATGGGGTTGAGACGTCAGCACGCGCTTGAAGATATTGGCCTGCATGCCCGCGAGCAGGGCCGACATGAAGACGATGACGGCCACGCCGATGGCGACCCCGGAAATGATGAACAGGGATTGCAGGCGACCCTCCCGCAGGAAGCGGATCGCGGCGATCCACTCGAAGGGCAGCAGGTCGTTCATTTCCGGGGGCCCGTCTTGTTGTTGGCCGGGACGGCGCGTATCCGTCTTCCTTCCGCGACATTCCCGCTGCTCGCGGCAAGGACCTGATCGCCGGCCTGCAATCCGGCCAGGATCTCGACTTCGCCCGATCCCCGTGCGCCGATCTTCACCGTCTGACGCTGCGCCTTGCCGTCGCTTCGTTTCATGACCCACGGGGCTGCGCTGGTAGCGTCGTGGATGGCGTCGGCGGCCACGATCAGCGTACCCGCACGTCGCGCCACTTCGATATCGACCGACACCGTCATGTCCTGTCGCAGATACGCGGGCGCATCGGGCACCCGGAGCTTCACTTCCACGGAGCCGCGCTGCGCGTCGACGGCGGGATTGATGTAAACCACTTCGGCGGGGAACTGCTGATCCGGGTACGCATCGGCGGAACCGAGGGCCGGCTGGCCGAGCTGCAGATTCGCCAGATTCTTCTCGTCGATTTGCACGACCAGCTGCGTCTGCCCGGCCGGCGACAGGACCATCAGTGTCTTGCCGGGCTGCACGACGTCGCCGCGCTCCACGTCCCGCGCGATCAGTGTGCCGTCGATAGGTGCTTCGATGAGCGTGTAACGAAGCTTGGCCTGCTCCGCCGTCAGATTGGCGCGCGCCTGTTCGAGCGCGGTGCTCGCCACGGCATAGTCGCTGCCGGTCGGACGATTTGTCTCCACTTGCAGCTGTGCGGTACGCACTTCGCTTTCCGCGACCTCGCGATTCATGTCCGCGTCGTCGACCTGCTGCTGACTCACGAGCTTCCGCGCCTCGAGCTCCATCATTCGCTCGTACTGTCTTCGCGCATTGGCGAGATTTGCCTGGGCGCGCCGCAGCGCCTGTTCGGCCGCCGGAAGAGCCACGTCGCGAATCTGCTTCAGGCGCGCCTCGGCCTGGACCACCGCGGCTTGGGCCGCGGCGACCGACGCTTTCGCCTCGCTATCCTCGAGCGCGATGAGCAGCTGGTGGGCAGTGACCGATTGCCCTTCCTGCACAGGAATGGCCGCAACGGTACCGGTGATCTGGCTTCCAATGGAAACTCGCAGCGGCGTCTCGACGCGACCACTCGCGACGACCGTTTGCAGAATGTCTCCCACCCTGACCGTATACGTGGGTACTTTGGGGCCCTGAATCCATTGCGCGATTCCGTAAACGGCGGCCACTGCGACCAGGACCAGCACGCCGGTTTGCATCCGGCGATGGGCGTGACTGGGCCGCGTGGGCGTTGCAGCCGCGTCGGCGGGCGCGTGCCGGTGCAAGTGCGCGACGCTCGTGTCGGAGCGCTCTCTACGTGGCGTTTGCATGGGCTGGGTCGTTCGGCATCCGTTGAGCATGGACCTATGATGTGTCTTCATCAACGAAGCGCGCCTGCGGGTTTCCGCAGGGCGTGGCCGGTCCGGGTGCGCAGGCCGCGATCTAGCCGTGCGTCGGGCTGTGCGCGCGCCGGCGTCTCGCGAGGGACGCGAGCAGCGCTCTGCCGGCTGAGCTCAGCGTGTACGTCGTCTCGTGGTCGGTGTTGCCGACCGCGCGGTTCAACAGCCCGAGCTCCTTGAGTCCGTTCAGGATCTCCCGAGTCGCGTGCACGTGCGCGCGGAGCGTGTCGGCCACTTCGGTCACAGACAGTGAGTAGCCGGCCGCAAGCCCGGCGTGCAGTTCGAGCACCTTGAACTCCGTAACAGAGAGTTCGACTGCGCGTACCGGCGCGTCCCGTTCCACCGTTCGGCGAGCCGCGAGCCGCGTGCGCCAACGCTGCCGCAGCAGCGCGTGGCCGATTCGCACCCGCAGTGCGAGCGTGGCAAGCAGCCGGCGCGTGGCGCTCGTCACCTTGCGGTCGACGTCGAGCACGTAGTGGTAGGCGATCGAAGCCATCGTGAACGCGACGAACCACGCGCACACCGACACGACGCCGGACACGAACCCGTGGTAGTCGCCGGGACCGAGTTCGAGCCAGCGTGCGAGCGGGGCCGCGCGCGTCGAGAGTACGTAGAGGCAGAGGTCGCCTGGCAGGAAGAACAAGGCCCAGGCACGCTCCAGGACATCCGTGTAGGTGAGCTGCCCGTCGCCGTTCGCGTCGAGCGTCATGGGTGCGAACGGCCACCGATCGAGTGGATTCTCCGGACTGTCGGTGGTCGCCATCTTCCGCTCCCGCGAGGCTTGCGCTACGCGCTGCCCATTAGACGGGGGTGCGACACGTGTCAAATGCGACGCAGTTCCCACTTCGGCCGCTTTGCCGGCCGCGGCCGGTGGGCGGTCAGCCCGGCGGCAGCAGAGCGACGACGTCCGCTTCGATGCTCTCGGGCCTGTCGGCCGGCCCGTAGCGGCGCACGACCTGGCCGCTGCCGTCGATCAGGAACTTCGTGAAGTTCCACTTGATGGCCTCGGTGCCGAGCACGCCGGCCTTCTCTTTCTTCAGCCACCGGTAGAGCGGGTGCGCGTTCGCGCCGTTGACCTCGATCTTCGCGAACAGCGGGAACGTGACGCCGTAGTTCAGCGAGCAGAAGCTCTTGATCTCGGCCTCGTCGCCGGGCTCCTGATGACCGAACTGGTCGCAAGGGAAGCCGAGCACCGCGAAGCCACGCGCCGCGAGCTTGCGGTGCAGCGCCTCGAGCCCCGTGTACTGCGGCGTGAAGCCGCACTTCGAGGCCACGTTCACGATCAGCAGCACCTTGCCGCGATAGTCCGCGAGCGATTGCTCGACGCCGTCGATCGTCCGGGCGGTGAAGTCGTATACCGTGCTCATCGGCAATCTCCGGTCAGAAGTGGAAATCCACGCGCGCGTAGTACATGCGGCCGCGGGGATCGTGCACCTTGGAGTCGAAGCCGCCGTTCGTCTGCACGTGCGGCGGAGCCTCGTCGAGCAGGTTGATGGCGCCGAACGCCAGCGTGGGCGCCTTCTCGCTGCGCAGGCGCAGCGCGTACTGCGCGTCCACCGTCACGTTGCTGCCGATCTTGCGGTAGAACGACGGGCCCTGGCCGAGCTTGACCTCGTCGTCGGTGTACGAGTCGATGTAGTGCACGAACGCGTTGACGGCGTGCCGGTCGTGCTGCCAGTTCACGAACGCGTTCGCGCGCCACTGCGGCGTGGAGGTGCCGAAATTCGCGAAGTTGCGCTTGCCCGCGCCGTCGATCCTGCCGGCCTGTGGGTCCTCGAGCTCGTAGCTCGCGATGTACGTGGCGTCGGCGCCCACGCGCAGCGAGCCGCCGGAGCGCAGCGTGAAGTTGTGCGCGGCGCGCAGGTCGAAGCCGTCCGTCGAGAGCGACGACGCGTTGCCGTAGTACGCGTCGACGCGCAGCAGCAATCCGCTGCCCGCGTCGCGGACGACCTGCGAGCGCGCCTGCGCGTCGCCGAGCACCGCGGCGTTCAGGATGGCCTGCGGGTTTTGCGCGATGATCACGTCGCGATAGTCGAACGACCAGTAGTCGAGGCTCAGGTCCCAGCGCTCGCTCGGCGCGAAGCTGACGCCCACGTTCAGCACGTTCGCCTGCTCGGGGGTCAGCGGCGCGCCGTTCGGGTTCGGCTTGTTGCGCACCGGGAAGAATTGCGCGGTGCCCACACCCGGGTCGATCAGCTCGTTCAACGTCGTGCGCGTGCCGAAGGCCTGGAACAGAGACGGCGCGCGGAAGGACGTGCCGGCCGACGCGCGCAGCGAGAACTTCAGCGACGGGCGCCACAGCAGGGACAGCTTCGGGTCGGTCGAGCTCACGCCATGGCCGTAATGCTCGTAGCGCGCCGCGGCCTGCAGATTCACGCTGTCGCTGAACGGCAGATTGAGCTCGACGAACGCGGCGCCGACGTTGCGGCTGTTGCCGAAGTCGGGGTTGCCCGTGAGGAACAGGTAGTTGTCGCGGTTCGCGTTGTCGTCGTAGTCGTACGAGAGCGCCTCACGCCGGTACTGCGCGCCGACCGCGATGCCGACGGGTCCGCCCACGAGTTCGCCGAGCTGGCGCGACGCGAAGCCCTCGACCGACGTCAGCTGGCTCACCGCGTCGAAGCGCTCGAAGCCGAGCAGGTAGTCGAACATGGCCGGCGTGTTCGGCGTGCCGGTGCCGGTCAGTGACGTGCCGAACGGATTGAAGTACGCGCACGGACCCACGCCGGGCGTGCCCGTGGCGGGATTGCAGCCCGCGCCGCCCAAGCCCTGGATCGCGAGGTTGAAGTGATCCACCAGCACGTCCGGCACCGCCACCGAGAAATCGTTCTCCGAGAACTGCGCGCCGAGCTCCCAGATCCACACGTCGTTGACGTTGCCGGTCAGCGAGCCCGCGAAGCGCGTGGTCTTCGAGTCGTGCACGCTCTCGATCGGCGTGCCGCCCGCGCCGATGATGCGGCCGATGAAGCGCACGTCCGTGCCGTACGGGTTGTCCGGGTGGCTCGCGAGCACGGTCGGAAACGCCGCGAACGGAAACGACGGCGAGTTGTCGCGCCGCGCCTCGTTGTCGGCCACGTGGATCTCGAAGCGGCCGTCGAGCCCGTCGCGCAGCTTGTGCGTGAGCTCGAAGTACGCGCTGTCGCGCCGCTCCTTCGGCACGAGCGAGTAGAACGTGCCGAAGTCGAACTGACACAGGCCGAGCGGAACGTTGCCGAGCGGCGTGGGCACCGATCGCGCGATGGCCGGCACCACCTTCGGGTCCTGCGCCGCGATGGTCGTGCAGTTCTGGTCCGCGAACACCGGCGGTTGCGCGCCGGGCACGGCCGGCAGGCCGAGCGACGGCTCCACGAAATCCGCGATGTTGTTGTGGTTGCTGTCGTAGGCCGCGGACCACACGGCGGCGTACACGGGATTGCCGGGCCGCGTGGGGATCAGGAACGAGCCCGGCATGCCGGCCTGGCTCAGGTCGTCCGCCGGCACCGACAGCCGCCGCTCTGCGGTCGTCAGCGGATCGCGGCGGAGGTGGTTGAACGCCACGAGCACGTGCGTCGTGTCGTTGCCGGCGCCGTAGAGGCCGCTGATCTCGTTGTCGTCCTGCGAGTACTTCGCGCTGTCCTGCGCTCCCAGCTGCAGGTCGAAGCCGTGGAAGTTGCGGCGCGTGATGAAGTTGACGACACCCGCCACGGCTTCGGAGCCGTACAGCGCCGTGGCGCCGTCCTTGAGTATCTCGATGTTCTCGAACGCGATCAGCGGCGGCAGCGACGAGGTGTCGACGAAGTTCTCGCCCGTGTCCGTGGCTGCCGCGCTCTGCGTCTGGCGCCGGCCGTTCACGAGCACGAGCGTGGAGGCGACGCCGAGTCCCCGCAGGTTGATGTTGCTGGTGCCCGTCGTGGTGTTCTGCGTGAAGGCGTCGGCGTTGTTCTGCGAGCCCGTGTTGATCGTGAGCCGCTCGATCACGCGGCCGATGTCGTTGTACCCCGTGGCCGCGAGGTCGTCGTGCGTGAGGTTCACGAGCGGCGAGGGCGCGTCGAGCTGGGACTGCCGGCGGATGTAGGTGCCGGTGACGACCACTTCCTCTATGCCCTGGCTCTGGGCCGCCGCCGTCCGCGCGAGGCCGGCGCCCGCGACGATCTGCGCGAGCGCGAGGCACAGCAGTGCACTACGCATGTGAGCTTCCCTGAAAGTCCCCTGCGGTCAGTATACGTCCTGACGGAGGACGGTCTCCGCCACGAAATTTCGCCGAAACGTTCGAGTACACTACGCGGGCCTTCGGCAGCGGGAGGAGCCGCGTGAAGATCGCCGTTTTGTTCGGTGGCGACAGCATGGAGCGCGACGTGTCGATCGCGAGCGCCTCCCAGGTCGTCGGCGCGCTGCGCAGCCGCGGCCACGAGGTCGTGGCGTACGACTCCGGCCGGGGCCGGCTCACGGCGGCCGACGAGCAGCGCGTGTTCGCCGGGCGCATCGAGCGCGCGCCGCCGCAGCAGAGCGCGGTCGCGAGCCTGCCCACCGTGGTGTCCGCGCCCGACCTCGCGAGCGTGGACGTCGTGTTCCTCGCCATGCACGGCGGCAGCGGCGAGGACGGCACCGTGCAGGCGCTGCTCGATCTCGCGGGCATTCCGTACACCGGCAGCGGCCGGCTCGGCAGCGCGCTCGGCTGGGACAAGGACATCGCGAAGCGCCTGTTCCTCGCGGCCGGCGTGCCTACACCGGACTGGATCATGGGCGGCGCGCCGGCCGACGTCGTCGCGGCGCGGCTCGGCTTCCCGGTCATCGTGAAGCCGAACG
>DASZSB010000048.1:0-11902 GCA_035548835.1 Gammaproteobacteria bacterium | reverse complement strand
TGCGCCGCGCTACCAGCTCACGAACGGGCGCGGCGCATCGTTCGGCAATCCGGAGGCCATCGCGCGCGAGGAATTCATAGTGGCGCTCGATCTCGACGACCGCGACCGCGACGCGAAGATCCTGCTGGCCGCCCCGCTCGCACGTGCCGACCTGCTCGCCGAGTTCGGGGACCGCATCGTGCGCCGCGACGAGGTCACGTGGGACGCGCGCACCGAGGCGGTGATCGCGCGCCGCACGCTGCGGCTCGATGAGCTCGTCGTCGACGACAGGCCACTGCCCGAGATTCCGGCCGAGGCCGCGGCGGCCGCGTTCGCCGAGGGCCTGCGCTCGCTCGGCGCGGCCGCGCTGCCGTGGGACGACGACAGCCGCGACTTCGCCGCACGCTGCGAGTTCGTGCGCTCGCTGCCGCGCGGCGATCTCGCGGACTGGCCGGACTTCTCGGAACCTGCGCTGCTCGCGAACTTGAGCTGGCTCGAGCCCTTCCTGACCGGCATTACGCGCCGCTCGCAGCTCGCGCGCGTGGCGCTGACCGATGCGTTGCGCGCGCGGCTCACGCACGCACAGCAGCGCAAGCTCGACGAGCTGGCACCGACGCACGTCGTGTTGCCGACCGGCACGCGTGCGAAGATCGACTACCGCGACGACAACGCGCCGTGCGCCTCGATGCGCATGCAGGAGGTGTTCGGCCTCGCGGCCACGCCGAAGATCGGCGGCGGCACGGTGCCCGTCACGTTCAAGCTGCTGTCGCCCGCGCAGCGACCGCTGCAGGTCACGCGCGATCTCGCGAGCTTCTGGAAGAACGCCTACGTCGACGTGCGCAAGGACATGCGCGGCCGCTATCCGCGGCACTACTGGCCCGAGAACCCGCTCGAGGCGGAGCCCACGCGGCGCGCGAAGCCGCGGCCGCGGCGCGATTAGCGCGAGCGGTGGCGGATCGTACCGATCAGTGGCAGTGTGCTCAGCCGCCTCGGCCTCCAGCGCGAGAAAGCCACTGGGCGCCGACCGCGATGACTACGGCACTCCGCACGGCGCTAAGGGCCGATCAGCACCGGCGCCTGCCGCAAGTACGCATCAGACTCGATCTGCGCACGAGGAAGGCCGCAACGTCGGCGCGCGAAACGATGCCGTTGCGCCACTCTTCCGGCCGCGCGAGCACGCGGTGGCGGCCGATGGCTCGCCCGTTCGTGAGCACGCCGGGCCGGGCGATCACCCAGTCGAGATCGCTCCCGCGAATCAGGCGCTCCTGCACGTCCTTGTCCGCGTAGGCGCGCCCGAACACCAGCGCGAAGCCGATCCGCTGCAGCGGCGCACGCCCGCCGCGCACATCGCCGGCACGAGCACGCGCGTCGCGGCGGAGAAGAGATCGACGGGCCCGAGCACCATGCGCGGCCCGGGCGGCACGCCGAGCGCCTGGATCACGGCGTCGACGCCGGGGAGCGCCGGCGATCTTCGTCAGCGCCGGATGCTCGAGCGCGAGCGAAGCGGTCGAGCGCCTGGCGAGCGGCGGCGAGGCCGATGCCGGAGCTGGCGCCGAGGATGAGGACTCTCTTCGTCATGACGCTCGATCGATGATGACGCTCGCGGGCGGCCGCAGCAACGGACCGGCATGACTTCGCGAGCTTACGGTCGGCGCGCAGTCACAGCACCCGGCCGAGCATCGCCGCGACGTTGTTCCAGGATTGCCGCGGAAGCGTTCACTCCCCTGGCGGCGACGACTGAGGTCGCTGCTCGGCACGCGCGGCTCCCGGGCATCACCCACCCGACAAGCGGGCCCTCTGACCCTTGTCGTTCTGACCGATGACGATCCGGGACGTCATGGTGCTGTTCGGCACCAGGATCTGCTCCTCGTCGCTGCTGCGCAGGATCGTGTAGCCGAGTGAAATCGCTTCGGCGGTCGCGGTGACGAGCCCCTTAGGCGTGCTCATATGGACGCGGTCGCCCACCCTGATCGGCCGCCACATGATCAGGGAGAATCCCGCGACGACGTTGCTCAGCGTGCTCTGGGCCGCGAATCCGACGATCACGGAAACCACGCCTGCCCCGGCGAGCAGCGCCGTTCCGACCGAGCGCAACTCCGGGATGAGGTGCGCATAGAGGATCAACGCCACGACGTAGACGAACACCTGGCCGAGGGAGCTCGCGAACGCGAGCCCGGCGACGTCCGAGAGGTGCTCCGCGACGCGGCGGGCTGCCCTGCGGACGAGGCCTGCGAGAATCAGGGCTGCAATCGCGAACACGACCCCGAGGCACACCGCGCCGACCAGCGTGCGCGGATCGAAAAGCTCGTGCTGCAGCGAATAGAGCAGACGTTCCATGGCGTTCCGTCCCACCCGGGTCCCGCTCGGCGGCCGTGCCGCAACCGTCGTCCTGCGGCCTCTGCCGTGCATTGTGGCCGATAACCCGACACGATAGACCGACCACCAGCCCGAGCTTGTCGACGCTCGACGGCTCCGTGGCCGTCGCGGTCAGGTCAGGTGATCGAGCCTACGGGGTGCGTGGCCGTCACTCGGCGTGTTTTGCCGCGTGGTATTCCTTGCGAATGTGATCGAGATCCACCGTCGGCTTCGGGTAACTCATGTGCCAGTCCTCGAGCTGCTCATCGGCGGAGATGTGCAGATAGAACTTCAGGATAGTCGTGCCGTGCTGGACCAGCCCCTTCTCGAACTCGTTGATGCGCTCGTCACGCGGGCTCCACACGTCTTTCGGCACGAGCTCGTGCACTCGTACGACGAGCACGTCCTCGTACTGCGAGCGGTTGAAGATAGCCACCTCGCCGCGCGCCGGCGCCACGCGGTGAGCCCGCCACAGGAAGTCGTGCGAAGCCTCCTCGGCGGAGGGCTGACGGAACGCGGCCACGCGGCACCCCTGCGGGTTCATGTTCGCGAGCACGTGATTGATGGTGCCCTCCTTGCCGCCCGTGTCCATGGCCTGCAGGCAGATCAGCAACGACCGTCGCCGCTCGGCGTACAGGAGATTCTGCAGGTCGCGCAGTCGCGCCGCGTACTTCGCGCTCTCCTCGGCCGCCGCCTCGTGACTCTCGTGCTTGTCCTTGAAACCGGCGTCGATCTCGGCCAGGCGCGCCTTCCCGCCGGGGCGCACGCGGAAACGTTCTCGATAATCCATCACGAGCTCCCAGGGGTATGCCAAAAGTCATCCGTCCGGCAGAAGGAGGTTGATAATGTGGGCCGCCAATAGCGAGATACGACAGGCGACGATCCAAGGACGAAGGACGCAGAGATGAGTGTACCCGGTTCCAAACACCGATCGTTTCTATGGAAACTGGCCTCGGAGGCCATGCTGGAACGCGGATTCGAGCCCGAGTTTTCACCCAGCGTGATGGCTGCGATCGATGCGATGCAGGATACGGCTCCCGAAGCCGGGCCTGACGTCCGCGATACGCGAGAGCTCCCGTGGTGCTCGATCGACAACGACGATTCCCGTGATCTCGATCAACTGACCGTGGCCGAACCGATGGCCAACGGAGACATCCGAATCATGGTTGCCATAGCGGACGTGACCACGAGGGTCACCGACGGATCGGCGCCGGATCGCCACGCCAGAATCAATACGACTTCCGTCTATACCCCCGCCCGAATCTTTTCCATGCTGCCTGAACGGCTGAGTACCGATTTGACGTCGCTGAATCCTGGCGTCGATCGACTGGCATTTGTCGTGGAGGCAGAAATCCTGGCCAATGGCGAGGTCGGCTCGTCGAGCGTGTACCGGGCCCTCGTCCACAATCACGCCCAACTTGCGTACCCCAGTGTCGGCGCGTGGCTCGAAGGCAAAGGCGAAATCCCCGTCGCGGCCAAGGCGGTACCAGCACTCGCTGAAAACCTGCGCCTACAGGATCGAGCGGCCCGGATCATCGAGGACTTCCGCCACGAGCAGGGTGCGCTGACGTTCGCTCCGATCGAAGTCAAAGCTCATCTGCGGGACGAAACGGTTCACGAATTGATTCTCGACATACCGAATCGGGCGCGCGGGTTGATCGAAAACTTCATGATCGTCGCCAACGGCGTCGTCGCGAGATTCCTGGCCGACCATGGATTTCCGGTGGTCAGGCGGGTTATCGAATCGCCCGAGCGTTGGGAACGGATCGTCGACATTGCGTCGCACCTGGGAACGCAATTGCCCGAGCAGCCCGACGCGCGGGCGCTGCAAGCGTTTCTTACACGGCGTCGGGCGGCCGACCCCCTCCGCTTCCCGGATCTTTCGCTCTCGATCATCAAGCTCCTCGGGCGTGGCCAGTACGTGGCGAATTTCCCGGGACGGTCGGTGGACGGACACTTCGCCTTGGCGGTCGATGACTACACGCATTCAACCGCGCCGAATCGGCGCTACCCGGACGTGATTACCCAGCGACTGGTGCGTGCGGCGCTGAATGGACGCCCATGCCCGTTTGAAGCGGCCGAACTCGAAGCGCTGGCGCTTCACTGCACCGAGAAGGAGAACGACGCCAAGCGCGTCGAGAGACGGCTGGTCAAGTCGGCGGCCGCGCTCCTGCTCGAACGGCGCATCGGGCAGTTGTTCGACGGCGTGATCACCGGAGCCGGCAGCAAAGGGACCTGGGTTCGGACTTTCGAACCGCCGGTCGAGGGCCGAATCGAGGACGACGTGAGAGCACTGGACGTTGGCGACACGGTCCGGGTGAAACTGCTACGGGCGGACCCCCGGCGCGGATACATCGATTTCGAGTGCGTCGGTCACGAACCGGTGCGAAGGCGACGGTGAATGAAGGCTACGACCGCCGCCAGCAGAACGGCCGCCTCTCACAGAGCGCCGGACGGATCCCAACCGTAGAACACGAGCGCCCCCCGGCCTGGGTCGGCGAGCGCGAGCCGCATAGCCCTGCTCTAGAACTTCACCGCCCGGGCGTCGGCCATGATCACGTCGTGATACACCGGCAGCGACCAGCCCTCGGCCTCGAGCTCTTTCAGTCGCTTCTCCACCATGCGCACGTAGTTGGCCGGGCTGCCGTATTTCTTCTTCACGACGGCGGCGTCGATCGGTGTCTGCCAGCCGGAGAGATAACAGAGCAGCGGCGTCTGCATGCGGCCCGAGCCCGCACCGGTGCTGGCCGGGTTCGGCGGGTTGTGCATCGTGTACTTGTAGAGCGGCACGTCCACCCAGGTGCTGCGGATGCCGCCCATGGCGTTGCCGTATTGATCGAGCTGCATCAGCGAGCCGTCGTTCACGGTGTACATGTCCATGATCACCCGCGGCGCATGCGGCGGGCTGATGCCCTTGTCCACCCACTGCAGCAGGTGATGCAGCGCCACCGACGCCATGGCGTCGAGCGGAATCTCGGACAGCGGCTCGAGACAGTCTTCCTGCGTGAGCCGCTTGCGCGTGTTGCGTGAATCGAGGTGCGCCATGGCCGCGAACTCGTACACGCGGAACTGCTTGCCCGGCTCGTCGCTGTCCTGCGCGGCCGTTGCCACGTCCATGTATTCCACCTGCGTGGGCACCTGGATGATCGGCACGTCCACCGGCGCGATGGTCGAGCCGTTCATGGTGGGCATGAAGCCGTCGTAGATGTTCGCCATGCTCGCGAGCTTGAACACCCTGTGCGCCGGCAGGTAGTTGACCACCATCGCCGAGCTCGCGGACGTGCCCCACAGGATCATCTTGCGCAGCTTCAGGTCCGCGATCGGGCTCTGCGGGCTTTTGATCAGCGCACCGGCCTGGGCCAGGATTTCGTTGATTTGCTCTCGCGTTGCCTTCAGCGAGCCGTAGCGCTGCGGATTGAACGCCGCGATCTGCTCCACGCCGGTGGTGTCGATCTCCACCGCGATGTGGCCCGCATCCATGATGTAGAGCGAGTTGTATTCGAACGCGTGCGCGGCGGCGGCGGCCGGGTGCATGGGCTCGGCGACCACGAGGCCGCTGAACTTGCGGTTGTCTTTCGGTTTGCGGATGACGAGGCGCGTCTCGTAAGGCTCGCCGGCCGCGGTGCCGGAGATGACATATTCATCCACTGCGTAGCCCAGCTGCTCGGGCCCTTTGCCGGGCCAGAGCGCGGAGGCGGAGTCGTACACCTTGCCGGGCCCCGTGAGCGGCCGGATGGCGGGGATGGGTGCGACGATCGGCGTCGGCGGCGGTTCCGGCGGCGGGGGCCGGCGGCCAGGGAACCCCGGGGGTTGCGCCAGAGCCGTGCCAGCCACGACGAGAAAGGCCATCACGGCCGACGGAACCCGAAATTTGCCTGCGATTGTCTTCACGCCGTTGCCTCCGGTCTTCGTGCCGAGTCTACTTAAGAATCGGCGGCGTTGTTACTCGCATGGGGCGCGAGCGGACGACACACGGGGTAACAGGTCCTACACCGGCGCGCCGCCGTCATTCCCGGGTGGTGGCGGTAACCATGTTCCCTCTCGGGCTATGCCTCTATTATCTGGTTTGAATTTCCGCCCCGGGGGGCCTCCATGAAACGCCTGATTCTTGTTACACCGCTAGTCGCCACGACCGCGCTGCTCTGCACGCCGGCTCACGCCCACCACAGCATGGCCATGTTCGACATGTCGAAAGTGGAAGTCATCGAAGGCAAAGTCGCGAAGCTCGAGTGGACGAATCCGCACATGTACCTCACCGTCGAGACCAAGGGGCCGGACGGCAAACCGGTGCTCATCGACGGCGAAGGTCTCGGCATCACGCAGGCGAACGTCGACGGCCTGAAGCGCGAGGACCTGATGCCCGGCACTCCGGTCGTCGTGCGCGTCAATCCGAATCGCGGCGGCTTCGGCAAGCAGGTGCGCATCCTCGACGTCACGACGCAGGACGGCGAGATCCATCCGTTCTACGCAGCCAACACGCGCACGCGCGTGCTGACGCCGGCCGAGAGCATCGCCGGCCACTGGGCGCCGAACCGCGCAGCCACGGGTGCCGCGTTCGGCGCCATGGCGGCGTTCCCGCTGAACGACGAAGCGAAGGCCATCAAGGCCAAGGACCTCGGCAACGCTCTCTGCTACGTCGAGCCCGCCCCGTTCGGCGCAGTGCTCGACGAGCTGCGCACCATCGAAGTCGGCAAGAACGAAGTCGTGATGAAGTTCGACAACACGGGCGACAAATTCGAGCGCGTCATCCGCATGACGGACAAGCATGCCGCCAACGTGAAGCCCTCTCGGCACGGGGACTCCATCGGCCGGTGGGACGGCGACACGCTCGTGGTCGACACCGTCGCCTTCGAGCCTTCGATCTCCGGTCTCGGCGTGAGCGTGCCATCGGGGCCGGCCAAGCACACGGTCGAACGATTCTCGCTGAGCGCGGACAAGGTGCGCCTGCGCTACGAGATCACCGTGGAAGACCCGATGTATCTCACAGGCCCGGCGAAGCTGACGCAGCAGTGGGATCACCGCCCCGACCTCGAGTTCGCGCAGGACACGGCCGGCTGCACAGAGGGCGCGAAAGAGAAGTACAAGCAGGCGCTTTGACGCGAGCGGCGCTGCCCGTACCGGGCGGGCAGCGCCGCGTTCACCGGTCGCTGGGCCGGCGCGAGAACACCGGAACAATGGCGGACTCACGTGCGCGGGGCCCCGTGACCCGGCACGGCGGCACGTTCACGCCGCCAGGCACCGGCTACGTCGCCCCGGCAGATCGACGAGCAATCGACCAGCACGTGTAGCGCGGCTGTATTCCCTGCGGCGGCTCAACCCGACCATGCCCGAGCCGCGCCGTGGCCTGCCCAAGCGCCGGCGGCGCTGACGAAAGCCCCCCAGGCAAGGTCCACGAACGTCACCCGCCAGGACCAGTTCACGATCGTGGCCTGGTTGGTGAGATCGTAGGTGGCGTAGCAGACCAATCCGAAAAAGGCGCCGCGCAGCAACGCCGTGCGCGCATCGGCCGCCGGTCGCACGGCGAAGAACACCAAACCCGCCAGGAAGATGGCATGGAACGCCGCCGCGGATTCAGCTCACTGGCGTGCGCTCGAGCGCGTAGTCGCCGAATCCGCATCGCAGCGCCCGCCCCCTTGATCTCGTCACCGCAGGAATTCGGAGCCGAACGATGAAACATGTGTGCCGGGCCTTGATTGCCACCGCTGCGTCGCATGCACCGCGCAACTAGCGCTCACGACGGGGAGAAGTGTCATCTAGTTGACTTAACGCTGCGCGCGAGCAGCGCACGCTGATGTTTTTCCAATGCCGCCCTACTATCCTTTCGACAGCGAAACTACCCCTCGCAGAAGGGACGGTGCTCGAATGCGGATCCACCAGGTACTCGTCCTCGTCGGCTCCGTCGTGTCACTCGCAGCATGCGGCGGCGGTGGGGGTGGCGGCGGTGGCGGCAGCGGAGGCACGACACCGGGGGGCGATCGCGTATCCATTACGGCGGTTGCACCGACGGCTCCGGTGCCCGGCGGCAGCACGATTGAGCTCGAGATCACCGTCGCGAATCCCAGTGCCAACGCGGCAGCCGACGTCAGCGCAACACTGACGCTCGCCGCAGGCCTCACGCGCGGCCCCGTCACCTGCACGACGACCGGTGGCGCGGCGTGCCCTGCGACCCCGAGCAGTTTCGCGATCGGGCGCCTGCCGGCTGGCGCCAGCGTCCACTTCTCCGTGTCGGCGTTCGTCGTGGACGGTGCAAGCGGCGCGCTGACGAGCACGGCGTCGGTGGCCTCCCCCGACGACACGTTCGACACGAACAACAGCGCTCAGATCACGGTCAACGCATACAGCGCGGACGTACGGGTCACGAGCAACACGGCCGGCGGCGAGTTTTTCAGCGGCGCAATAGGCACGTACTCGACGACCATGTCGAACGTCGGGCCCGATGCGGCACACGACCTGACATTGCAGGTAGGCATAGGGCCCGGCCAAGCACTGAGCTCGATCGCGTGCTCCGCAGCCGGCGGAGCGGCCTGCCCGACGACGCTGGGCACGCTGATGACGGTTCCCGAATTGCCGAACGGCGGCGCGCTCACGTTTACCGTGAATGTAAGCATCGCACCGCACACGATCGGCCCGATCAGCAGCACGCTGTATGCGAGCAGCCAGGGCGACCCGATCGCCAGCAACAACGTGGCTACCGTATCGGCGAACGCACAAATTCCCACGTCGCCACAGTCACCCTCGTTCATCGCTCTGCAGAGCGACACGGGCGACTACATCGGCGGCGGCGGCGCCTATTACTACGACCGCACGAACGCAGTGCTCGACGTGACGATGAGCAATGGCGTGCTGCAGGTCCAGGTCAACGGCGATCAGACGTGGAGCGGTTCGTTCGCGTTGCCCGTCACGCAGACGGACCTGTCGCCCGGCACTTACTCTGGGCTGAAGCGCTATCCGTTTCACGACGCGGCCGTGGGCGGGTTGAGCTGGAGCGGTGAAGGCCGCGGCTGCAACACGCTGACGGGCTCTTTCACGGTGGACACCGCGACCTATGCCGCGCTGGCCCTCACCCTCGTCGATCTGCGCTTCGAGCAACACTGCGAGGGCCAAGGCGCCGCATTGCGTGGGCAGATTCACTGGATCGCAGGCGACGGCTCGCTGCCGCCGGGGCCCGTGAACCCTCCGCCCGCGGGGCTGTGGTCGCCGGCGCCGGGCTCGACGCCATCGACCGGCAATTACGTCTACTTGCAGAGCGACGCCTCCGACTACATCGGCCAGGGAGGCACCTACACCTACACGCAGGCGAATGCCCTGCTGACGCTCGGCGGAAGCGGCAATCATCTGTCGGTCACCGTCACCGGCAACCAGGGCTGGAACGGCGACTTCCAGACGATGAACGTCCTGTCGACGATAGAGCCCGGCTACTACGGCAATCTGTTGCGCTACCCGTTCCAGAACCCGACGGTGGGCGGATTCGCCTGGTCCGGAGAGGGCCGTGGCTGCAATACCCTCACGGGCTGGGTGGTGGTCGACAGCATCACCTACTCGGGAACCTCGATCGCATCGCTCGACCTGCGCTTCGAGCAACACTGCGAGGGCGGAGCGGCCGCGCTACGCGGCAAGATCCATTGGCTCCTCGGCGACACGACACAGCCCACGGGCCCGCAAGTGCCTCCGCCGACGAACCTATGGGCGCCTGCGGCGGGCGTCACGCCAGCCACCGGAAACTACGTGTATCTCGAGAGCCAGAGCGGCGACTACATCGGTGCCGGCCGCACGTACACGTATACGCAAGCGAACGCCGTCCTTCAGATCTCGATGAACGGCGCGCACTTCGCGATCAGCATTGCCGGCAACGAGAACTGGAACGGCGACTTCCAGGGAATGAACACGCTGTCGCAACTCGTGCCGGGCTTCTACGGCGGCGTGCAGCGCTACCCGTTCAACAATCCAGTGACGGGCGGGCTCAGCTGGTATGGCGAGGGGCGCGGCTGCAACACGTTGCTGGGATGGTTCGTGGTCGACGACATCAGCTTCGCCGGGAGCTCCCTCGCGTCCGTCGATCTGCGCTTCGAGCAACTCTGCGAAGGCACCGGCGCGCCGCTGCACGGCAAGATTCACTGGGCCGCAGGCGACACGACACAGCCTGCGGCCCCGCAGAATCCGCCACCCGCGAACCTTTGGGCGCCCGCCGCAGGCGCGACTCCCGCGAGCGGCAACTATGTCTACCTCGTGAGCGACGTCGGCGACTTCATCGGCCAGGGGTACACGTACACGTATACGGGAGCCAACGCGATCTTCAGCGTGGGGAGCCCGAGCAGTCGCCTGCTCAGCGTGTCGGTGACGAGCGATCAGAACTGGAGCGGCGACTTCGCGGGCATGAACTCGTTGCAACAGCTCGTGTCCGGCTACTACGCCGATGTGCAGCGCTACCCGTTCAATAATCCGGTGGCGGGCGGAATGAGCTGGAGCGGCGACGGCCGAGGCTGCAACGTGCTGACGGGATGGTTCGTGATCGACAGCATCACGTACTCGAGCGGCACGCCCTCGTCGCTCGATCTGCGCTTCGAGCAGCACTGCGAAGGCATGACGGCCTCGCTCCACGGCAAGGTGCACTGGGACAAGAACGATCCGACGCTCCCGCCTGGGCCGCAGTTTCCGCCGCCGTCGAACCTCTGGTCGCCGCCCGCCGGCTCGACGCCGATCAGCGGCAACTATGTGTATCTCGTCAGCGATACAGGCGACTACATCGGCCAGGGACAGACGTATACGCTCACTCCGAGCGATCACACGTTCACGGTGACAGAGAGCGGCGGCCACATGGCACTCGGGATCGGAGGTTCGGGATCCGACAACTGGAGTGGCGACTTCGCGACCATGAACACGATCACGCAGCTGCAGCCGGGCTACTACGGCAGCCTGCAGCGCTACCCGTTCCATAACCCGACAAAGGGTGGGCTCAGCTGGTCCGGTCAAGCACGTGGATGCAACACGCTGTCGGGCTGGTTCGTCGTCGACAGCGTCTCGTACGCGGCTGGCGCACTCGCGTCGGTGGACCTGCGGTTTGAGCAGCATTGCGAAGACGTTGGACCCGCGTTGCGCGGCAAGGTGCACTGGATCCGTTAGCGGAACGCCCACGCGGATGATGTTCCGGGCCCGTCTCCCTGCTCCGCGAGCCAGCCCGCCCGGCCCGTTTGCTGAGACCGCGCCGCGGCGCACGCGAGTTGACGCCGGTGACTTCAGTCGGATCAGTGCGATCGATACGCGGGCCCCGCGCGCGCCGGTGCGGGGCAATGCGCCTGCTGGAAGAGTTCGGCCCAGCAACGCCGAAGAACCCGCGCGGCGCGTAAAGCCGCGCCCACGGCAGGACTAGCGCGAACCCGTGAGCGTCACGGGCACCTCGATGCGCCCGTTGCCGCGGCGCACCGTGAGCGTGATGCGATCGCCAAAGTCGTGCGTGTCGAGCACGTTGATCAACGCCGAGAAGCTCGCGACGGGTTTGCCGTCGACGGCCTCGATCACATCACCGATCGACGCGCGGCCGGCGCGCGTGACCTCCGTGGCGCGCAGCCCG
>DASZSB010000047.1:0-49867 GCA_035548835.1 Gammaproteobacteria bacterium | reverse complement strand
CTCGTGCCGATCGAGAACTGTGGCGATGCGTATGCGCCCCACAGCGGCTCGCTGCCTGGGCCCGTGCCCGGGAACAGCACCTCGCCGGCCTTGTTCACGACGCCCGCGTAGATACGCTTCGCGGCCGCGACTTCGGTCCGCGTGAGGCACACGTCCTTCTTGCCGGCCGCGCACTGCAACGACGCGGGGTCGAACGAGCACGCGGCCGGGCGGCCGATCACGCGATCGACGACCCCGTCCGTCGCGTCGCACGCGGCGATCGCCGCTTCCTTCAGCAGCGGGAGCTTGTCGACGCCGAGCGCGTCGGGGCCGGTCAGATTCTTCTGCGCGAGGATGCTGGAGGCCATCAGCGCGGACCAGTTGCTGGCAGGCGCGCCGGCGACGATCGCGTCGTAGTCGTCCGGGTAGCGTTGCGCCTCCTTCAGGCCTTGCCGCCCGCCCGTCGAGCAGCCGACCCAATACGATTTCGCCGGTGGTTGGCCGTAACGCGCGGCCGTCAGCGCTTTGCCGACGACGGTCAGCTCGTGCACGGCGCGGTACTGGTAGTCCGTGAGCTTCTCCGGGTGACCGGCGGCCCAGGCGAAGTCGCCGCCGCCACCCTGGTGGCCGGTATCGGTGTTCGCGACGGCGTAGCCGCGCGCGAGCGGCTCGGCCAAGGAGGTGTAGACGATCGAGCCTGCGGCGCCGCCATTGCCGGTCTGCAGGAACTTGCCGTTCCAGCCCTGCGCAGGCAGCCACGCCTCGAAACGAATGTCCGAATCGGCCGACGGCTTGATCGAACCCGCCACCCGGCAGAACGCCGGCAGCTTCGCGAAGTCCGCGCCAAGCCCGGGAAACGCCGGCTGCGGCGACTGGAACGCGCCGGCCGCGACCGTCTCGGCCGTCAGCGTCGTGTTCGGCAGCGCAAGCGACGCGAGCTCGGCGCACGTGCGCGCGGCCGCCGACGCGTTGGCCGCCGGCTTCGGCTGCGGCGGATTCGCCTGGTTGCACGCGGCCATGACCGCCGCGGCGGACACAAGGAATACGCCGGATCTGGTACGCATGCAGCCCCCCGTTGAAATGCCCTCGCGCCGACGCTAGTGCGTCATGGAGTACATCGCGACGTTCACGCCGAGCCGCAGCGCGAGATTCGCCTTGTCGCCCGGGTAGCGCGGGTCGTCGGCCCACTGCCAGCCGTCCATGACGTCGTTGTTGTACGCGATCAGGATCACGAGCCGGCCGTGCTCGTCCTCGACGCCGCGCCAGCGCGGCGTGCCGCGCATGCCGCGGCCGCCCCAGCCGATCGAGTTCGCGTTCGGAATCTGGACTTTCGTCATCTCCGGCAGATCGAACACGACGTGGAAGATCGGGTGATCATCGCGCATGTCGATGATCGGCCGGTCCGGAAAGATCCGCTTCAGGCTCTCCTCGAACACGGCCCAGTTGCGCTCGCCGAAGAAGCTGTCGCAAAAGAGGAACCCGCCGCGCAGAAGGTACTCGCGAATCTTCGCCGCCTGCGCGTCCGTGAGTTGCCAGGCCTGCGCGAGGCCCACGACCATGAACGGCCAGTAGTACACGTCGTCGCCGTCGTCGGGATTCACGGGCTGCTCGACGCCGCGCACCTGCGTCCGCGTGAAGCGACGCAGCATGTTGACGAAGATGCGGTCGCCCTTCGGGTAGTCGTCGGTCCAGCTCGTGCCCCCGTGGGTCCAGTCGCTGCCGCCGAAGAAGCGCCCACCGGGATACATCAGGCGGCCGACCACGAACTCGGCGGGGACGTTCCAGTCGGGCGGAATCGGCGCCGCGGCGTCGGCGCCCTCGAAGCTCGGGTACTCGCGGAACGGCATCTGCGCAGAAGCGAGGGACGGCAGCAACGCCACGGCCGCCACGGCGACCAGGGTCGCCGCGAGCCATGCGTTTTGCCGAGCTCCACTCATTCGCGCATGCGAGCGATCAGAGCGCCGCCTCCGTCTAGGTGAGCAACCAGCCGCCGTCGATCACGAGATTGATGCCGTTCACGCCGCGATTCGCGAACAGGAAGTCGACCGCATGGACCACGTCCTCGGTCGTCGCGAGCCGGCCGCCCGGCGTGCGCTTCTCGATGTTCGCGATGGCTTCCTTCTTGTCGGACCACGCGGGCGTGTCCGAGATGATGCCGGGATGGATCGCGTTGAAGCGAACGGGCGCGAGTTCGACCGCGAGCGTCCGGATCAGGCTGCTGACCGCGCCGTTGACCGTGGTGATCGACGTCGAGCCGGGGTACGGCCGCTCGCTCGCGAGACCGCCGAACAGCACGGCGGAGGAACCCGCGCCCATGCGCGGGAACAGCGTGTGAGCGACCTCGGTGTAGCCGATCAGCTTCAGCGTGACGATCTTGCGCGCCCGCGCCACGTTGTAGTCGCGGGCGCTGTTGTAGTCGCGGTCCACGGCGACGAGTGCCAGCCGGTCGACGTGGCCGATGCCGGACAGCGCGCTCTCGATCGTCTCGGGCTCCGAGATATCGAGCGCGAGACCGCGCGTCTTGCCGCCGATCTCTTTTGCAATGCCGTTGGTGCGCGCGGCGTCGCGACCCGTGATCACGACCTCGCTGCCACGGTCGGCGTAGTACTTGGCGATGGCGTGGCCGATGCCGCCGGTGCCGCCGATCACGAGGACGCTGGGTTTGCTGGAATCGCTGCTCATCGAGTCGCTCCTTGACGTTGTTGTTCCGCGACGTATTCCCAGTCGCGTGCCCAGCGATACGAGTTGCGCGCGGGCGGCTGCGGCGATTGCGTCTCGAGCCAGCGGACGTTGCCGCTGCTGCGGTTGTAGAACGCGTGCGTGCAGCCCACCCCGGCCCACAGGAAATCGCCGGGCTTCATGATGTATTGCTCGCCGTCGGCCCAGGCTTCGACTTCGCCGAACATGATGTAGTACGCCTCCTCGAGCGGATGATCGTGCGGATGCGCGTTCGCGTTCGGCTCGTACTCGACCATGAACATGGTGTGCAGCGCCGCGTCGAGCCTTTGGTCGACCAGCATCTTCAGCGAGATGCCGCTGTAGACGAGCAGCGCCGTGGCCATGCTCGCCGAGACTTTCGGCGCGTCCTTGCGCATGCCGGTGCGCACGGCATCCACCTTGATATCGTCCTCGCCCATGCGGAACAGATGCCGCGACGACGGATCGCGGATATCGAACGGCTTGATCTCGACCTTCGGCGGCGCACCAATGAAATAGGTGTCGTCGGCGAAGTTCTCGCCCTTCGGGCACGGCGCGTTCATGTCGAGCCAGCGAGCGGTGCCCGAAGTCGGCCCGAGCCACGCGTGCTGCATGGCCACCGGAATCACGCCGCAGGCGCCCGGCGACAGCCGGTAGGCGCGGCCGTCGAGGATCAGCGCGGGGTCGCCCTCGACCACGTAGAAGCTCTTCTCGAACGACTGCATGTGCAGGTCGACGTGACCGCCCGCGTCGAGTTCGGCCAGGCCCCACCCCGAATGGACGGCGCCGATCGAGCGATCCGACAGCGAGAAGCGCCGGTAACCCCTGGAATGCTTGGGGAAAGCCGGCGTCGGCTTGACGTCGGCGGCGCGGATGAAATGGTGCATCGAGGCCTCCAGTCAGAACGAAATGCTTGGCCCGCGGGCTGCGATTGTCAACCAACGCGCGGACCGGCGGGGTGCGCACCCTACCACCGACCGGGTGCCTCGGGCGATACGCTCGCGAACGCGCTCAGTCGCGGTCCGGTGCGCCGAGCGGGAACAGCGGCCGATAAGGCCGCGCCTCCTCCACGGCACGCGCGAACGACGGGCGGGCGAGCAGGCGCTGGCGGTACGCGCGCACGTTCGCGAACTTCGTGTCGATCGGGTGGGTCCAGTCCGCATAGAAAAGGAACGGGGCAGCGGCGCAGTCGGCCAGGCTGAACGCGTCCCCTGCCGCCCATTCGCGCCCCGCCATCACCCCGTCGAGCCAGGCGTAGGCCGCGTCGAGCGCGCGCCGCGCCTCCTCCACGCCATACGGGTCGCGATCCGGCTCGGGGCGCAGCCGGTCGAACACGAACTTCTGCTGCGGCGTCGAGACGTAGTTGTCGAAGAACCGATCCATGAACCGCACCTCGAGCGCGGCACGCGGATCGGCGGGGATCAGCCGCACCGGGCCCGGATGATGCAGCTGCACGTGCTCGACGATCACGCTGGCCTCGATCACGACGCGACCGTCGTCGACGAGCACAGGCATCTTGCGCAGCGGCCACAACTTCGCGAGCTCGGCCCAGGCATCGGCGGCCTCGAGCTTGCGGTACGTGAACGGCGTGCCGTTCTCGTAGAGCGCCGTCAGCACCTTCTGGCAGTACGAAGAGAACGGGTGAGCGTACAGGGTCAGGGCCATGGTCGATCCTCCCGAGAACGAAAAGGCCCGCGGGAGCGCGCTCCCGCGGGCCAGTTGTCGAACGCTCGCGACGCGTCAGTACGGGTTCGCGATCGGCAGCTCCTCGGCCGGGTACAGCGTGATGATCTTCGCGCCGTCCGGGGTCAGCACGACCTCTTCCTCGATGCGCGCGGCGGACATGCCGTCCGTCGCCGGGCAGTAGGTCTCGACGGCGAACACCATGCCGACCTTCAGCTCGATCGGATCGCGGAACGACGTCACGCGCGAAATCAGCGGCCGCTCGTGCAGGCCGAGACCCAACCCGTGGCAGAAGTTCAGACCGAACGCGTCGATCTCGTTCGCGAAGCCGATCTCGTCCGCCGTCGGCAGCGCATGCGCCACCTCGTCGCTGCCCATGCCGGGCTTCAGCAGCTCGATCGTGCGATCCATCCACTCGCGCGCCTTGCGATACGCGGTGCGCTGCGGGCTCGTGGCACGGCCCACGGCGAACGTGCGGTAGTAGCACGTACGGTAGCCGATGAACGAGTGGATCACGTCGAAGAACGCCTGGTCGCCCGGGCGGATCAGGCGATCCGTGAAGTTGTGCGGATGCGGCGAGCAGCGCTCACCGGCGATCGAGTTGATGGCCTCCACGCAGTCCGAGCCCATCTCGTAGAGTCGGCCGGCGGCCAGCGCCACGATCTCCGACTCCTTGATACCGGGCTTCAGCGCCTCGGCGATGTCCTGGTACACGCCGTCGACCATCGACGCCGCCATGTTCAGCAGCGTGATCTCGTCGTGGCTCTTGACCTCGCGGGCGTGCAGCATGGTCTGCTGACCGTCGCGCACCTCGATGCCGGCCTTCTGCAGCTCGAACAGCATCGGCGGCTCGACCACGTCGACGCCGAGCGGCATGTTGCCCACGCCTTCGGCATCCAGGATGGCCTTGATCTCGCGCGCCGCGTCGCGGAACAGCGTGCGGTCGCTGCCCACCGCGCCGCGCATGCCGAGCATGCCCGCGCGGCAGTGGTCGTTCTTAAGCCACGGCGCGTGGAGCTTGTGGTGCTTGGCGGCGGAGCCGAAGTCCCAGATGTACGGATCGCCGTTGCCGGTAATCAAGGAATAGCGCAGCAGCTTGTCGCGCGCCCACTCGCCGATCACGGTGCTCGTGGTGTAACGGATGTTGTGCTGATCGAACGACAGCAGCGCGCCCAAGCCCGATCCCGAGAGCGCCTGGCGGACGCGCGCGAGGCGGTAGTTGTGGAGCCGGCGGAAATTGACGCGCTCCTCGAAATCCACCTGCGTGTGGCCCGGCGCCTGCAGCGGGCGATCCCACTGGTGATGCGGATCGATGTCGCCTTCCTGCACGATCTGCGGCTCGACGAGCATCGACTTGCCCTTCTTCACGGACGGCGCCTTCGCGGCCTTCGCCTTCGACTTACCCTTCTTCGTTGCCATGCTGTCCTCTCAAAGTGAGCGTTCCCGAACCGCGCCGCTCGCACTGATCTGGGGCGATTCAACCATCCGGATTGTACGCGGCGCCGCGCAAGTCAGACAGCCCGGCGCCCCTGAGGGGCGCGCGCGATCGCCCCGAATTCGTGCACCACCGCCGGCGGGGTGCTTTCCGATCGGGCGGTCGTGGTGCACGGGATACCGGTCTTCGCCGGCGCAAGCGCGCACGGACCGCGATTTCGCGGCCCGAGCGGACGCGCACCGCGTTGGCACAAGTTTCGCAAAGCAAGCCTCAGAAGGCGCGAGGGGTTCGCGCAGCGGGTGAAGGGGCGATGCGGAGCAACGCGGAGAACCTGACGATCCTCGAGCGGAGCGACTTGCGCGCGACGCGTCCGTGGCTCGCCCTGTACCGCGACGTTCCGCCGACGATCCAGCCGTCGTGCGGGACGGCCCTCGCCATGTTCAAGGCCACGGCAGCACGTGCTCCCGAGGCACCGCTCGTCCACTATTTCGACAAGACGCTGACGGCACGCGATTGCGACGCGATGTCGGACGCGCTCGCCGTCGGGCTTCAGGCCCGCGGTGTCGGGCGCGGCGATCGCGTCGCCATCTGCCTGCAGAACATCCCGCAGGTCGTCGTCGCAGTGCTCGCGGCGTGGAAATGCGGCGCCGCGATCGTGCCGTGCAACCCCATGCTGCGCGAGCGCGAGCTCGCGAAGATTCTGGTGACTTCCGGCGCGCGCGTGCTGATCTGCCAGGAGGATCTCTACGCCGAGGTCGCGAAGGCCACGGTGCCTTCCACCGCCGTCGAGCACACGATCACCACGTCACCGCTCGAATTCCTCGATCCTGCCATGCCGCTGCCGACGATGCTGGCGGGCACGCAGCGGATCCGCGACGAGAGCACGACGGACCTCTGCGCGATCGTGACCGGGAACTCCGGCCGCGCGCCTCGCCCGGTGGAGATCACCGGGGACGACATCGCGTTCATGGTCTTCACGTCCGGCACGACGGGCGACCCGAAGGGCGCGATGAACACCCATCGCAACGTCGTGTTCGCGACCAGCGTGTACGAACGCTGGATCGGACTCACGAGCGCGGACGTGATCCTGGGATTGGCGCCGCTGTTCCACGTCACGGGGCTCATCGGCCACGTCGCGCTGACGCTGCTGACCGGGGCGCCGCTCGTGCTCTTCTATCGCTTCGACGTCGCCGAAGCCTGCATGCTGGTCGAGGTCTATCGCGCCACGTTCACGGTCTCCGCCGTGACCGCGTTCATCGCCTTGCTGAACAGCGGCGAGCTCGAGAAGCGCAACCTTGCGTCGCTCAAGAAGGTCTACACCGGCGGCGCACCGACGCCGACCACTGTGCTGGAAGACTGGCATTCGCGCACGGGCGTACGTATCCAGCCGATGTACGGCCTGACCGAGGCCACCTCGCCCACCCACATGACGCCACACGGCGCGATCCCGCCGATCGATCCTCACACCGGTGCCATGTCGATCGGCGTACCCGTGTTCAACACGCACGTGAAGGTCATCGCCGAGAACGGCGCGGAATGCGGCCCGCGCGAAATCGGCGAGTTCGTGATCGCCGGGCCGCAGATCGTGCCCGGCTACTGGCAGAACCCGGCCGCTACCGCCAGGACCCTCACGGCAGACGGGCTGCACACGGGCGACGTCGGCTTCATGGACGAGAACGGCTGGTTCTATCTCGTCGACCGCTCGAAGGACATGATCGTCGCGTCCGGATTCAAAGTGTGGCCGCGCGAAGTGGAGGAAGTGCTGTACGAGCACCCGGCCGTGCGCGAGGCCGCGGTCGTCGGCGTGCCTGACGCGTACCGTGGCGAGACCATCAAGGCCGTGATCAGCTTGAAGCCCGGCGCCACGGCGACGCCGGACGAGATCCGCGCGTTCGCGCGCGAGCGCATGGCCGCGTACAAGTATCCGCGCGTCGTCGAGATCATGGACGATCTGCCAAAGACCACGAGCGGCAAGATCATGCGCCGCCTGCTGCAGCCCACGGCGCATGCCGCGGCACTCCCGGTGCAGACCGAAATCGCGAACGTCAACTATCCGCAGCTGCGCGCGGCGCTCGACGCGCGCGCGGTGCTCGAGACCGGCGCCGTGTGGCTTCGCTTCAGCCGCGGCCCGATTCCGCTCGCAACGTCGGAGGCGCTCTACGAGCGCCTCGAAGTCATGCTCACGCAGCTTCGCGACGGACGCACGTTCGTCGACCGTGGAGCCTATCTCACGGCAAACGACAGCTATCACGCCGGCGTCGTCGACCTGCTCGCGAACGAGCACCTCTCGGTCGGCTTCAGGAGACTGCGCCTCAAGGATCTGTTCGTGGCCGCGCTCAAGGAAACGTCCGTCGTGGCGCCGAACGCCGTGTACTTCCACGAGTTCCTGACGGACTGCCTCGCGGCCAGCGATCGCGTAGGCGCGATCAAGGCCATCGTGTCGTGGAACAAGCATGCGTCGAGCGGTGTGCGCCGCGCGCTCGATTCGCGCGGCCAGGCAGCCGCGCATCGCGACGAGCTGCGGCCTGGATACATCGTCGAGGATCTTTCCGTGGCCGTCGCCAGGGAGCAGGAGACCCTGGCGGGCGACG
The DNA here is from genome assembly GCA_035548835.1 of Gammaproteobacteria bacterium. Classification (GTDB taxonomy): domain Bacteria; phylum Pseudomonadota; class Gammaproteobacteria; order Steroidobacterales; family Rariloculaceae; genus FEN-1219. The sequence goes on along the minus strand of DASZSB010000047.1, from coordinate 41,482 downwards.
TGGACGCGCTCGTACAGGCGCTCGACGCGCGCGCGGCGCTCGAGATCGGCATCGCTCAGTATCTCGGCACCGCGCTGTCGATCGAAGCGGAGCGCGACGCACTCGTCGCCCGGCTGCGTGCGTTCACGCCGCTCGTGCGCGGCACGTCGGCCACGCACGTGGCGCGCTACATCCGCGCCGACGACGCGTTCCACCGGATCTTCCTGAGCCTGCTCAGGAACCCGCACCTGTTCGAGATCTACAACTCGATGGACGTGCCGGAGCTCATGCGCCGCGTCCTGACCGTGGCGCCGCTGTCGCTGCGCGAGGCGTTCGACGATCATCGCGGCCTCATCGACGCGCTGCGCGCGGGCAACGCCGACGCGACGAGCGCTGCGATCACGGAGCACGTGAACCGTGTGCGCACGGCGCTCGCGGACCTGCTCGTGGCCGCAAACGCCGCGCGCGAATCCGCGATCCACGACGCCGCGTGAGCGGACGCTACTTGGCGCGGCCCTTGTAGCCCGATGCCACCATCGGGATCGTGAAGATCTCGACGTACTGCTGGTTGTTGGCCACGCCGTACAGCGTCTTCTTGCCGGGCCCGCCGAACGCCACCGTGATCAGCGGCAGCGGCGACGGAATCTCGCCGAGGTGCTTGCCGGTCTTGTCGACGACCTGCACGCCGCCGCCGCCAGTGGTGTAGATGCGGCCCTGCTCGTCGACCGCGCTGCCGTCGCCGCCCACGAGCGCGAACTGCCGCTCGTTGGTCAGCGAGCCGTCGGCCTGCACGTCGAAGGCCACGAGCCCGCCCGGACGTGCGCCGGGGGGCGTGCCCGGGGCCACGGGCTCCGTCGGCGTGCTCGCGAGCCGGCCCGTGACGTACAGCGTCTTCTCGTCGGGGCTCAAGACGATGCCGTTCGTGCCGTTCACCGTGCCGTACTGCGTGACGGTGCCCTTCGGGTCGGCGTAGTACACGCCGCCCTTCGTGAAGTACACCCCACCCTTGCTGTCGGCCGCCATGTCGTTCAGCAACCCGCCGGCGCAGTCGAGGGGCTCTCCCTTGTAGCTGTTCGCGAGCACCTTGTTCACGGGCGCGAGCTGCCGGATCTCCTGCGGCAGCGCCCGCTGCAGCACGAACAGCGCGCCGGACTTGCTCATCGCCACGGAGCCGCTCGTCGGCGTGCCGGTGTAGGGGTACGACTCCTTGCCGTTCGCATCGAGCTTCAGAATCCGGCTGTTGTTGTTCTGCGCGAACAGCATGCCGCCATCCGCCGTGGCGATCGGCCCGTCGGCGTTGTTGCCCGTGCCCGTCCACACCGTCTTCCACGTCTGCCCGGCATCGATCACGCCGGGGATCGCCGTGACCTTGTACTCGCGATGTGCCGGAGGCGGAGCGGCCGGGCGCGGCGGCGGCAACGGGCCCACGGCGGGCGGGTTCTTGCAGTGGCTCGCGACGTAGCTCGCGTAGTTCGCGTCGCGCACGGCCTGCACGCCGGGGCCGGATTGGGGCGCGGCGGCGGGTGCGGCCGGTTGCGCGTGCGCGAGCCCCGTGCCGAGCACGGCGCACAACGCACCGAGAGTCATACCGAGTTTCGTTCGCGAGCTCATAGTGCCTCCGCTTGTTACTTCCACGCCTCGACCGCTTTGCGTTGCAGCGATTCGGGGCCGATCTCCATGATTTCGAGAGGGACGCCGTCCGCGTCCGCGATGCGCGCGACGCGTGCCTTCGAGACGCCGACCGTCGGGTCGTCGACCTTGAACCCGCGCTTGCGCAGATAGGCCGTGCTGGCCGCCACGTCGCCCGTCTCTATGCCGACGTGCGTGATGCCGGTCGGCTGACCGGGCGCGACGGGCAGCAACTCGACGAACGTGTCGCGCGAGAGTTGCAGGTACGTCAGCCGTACGCCGCCGTCCGGGTTGCGGATCGTGAACGCCTCTTTGGCACCGAGCGTGTCCTTGTAGAACGCGAGCGCCTGGTCGTAGTGCGCGGTGCTGATGCCGATGTGATTGATGCCGCGCCGGTGACTGTCCTGCGCGGTGCTGACCTGAAGAAGCAGCGCGCCGACTGCGACGCCGCAGACGAACAGAACGGTTCCCTTCATGTTCCCCCGTCGCCGGGTCGCGAAACCTGTCGCCCGGGACGGAATCGATTGTAGCGCATCGACCGCGAGTCTCGCGGTCGATGCACGCGTCACGCGTAACGCCCGCTGCGCAGCGCTTCGATCCGCTCGGCGATCGGCGGATGGCTCAGGAACAGCCGCCGCAGCCCGTCGGCGACCCCGCCGCTGATGCCAAAGGCCGCGAGCTGCCCGGGCAGCGGCGGCTCGTGGTGCGCCGCGAGCCGCTCGAGCGCCGCGATCATGTTGCCGGCGCCGGCCAGCCGCGCGCCGCCGGCATCGGCCCGGAACTCGCGCTGCCGCGAGAACCACATGACCACGATGTTGGCGAGGATCCCGAGGGCGATCTGCAGCACGATCACGATCAGGAAGTAGAACGGGCCGGGGCCGCGCCGCTCCTCGCGGGACCCGCCGGACAGCGCGCTGTCGAGCACGGAGCCGATCACGCGCGACAGGAATATCACGAACGTGTTCACCACGCCCTGGATCAGCGCGAGCGTGACCATGTCGCCGTTGGCCACGTGCGTGATCTCGTGGCCGAGCACGGCTTCGGCCTCGGCCGGCGACATGTTCCGCAGCAAGCCCGTGCTCACGGCGACGAGCGCATGGTCGCGCCGCGCACCGGTCGCAAACGCGTTCATCTCGTCGGCCTCGAAGACGCCGACCTCGGGCATGCCGATGCCCGCACGTTGCGCGTGCGCGCGCACGGTCGCGAGCAGCCACGCCTCCGCCTGATCCGCCGGCGCAGCGATGACCTGCACGCCCATCAGGTGCTTCGCCGACCACTTCGACATCGCGAGCGAGATCAACGCGCCGGCGAACCCCACGACGGCCGCCATGATCAGCAGGCTGCGCATGTCGACGCCCTGCCGCGCGAGCGCCACGTCCAGGCCGAACAGCCGCGTGACGACGCTGAGCAGCACGAGGACTGCCAGGTTCGTGATCAGGAACAACGCGATGCGTTTCATGGGGCGGGCCTCCGCGGATCTTGCTGCGCGGCATGAAACCATGGCGCGGGAGGCGCGGCAAATCGATAGGTACTTCCCGCGGAGCCCGTGAAGGCGGGCGACGCGCCCCGTCAGCATGCAGTCAGGATCGCTGTCGCGACCGCGATGCGACGAACGGGTCGGTCTGGCCGTGCCGCGTGGCCCTGCATGTGCAACTGTCGTGCACCGCACGCCCTCTGCGGCCGTCGAGACTACACGCCCCGAACCCGCTACCATTCGAAGCTCCTTGGCCGGAGGGGGAACGACAATGCACAGAAGCCCGATTCTTTTCGCAACGCGCCTCGCCGCCGCGCTGCTGATCGGCATATCCCTGCAACAACCGCTGAAGGCGGCCGACATCGATGCGCTCGCCAAGCGCGTCCAGGTGCTGGAAGACCGCGAAGCCATCCGCGCGCTGATCCTGGCCTACGGGCAGGCGCACGATCACCGGGACTACAAGACCTTCGCAAGCCTGTTCGCCAGCAACGGCGAGTGGGTCGGCGGGCTCGGCACGGCCAAGGGCCCCGACGCCATCTTCGCGCTCATGGACAAGACGATCGGTCACCACCCGACTGCCGAGGGCTCGGGCACGTATCACCTGCTGACGAACGACCAGATCGTGATCGACGGCGACCAGGCCTCTGCCGTCACGAAGTGGCTGTATGTCACGCCCGGTGCCGACAACGCGCCGAAACTGGTGTTCCTCGGCCACTACAACGACAAGTTCATCCGCGAGAACGGTGTGTGGAAATTCCTGCGGCGCGAGGCCCCGGCCGACATCCCGGCGCCGAAGAACGCCGCGCAGAGCAAACAAGGAGCGTCCCGATGAGTGCCCCGCCCGTGCTGACCGAGCTCAAGCTCTCGGCCGAAATGCAGGACGCCGTGAACAAGGCGTTCGAGACCATGAAGCCGATCGTCGTGGCCTACGTGGACGAGAACCACGCTCCGCAGATCTCCTACCGCGGCAGCACGCAGGCGTACAGCGACACGCAGCTCGCGATCTGGGTCCGCAACCCGGAAGGCCGGCTGCTCGAGTCCATCGCGAAGAACCCGGCGATGGCGCTGATGTACGGCAACTTCGACCCGGCCGGGCGCGCCTTCATGACGTTCCGCGGCCGCGCACGCGTCGAGAGCAGCGAAGCCGTCCGGCAGAAGGTGTACGACAACGCGCACCCGTTCGAGCGCAGCCAGGACAAGGACCGCAAGGGCATCGCGATCGTCATCGACCTCGACAGCGTCGACGGCTTCTTCGGCGGCGCCCGGCTCATGATGCGGCGGTGACCGGCGTGCACCCCTCGCTCGTCAGTACCCTTGGAACACGGGTCGCGGCCGCGGTCCTGGCTTGCACCGCCCTGCTGGCTTTCGCGTCCGCCCACGCAGCACCGCGCATCACGCCGCTGCCGGAGAAGGAGCGCAGCGCCGAGCAGAAGGAGCTCGCCGCGAAGTTCGCGTCGCTCGACATGGCCAACGCCGTCGGCACGTACCTGCGCTACCCCGCGCTGGCGGCGTCGATCCTGCCGTTCGCCGACTATCTGCTGAACGCCTCGACGCTGCCTGCACGCGATCGCGAGCTGCTGTGGCTGCGCACCGCGTGGCTCGCCCGCTCCAATTACCTGTGGGCACACCGCGTGCCGGCGGCCAGGCGCGCCGGCCTGACGGCCGCGGAGATCGAGCGAATCGCTGCCGGGCCCGACGCGCCGGGCTGGGATGCATTCGACGCCGCACTGCTGCGCGCGGCCGACGAGCTGCACGTCGACTCCTTCATCGGCGACGACACGTGGAAGACGCTGGCCGCGCGCTACGACGCGAACCAGCTGACGGACCTGATCTACGGTGTCGGTGAGGTCACGATGCACGCCGACGTCACCAACACGCTGCGAGTCGAGCTCGAGCCCGGCTTCACCGAGCGGCTGCCGAATGGCGTGCCGTTCACCACCGCCGCGCGCTGGACGAACCGGCGGCTGATCGGGGGCGAGCCGCGCATCGCGCCGCTGCCTGCCGCTCCCGGCACGCCCGGCGCCAACGTGTTCCGCACGTTCGCGCGCAATCCGCCGGTCGACGCCATGCGCAACGCCGTGGGGCGACACATCCGCGACGAGACGTCGCTGATGCCGAAGCAGCGCCAGCTCGTGATCATGCGCGTCGGCGTGCTGTGCCGCTCGGAGTACGAGTGGGCCGCGCACTCGCGTATCGGCCGCAACGTGGGCATGAGCGACGCCGACGTCGCACGCGTGATCGCGGGCCCGGCGAGCCCCGGCGGCACACCGCTCGACACGCTGCTGCTGCGCGCGGTCGACGAGCTGTATCGCGACAACGCCGTTGCCGACGACACCTGGGGTGCGCTCGAGCCGATGCTCACGCTGCCGCAGCAGCTCGACGTGCTGATCACGGTCGGCGGTTTCCGCAGCGGCTCCATCGCCATCAACAGCGCCGGCATCCAGCTCGACGCGAACATGGCGAATTTCCGCTTCCCGCCCGAGCTGCGCTGATTCGCGACACCGAGCCCTCGGTGACGAGCCGAAGCAGCACCTCCGCGGCGGCCCGCTCGTGTGAGCCGGCCGTCGCATTCGGTTAAGGACAGTCTGGCCGCGAGCCGGCCATCTTGCTAGGCTAGACGGCTGCAATCGAATGGAAATCGATGAGAAACCGGGCGGTTCACCGGTAGCGCCACCAGGACGGCCGCAACCCGCCGGTTCGCAGGAACGCCCCACACATCCATAGAAGGCAACTCGCAGTGAATTCACAGACGATAGCCAGCACGGTCGCGCGCGGTCCACAGGCGGCCATCAGCACGGAAACGCGGCTGAAGCTCTACCGCTCGATGCAGGAGTGCCGCGCGCTCGAAAAACGCGCCTACGACCTGTTCATGCAGAACCTCATCAAGGGCACGAGCCACCTGGCGCTCGGCCAGGAAGCGGTCGCGGCCGGTTTCGGCCTCGCGATGCAGCCCGGCGACTACACGTTCGCCACGTATCGCGGCCACAACCACACGCTGGTGCGCGGCGTCTCGATGACCGAGATCCTGGGCGAGCTCATGGGCAACTCGTCGGGCCTGATGCGCGGCAAGGGCGGCTCGATGCACCTCACGAGCGTCAAGCACAACATGATGGGCTCGTACGCCATCATCGGCGCGCACCTCACGATCGCGAACGGCGCGGCGTGGTCGGCGCAGTATCGCGGCACCGACCAGGTTGCCGTGTGCTTCTTCGGCGACGGCACCACGAACATCGGCGCGTTCCACGAGGCGCTGAACTTCGCCGTGATCTGGAAGCTGCCGGTGGTGTTCGTCTGCGAGAACAACCTCTACATGGAATACACCTCGATCTACGACGTCACGGCCGTCGAGCACCCCGCCGCGGACCGCGCGAGCGCCTACGGGCTCGAGCCCGTGCTGATCGACGGCAACGACGTGGACGTCGTGTACCGCACGGCGCTGCGCGCGCTCGACCTCGCCCGCAAGGGCGGCGGCCCGAGCCTGATCGAGGCGCAGACGTACCGCCACGGCGGTCACTCGCGCGCGGACCCCGGCAAGTACCGGCCGGACGAGGAAGTGCAGGCGTGGCTCGCGAAGGACCCGATCCCGCACTACCGGTCGCGGCTGCTGCAGCTCGGCATCAGCGAAGCGGAGCTCAAGAAGATCGACGATGAAACGAAGGCGCAGATCGATGCCGCCACGGAGACCGCGCGCAACGCGCCCCCGACGCCGCTCGAGCTCGCCGACAAGGACCTGTGGGCGGATGGAGGCTCGTCGTGGCGCAACTAACATATCGTGAGGCCGTGACGGCCGGCATGCAGCAGGAGATGCGGCGGGACCCGAACGTCGTGTTCCTCGGTGAGGACGTGGCCGCCGCGGGTGGCGTGTTCAAGACCACCGTCGGACTCCTCGACGAGTTCGGCGGCAAGCGCGTGAAAGACACACCGATCTCCGAGCAGGCCATCCTGGGCGCAGCGATGGGCGCCGCGATGACGGGCCTGCGCCCCATCGCCGAGATCATGTTCTCCGACTTCTTCGCCGTGTGCTGGGACATCGTCGCGAACGAAATCGCGAAGACCCGCTACATGACGGACGGCCAGGTCAAGATGCCGCTCGTGATCAAGTCGGGCAACGGCGGCGGCGCGCGCTTCGGCGCGCAGCACTCGCAGGCCGTCGAGAACTGGGCCATGGCGGTTCCGGGCCTCAAGGTCGTGGCGCCGGCGTTCCCGGCCGACGTCAAAGGGCTGATGGCGGCCGCCATCCGCGACGACGACCCGGTGCTGTTCTTCGAGTCGAAGTCGCTGTACGCCGTCAAGGGCGAAGTGCCGGACGGCGAGCACGTGACGCCGCTCGGCAAAGCGAACGTCATCCGCCAGGGCAAGGACGTCACGATCGTGGCGCTCGCGCTCATGGTGCCGCGCGCGCTGAAGGCCGCGGACATGCTGAAGGAGCAGCACGGCATCGACGCGACCGTCGTCGATCTGCGCTCGCTCGTGCCGCTCGACACGCAGACCATCCTGACGGAGGTCGCGAAGACCGGCAGGCTCGTCACGGTGGAAGAGAACCCGCGGCTCTGCGGCTGGGGCGCGGAGATCTCGTCGATCGTCTCGGAAGAGCTGTTCTGGGATCTCGACGGCCCGATCGTGCGCGTGACCACACCGCACATCCCGCTGTCGGCTGCCAACAACCTGGAAGACATGCAGCTGCCGAACCCTGAGCGCATCGTCGCCAGCGTCCGCAACCTGGTCGACTAAGCCGCGGAGAAAGCGTCGATGAACGTACTGATGCCGCAGCTCGGCGAAACCGTCGCCGAGGGCACTGTCGCGAAGTGGCACAAGAAGGTCGGCGACAAAGTCGCCGTCGACGAACTGCTGTTCGACATCGAGACCGACAAGGTCTCGATGGAAGTCACGGCCATTACGGCCGGCACGATAACGCAGATCCTCGTGCCCGCAGGCACCACGGTCGAGGTCGGCACGGTGCTCGCCGTCATCGAAGAGGGCGCCGGCGCCGCCGCGGCACCTCCCGCTGCGCAGGCTGCGGCTCCGGCCCCCGCCGCACCAGCCGCGGGTCCCGCGCCACCGTCGTGGTACGCCGCGATGCCGCCGTCGATGAATCAGGCCACGGAGCAGTACACGCCGACCACGGCCGCGGCCGCGCCCGCCAAGGCGGCCGTGCAGCGAGACAGTCATCAGCGTTTGTCGCCGGCGGTCCGCCGCCTGGCCGCCGAGTACCGGCTCGATCTCGCCGCAGTCAGCGGCTCCGGTCGCAACGGCCGCATCACGCGACGCAACGTTCTCGAATTCATCCAGGCCCGCCAGTCCGCGCCCGCTCAGGCCGTGGCGGCCCCCGCCGCGCGGCCCGCGCCGGCGGCGGCCCCCGCAGCTCCCGCTCCGGCTCCGGCCGCACGCGCACCGGCACCCGGCGCGGTGCCCACCGCCCAGCTCGGCACCGTGGTGCCGTTCACGCGCATCCGCCGGCTCACGGCCGAGCACATGGTGCGCTCGAAGGCCACGAGCCCGCACGTGCTGCAGGCGGTGGAAGTCGACTTCCATCGCGTGGATCAGGTGCGCAAGGCCGTGCGTGACGCGTGGAAGGCCAAGCACGGCCACTCGCTGACGTACCTGCCGTTCATCGGCCACGCGGTGTGCCGCGCGCTGCAGGATTTCCCGCACTTGAACTCGAGCGTGCAGGGCGACGGGCTCTTCCTGCACGAGCACGTGAATCTCGCGATCGCCGTGGACCTCGGCGCCGAGGGCCTCGTGGCCCCCGTCATCAAAGCCGCCGAGAAGCTGTCGGTCGCGCAGCTGGCCGACGCCATCGCAGACATCGCGCACCGCTCCCGGACGAATCGCCTGAAGCCCGACGACTTCTCGGGCGGCACGTACACGCTGTCGAACTCCGGCACCTTCGGCACGCTGATCACGGCGCCGATCGTCAATCAGCCGCAGGTCGCGATCCTGTCGACCGACGGCGTGCGCAAGAAGCCCGTCGTCATCGAGACGTCGGAAGGTGATTCGATCGCGATCCGCCCGGTCGGCGTGCTGGCGCAGTCGTTCGACCATCGCGCGGTCGACGGCGCTTACTCGGCGGCCTTCCTCGACCGGCTGCGTCGGTTGATCGAAACGAGCAACTGGTCCGTCGAAATCTGAGCATGGCGCGCCCTTCGCTCGGCTGGATCGGTGCCGGCGGGCGAATGGGCTTCGCGATGGCGAAGCGCCTGCTCGCGGCCGGCCACGTCGTGACGGTGTACAACCGCACGCGCAGCAAGGTCGAGCCGCTGGCCGCGCTCGGCGCCACGATCGTCGACTCCCCGCGCGCCATGCGCGGGCTCGACATCGTCTTCACCACGGTCTCCGCCTCCGACGACCTGCGCGCGGTGTGCCTCGGGGCCGACGGCGTGCTCGACAACGACTCGGGGCCGAAGCTGCTGATCGACTGCTCGAGCGTCTCGGAGGAAGCGTCCGCCGAAGTGCGCGCCGCGGCGGCGAAACTCGGCACGCAGATGCTGGCGGCGCCCGTCAGCGGCAACGCCAAGGTCGTGACGGCAGGCAGGCTCACGATCGTCGCATCGGGTCCACGAACGGCGTTCGATCTCGCGAAACCGTATCTCGAGGCACTCGGCACCGGCGTCACCTACGTCGGCGAGGGCGAGCTCGCGCGCATGGTCAAGATCTGCCACAACCTGCTGCTCGGCGTCGTCGCGCAGTCGCTGGCCGAGATCACCGTGCTGGCCGAGAAAGGCGGCGTGCCGCGCAGTGCGTTCCTCGAGTTCATCAACAACAGCGTCATGGGCTCGATGTTCTCGCGCTACAAGACCCCGGCGCTCGTGAATCTCGACTGGACGCCGACGTTCACGCCGGTGCTGTTGCGCAAGGATCTCGACCTCGGCCTCAAAGCGGCCAAACAGCTCGGCGTGAAGCTGCCGGTCACGCAGGTCACGCGCGACCTCGTCGACGCCGCCGTCGCGGCCGGTCACACGGACTGCGACTTCGCGATCCTGCTCGAGCAACAGGCCAAGGCCGCGGGTCTTACGCTGACGCCCGAGAACGTCGTCGTCGACGACGGCCTGAAGAAAAAGTCCGGCTGAGCGTCGGTAGTTCTGGTCGATCAATTCTGCTACGTTTTCGCCGCATTGCGAGCGATAATCCAGTCATTCAGAACGAGCCAGAGAGCATGAGTCGCGAACTGAACCCCGTAGCCGGTCGCTGGTACCGCGACCTGGAGAGAGACGAAATCTTCAAGGTCGTCGCCGTCGAAGAGAACGACGACATCATCGAGATCCAGCACTCCGACGGCGAGACCGAGGAAATCGAGTCCGCCGAATGGTTCGAGATGGACCTCGAGCGCGCAGGTGAGCCGGAGGACTGGCTCCGCGAGGACGAAGAAGAAGACGAAGAAGAAGAAGAAGAAGAGGATCGCGACGAGGACTGGCGCGACGAGGACGAAGACGACGAAGACGACTGGGACGAAGACGAGGACGACGAAGACGACGATCGCGACGACTACTAGCTAGTCCGCTTCCCGATCCGGCGTGCAGCAGTGCACGGCCGACGTCTGCGGCGCCGCCGTCAGCACCGAGCCCGTGATCGGGTTCGGGCGGAACACCGTGCAGCCCTTGAGCCCCAGGCGGTAGCTCTTCTCGAACACCTGCGACACCGCATCGCGGGGCAGGCTCTCCGCCACGTTGATCGTCTTCGAGATCGCGTTGTCGACGAACGGCTGCAGCGCGGCCAGCATCGCGAGATGCGCATCGGGCGGGAGCTCGGCGGCCGTCACGAACGTCGCCGGCAGCGCCCCGCGCTGCTCGCGCCGCCACAGCGCGGCGGCGAAGTCCTCCACCCGGTACGTGCGCCGCTCGCCGGTCGGCAGCAGCACCCGGCGCTCGCTGTCGACCGCGAAGATCGGCTCCACGCCGCTCGACACGTTGTTCGCGAGCAGGCTGATCGTACCCGTGGGCGCAACCGCCAGCAGGTGGCTGTTGCGGATGCCCGAGCGCGCAAGCGCATCGCGAACATCGGCGGGCAGGCGCGCCACGAACTCGCCCGCGAGATACGCATCGCGCCGGAACGCCGGGAACGCGCCCTTCTCCGCGGCCAGCGCGATCGACGCGCGGTACGCCGCGTCGCGGATGCGCTCGAGTGCCTGCGCGGCCATCGCCCGCCCCGCGTCGCTGTCGTAGCGAAGCCCGAGCATGCAGAGCGCGTCCGCGAGGCCCGTGACTCCGAGACCCACGCGGCGCGTGGCCTGCGCCTGCGCGAGCTGCTCCGGCAGCGGGTACCTCGAGAGCTCCACAACGTCGTCGAGGAAACGCACGGCCGTCGTGACGGTGCGCTCCAGCGCAGCGACGTCGAGCTCGGCGCGCTCGCCGTACGGCGAGCGCACGAACGCCGTCAGATTCACCGAGCCGAGCGTGCACGCCCCGTGCGGCGGCAGCGGCACCTCGCCGCACGGATTCGTGCACGTGATGTGCTCGCGATACCAAAGGTTGTTCGTACGATTGATGCGGTCGACGAACAGCACGCCGGGCTCGGCGAAGTCGTAGGCCGAATCCACGATCTGCCGCCACAGCTCGCGCGCCGGCAGGCGCCGCCACACGCGGCACGCCACCGGACCGTCGCACCCCGGCCAGTGGACCTGCAGCGTCTCGCCGGCGGCATCCCCGTGCTCGCGCGGAAAACACAACGGCCAGTCCGCGCCGGCCGCGAGCGCCTGCATGAACGCGTCCGTGACCTGCACCGACAGATTGAAATTGCGCAGCTGCGTCGCCTCGCGTTTGGCCGTGACGAACGCCTCGATGTCCGGATGGTCGCAGCGCAACGTCGCCATCATGGCGCCGCGCCGCGCGCCCGTGGACAGCAACGTGCCGCACATGGCGTCCCAGATCCGCATGAACGACACGGGCCCCGACGCGACGCTGCCGGAGGTGACCGCGGCCGCACCGCTCGGCCGCAGCGTCGAGAAGTCGCAGCCGATGCCCCCACCCCACTGCATCGTCAGCGCGCTCTCCTTGAGCCGCTCGAAGATGCCGTCGATCGAGTCCTCGATCGGCCCCATGACGAAGCAGTTCGCGAGCGTGCGCGTGGCCGCCGTGCCGGCGCCGGCCAGAATCCTGCCGCCAGGAAGGAAGCGGAAATCGCTGAGGATCTCGCGGAATGCGATCTCGACGGCGGCCGCGTGGGCGCCCTCGACGCGCGCCGCGGCCGCGGCCACGCGGCGCCACGTGGCGTCGATCGACGCCTCCGCGGCGTCACGGTACTTGGTTTCCCAGATCTCGCGTGAGATCTCGGTGAACTGAAGGGCCGACGCTGCCAACGCAGACTCCGCTGGCGCGGGACCCGCCCCTCACATCGGCGCTTCGGCCGGCAGGCGTTCCTCGCGCTTCTCCGGTTTCTCGGTCATCGTGGCCTCGGTCAGCAGCAGCACGCTCGCCACGGACACCGCGTTCTCGAGCGCCAGGCGCACGACCTTGGCCGGATCGATGATACCGGCTTCGTAGAGGTCCACGTACTGTTTTCGCGCGGCATCGAACCCGATCGCGCCCGTACCGCTCAGCATGCGGTCGACGACCACGCCGCCGTCGGTCGAGGAGTTCTCGGCGATCTGGCGCGCCGGCGCTTCCAGCGCACGCCGCAGGATCTGCACGCCCGTGCGCTCGTCACCGGTCGTCTCCTGCTCGAGCGCAGTCAGCGCCGGGCAGCAGCGCAGCAGCGCGAGGCCGCCGCCCGCGACGATGCCCTCCGCCACCGCGGCCTTCGTGGAGCTGATGGCATCGTCGAGCGCATCCTTCTTCGTTTTCATCTCCGACTCGGTCGGCGCGCCCACGCGGATCACGGCCACTCCACCCGACAGCTTGGCGAGCCGCTCCTCGAGCTTCTCGCGGTCGTAGTCGCTCGTGGTCTTCTCGATCTCGCGGCGGATCATCTGGATGCGGCCCTGGATCGCGGCCTTGCCGCCACCGCCGCCGATGATCGTGGTGTCGTCCTTGTCGACGACCACGCGCTTCGCGCGACCGAGCTGCCGCAGCTCCACCTGCTCGAGCTTGAATCCGAGGTCCTCGGACACGAGCTGCGCGCCGGTCAGCGTGGCGATGTCCTCGAGCATGGCCTTGCGCCGATCGCCGAAGCCCGGCGCCTTCACGGCGGCGTTCTTCAGCACGCCACGGATCTGGTTCACGATCAGCGTCGCGAGCGCCTCGCCCTCCACGTCCTCGGCGATGAACAGGATCGGCCGCCCCGACTTCGCCACCTGCTCGAGCACCGGGATGATGTCCTTCAGCACGCCGAGCTTGCGATCGCAGATCAGCACGTATGCATCTTCCAGCACGGCCTCCATCGTGGCCGGGTCCGTGATGAAGTACGGCGAGAGATAGCCGCGGTCGAACTGCAGGCCCTCGACCACCTCGAGCACCGTCTCCGTGGTCTTCGACTCCTCCACCGTGATCACGCCGTCGCCGCCGACCTTCTCCATGGCATCCGCCACGAGCTCGCCGATGGCGGCATCGTTGTGCGCCGAGATCGTCGCGACCTGCGCCTTCTCCTTGCGGCTGCCGACGGGCCGCGATTGCGCGGCGAGACCCTTCACGGCCGTCTCGAGCCCGCGATCGAGCCCGCGTTTCAGATCGATCGCGCTGGCACCGGCCGCCACGTTGCGCGCGCCCTCGGCAAACATCGCATGCGCGAGGATCGTGGACGTGCTGGTGCCGTCGCCGACGGCGTCGCCCGTCCTCTCCGCGGCCTGACGCAGCATTTGGGCGCCCAGGTTTTCCTCGGGGTCCTCAAGCTCCATTTCCTTCGCAATCGTCACGCCGTCGTTGCAGACCAACGGCACGCCCCACTTCTTCTGGATCAGCACCGACTTCGATTTCGGGCCGAGCGTGATGCGGACGGCGTCCGCGAGCTGCGTCGCACCGCGCAGCACCTTCTCCCGCGCGGCGGAGCGGAACATGACCTGCTTGGCACTCATGGCGAGGCGCACTTCGGAAGTGGAGATGCGAAGCAGACTACGGTCCGGCCGGGGAGCACGAAGCTCGTAGTTCTACATACTGGAACGGCGGCCGACCGCAGCCCGAGGGGCGCCGGCCGCTGCCCGACGGCCACGCGCGCGGCTATACTCGCCGCATGACCATGCACAGCCCGACTCCGCCCCGTGCCCGACGGCGCGCGGCATTCTCCCGGTCCGCCTGGCTCCTCGCGGCGGTGGTGTCAGCGCTCGGCGCCGCCGGTGCGAGCGCGCAATCGCTGATCGACGATCTCGCCTGGGCGTACGCGATCACGCCGGGCCAGGACCCGCCGGCGCCCATGGACGACGGCACGCAGCGCCACCTGCCGGGCGCGAGCAAAACCTTCACGCTGGACCAGATCCGCAACCGCTTCGGGCCGGCCGACTGGTTCCCGGGCGAGCATCCGAGCATGCCGTCCGTCGTGGCCAACGGCCGGGAAGCCGCGGGCATCTGGGCGTGCTCGCTGTGCCACTACCCGAACGGCAAGGGCCGGCCCGAGAACGCCGGCGTCGCCGGCCTGCCGAAGGAATACTTCGAGCAGCAGCTCTACGACATGAAGCACGGGCTGCGCATGAGCGCCGACACGCGCAAGCCGAACACGCCGCGCATGGTCGCCTTCGCCGCGGCGATGACGGACGAAGAGATCAGGCAGGCCGCCGAGTATTTCGGCGCCATGAAGTGGACGCCGTGGATCGAGGTCGTCGAAGCGAGGACCGTGCCGAAGACCGCGCCGCGCGGCGGCATGTATCTGCGGCTCGAAGGCGCCGAGGCCGGCGTGGAGCCGCTCGGCAAGCGCATCATCGAGACGCCGCGCAGCACCGAGGACACGGAGCTGCTGCGCAACCCGCACTCCGATTTCATCGCGTACGTGCCCGTGGGCGCCGTGGCGCGCGGCAAGACGCTGGCCACGACCGGCGGCGGCAAGACCACGCAGTGCACCGTGTGTCACGGCGAGAGCCTGAACGGCCTCGCCGTCGTGCCGGGCCTGCGTGGCCGCTCGCCGAGCTACGTGGCGCGGCAGCTCGCGGACTTCAAACAAGGCACGCGGCATGGCCCGTGGGCGCCGCTCATGGCTCAGGTCGTGGCGAAGCTGTCCGCGGACGACATCCTGAACCTCGCGGCGTACCTGGCATCGCTGCCGCCGCAGCCCTGATCGATCAGAGGTTCTCGGGGATCAGCTCATTGACGATGGCGCCGAACGACACGATGCCGCCCGCCTTGCCCTTGTCCCGATAGCGCGACATCACGAGGAAGCGCGCGACCTCGCGTAAGCCCAGGCCATGACGGCCGGGCGCGGTCCACTCGTCCACACCTCGCGGTACAACGCCGCGCCGGACAGCTCCGGCTTGCGGGCGCGGACGGCCGCACCCCGGGCAGCGGCCGGGAACGACGACACCCGCCCGGCCGGCTCGACATAACGCAATGTCACGGCCGGAATTCGCGCGCGTCGAGCCGCACCTCCACCTCGCCCGCATCGAACGCCAGCGTCTGGCGCTTCGGCCGGAACTGATCCGCCGTCACGAGCAGCGCGACGGACGTCGGCGGCGCCCGGTCGCACATCGGCTCGGCCGCCTTGAGCGTGAAGGTGCCGTCGTTGCCGCTGCGCGTCGCGAGCTGCAGATCGAGATACGAAATCTCGACCACGGCAAACGGCACGGGCTTGCCGGCGCTGTCGCGGATGGTGCCGTGCAGCTCGTACTGATCGCACGTGGCGCGAATGATCCACCGCTCGATGAGCCCGGTGCCGGCCTCGTGGCTCACGCTGACGATCGCGTTCAGCATCAGGAACACCACGGACGCGACGACCACGCCGACGACCGCGAACACGACGTAGCGCAACGCACTCAAACCGGAGCCTCCGTTACGCGCCGAGCTTCAGCAGCCGGCGCAGATTGCCGCCGAGTATCGCTTCCTTCTCGGCGGCTTTGAGGAACGGCGCCTGCACGATCACGTCGATCGTGTCGGGCCACAGATACGGAATGTCGGAGCCGTAAACGACCTGGCTCACGCCGGTCTCGGCCACGAGGTGGCGCAGGCCTTCGGTCGAGAACACCATCGAGTCCACGACGATCCGGTCGCGGAAATACTCGCTCGGCCTGCGCTCGTTCGCGCACTTCGCATCGTCGCGCACCACGCACGACGCATCGGCACGGCCGAGGTACGACGGCAGATAGCCCCCGCCGTGCGCCGCGCAGAGCTTCAGGCGCGGAAAGCGGTCGAGCGTGCCGTCGTAGATCATGTGACTCAGGAACACCGTGGTCTCGAGCGGGTTGCCCACGATGTTCGGCAGGCTGCCACGACCGTCGAGCGCACCGTCGCGCGCGATGTTCAGCGCATTGTTCGGGTGCATGAACACCGGCACGCCGAGCTCCTCGGCCTTGGCCCAGAAAGGATCGTACTTCGGCAGCGACGGCGGCTCGCCCGCCACGTGGCCACCGATCGAGGCGCCGCGGATGCCGAGATTCTTCACGGCGTGCTCGAGCTGCTGGGCCGCGAGGTCTGGGAACTGCAGCGCGGGCGAGCTCAAGCCGACGAACCGCTGCGCATGCTGCCGGCACCACGCGGCGATGCCCTCGTCGTGGATCGCGACGACCTGCTTCGCGGCGTCACGGCCGGCCGTGTACCACCAGTAGGTGTTCACGCTGAGCGCCTGCACGTCGATGCCGCGCTCGTCCATGATCGCAAGGCGCTCGGGCCCCATGACGAGCGTCGGCGGCACGATGCGCGGCATCGTGACGCCCGGCACGCGCGCGGCCTCGGGGAACACGCAGTGGGCGTGCACATCGACGACCGTGACGCGACGGCCGTCGATCCTGATCTCCTTGCGCGCCGGCGCCTGCGCGTCCGCGCGGCTCGCGCCCAGCGCGACGATGGCGCCGCCGGCCGCGCACAGAAATGCCCTGCGACTGGTCATGATTCCCCCTGCGGTTGCCGACAGCGTCGCCTACGGCCGGCCGGGGCGTCAATCGCGCGCCGGCCGGCGGCTTGTCACCGTTCGAGGTACGTTCCGGCTACTATAGCGGCCTCCGCCCGACGCGGCGGAACGGGGTCGATCGCGCGGCCTGCGCCGCGGCGATTTTCGGGGGTTCACCATTCGAGGTATGGACATGAAGGCAACACCGCACTTCGGTGCGTCGATTCATTGGCTCTTGGGCACCGTCGCCGGCTTCGGCATGGCGGCCGCGGCACTGGCGCAGCCCCCGGGCCCGGCGGGCGAGCAGTTCAAGGTCGTCACGTTCGTCGAGGGGCTCAAGAACCCCTGGAGCATGGCCTGGTTGCCGAACGGTGACATGCTCGTGACCGAGCGCGGCGGCACGCTGCGCATCGTCCGCGGCGGCAAGCTGCTGCCGGATCCCGTGCCCGGCGTGCCGAAGGTGCGCGCGCTCGGCCAGGGCGGTCTGCAGGAAGTCGCGGTGCACCCGAACTTCGCGCAGAACCACTACATCTACCTCAGCTACTCGAAGCCCGACGCGGACGGCAAGAAGGGCACTACCGCGCTGTCGCGCGCCAAGTTCGAGAACGACAAGCTGACCGAGGTCAAGGAGATCTTCGAGGCCAAGGCCTGGAACGACGCGCCGGGGCACTTCGGCGCGCGCATCGCGCTCGACAGGCAGGGGCATCTCTTCATGTCGGTCGGCGACCGCATGGCGGGGTTGTTCCCGCCACGTCCGGAAGGCGGCATGGACCCGAACCTCGAAGGCCACCCGGCGCAACACCTCGACAACCATCAGGGCAAGATCATTCGCCTGAATGACGATGGCAGCGTGCCCAAGGACAACCCGTTCGTGGGCCGGGCCGGTGCCCTGCCCGAGATCTGGAGCTACGGCCACCGCAACCCGCAGGGCCTCGCGATCAACCCGGACACGGGCGCGCTGTGGGAAACCGAGCACGGCCCCCAGGGCGGCGACGAACTGAACCTGATCGAGAAGGGCAAGAACTACGGCTGGCCCGTGATCGGCTACGGCGCGAACTACACGCTCGGCACCGAGATCCACAAAACGCGTTACCACGAGGGCATGGAGCAACCGAAGGCGTTCTTCGTGCCGTCGATCGCGATCTCCGGCCTTGCGTTCTACACGGGCGACAAGTTCCCGAACTGGAAAGGCAACGCGTTCGCCGGCGGAATGTCGGCAGCCTATCGCCAGCTGGTGCGGTTCAGCCTGAACGGCCCGGTGGTCACGAATCGCGAGCCGCTGCTGCAGGGCCAGTACCGCATCCGTGACGTGCGCATGGGCCCGGATGGGTACCTGTACATCGCAACCGACAACATCTTCAGCCAGCCGACGGCCATCCTGCGCCTCGAGCCGACCGAAGCCGACAAGAAGTAACGGACGGAGGCGGAACGCCATGACTGCGTCTTCGCATGTGCGACGCCGCGGCGGGCTCCGGGCACTGACGTTCGCGACGCTCGCCGCTCTCGCGGCGGGCGTCGCGGACGCGCAGCCCGCGGCCGGTTGCGATCGTGCCTGTCTCACGGGCTTCATCGACGCCTACTTCGCAGCGCTGATCGCCAACGACGCGAAGAAACTGCCGCAGGCGGCGAAAGCCCGCATCACCGAGAACGGCGCCGAGAAGCCGCTCGCGGCCACGCTCTGGGACAGCGCGGCGGAGACGGCGTACCGTTTCGACGTCGTGAACGTGCGCCGTGGCGACACGGGCACGCAGGCCGTGATCCGCAATGCCGACGGCAGCAAGACGATGTTCATGGTGCGCCTGAAGGTGCACAACGGCGCCATCACCGAGATCGAAACGATCAGGGCCAACCAGGGCGAGGCGGACCGCCTGTGGGATCCGGACCGGATCCTGAGAGAACCGCCGACCAACTTCCAGTTCTCGATCCGCGAAGCCGAGCGGGACTCGTACTACGACCTGATTGGCGCGGCCGAGAGCTACTGGAGAGCGTTCCAGACGAACGGTACGCCGAGCTATCACCGCGCGCGGCTGCTGCCGGACTCACGCCGTTTCGAGAACGGCCTGCAGACCACGGGCCTCATGCGCGACGGCGTGTTCAACGACACGGCCAAGGGGTTCGACGAGGGCCGTTTCATCGGCCGCAACATCTGGGACCGCCGCTACCCCGTCGTCGACGAGGAGCGCGGCGTGGTGCTCTCGATCGTACGCTTCGGCCTGAAAAGCGGCGCGAAGAGCCAGAGCGTCGCGACATCGAACGATCGCCTGGTCGCGGAGTTTTTCGCGATCCGGCACGGCTACATCGAGGAGATCCAGGCCGTGCTGTTCAACCTGCCGGACGCCAAGCCTACGGGCTGGCCGGCCTGGTACGGGCCGGGGCGCGGCGCGACGGAATAGCCCGTCGCGAGCGTCAGTCGCCGGCGGTGGCGCCGCCGCCCTTGAGCCACGCGCCGATGCGCGGCCACACGTCCGCGTGCGCGGCGGCGCCGAGCAGCAGGCCCAGGTGCGTGGCGGGAAACACCACGTTCGTGGCCAACGCGGGGCCGACGCGCTCCGTCAGCGCCGCGCTCGCTTCCGGTGGCACCAGCCGGTCGTGCTCGCCCGAAACATTCAGCACCGGGCAGAGAATGTTCTCGAGCGCCGCCACGCGACCACCGATGCGCAGGCGGCTGCGCACGAGATCCCGGCTCCAGTAGGCGTTGCACATCATCTCTCGGAACAGCTGACCCGCGAGCGGCACGTCGCTGTCGAGCCACGGCTGCAAGGCCCGCGCCATGCGCGTGCCGGCCGATGAGCGCGCCAACGCAGGCTCCTCCAGCTCCTCGGCCACGTATCGCGACAGTTGCGCGGCACGCGGCACCCCGGCATTCAGCCACGCGCGAATCCACCACGCCGGCACGTTGCCGAACATCCGGACGACGTACTCGACGATCGTCGGCGCAAACGGCGTCTGAAACTCGACGGGCGCGGACACCGTGGCGAGGCGGGCCACGTTGTGCGGGTGCAAGGCGGCGTACAGCAGCGCGAGCAGCGCACCGAAGCAGTTGCCGGCCAGCGCCACCCGCTCCACGCCTTCGCGGTCGCGCACGTGGTTCACGGCACACGCGAGGTCGCCGTTCACGTACGCATCCAGGCCGCGCTCGGAGTTGTCCGCCTCCGGCGCCTGCCAGTCCGTGAGGTACACGGTAAGCCCCTGCGCCAGCAACGCACGGACCACGCTGCGCTCCGGCAGCAGATCGAGCACGTACGGACGCTTGAACAGCGAGTAGACGAACAGCACCGCGGGCCCGCCGCCGGCATCCGCCTGCGGACGATAACGACGCAGGCGCAACAGGCCCGTCTCGTCGACGACCTCGAACGGCGTAGACGCGGGTGGATCGGGCGGGACATCGGGCGCGTACGGCGCACGCTCGAACTTCAGGTCAGGGAAATCCGCGGCCGGAACACGGCCGTACGCACCTTCGATCGTCATGGGCAGCTCCGTTGCTGACGCAAGCCAACACTCTGCCGCCCCTCTCTGACAGTTTGCTGACAGCCCCCCACGGCGTCGCATCAAGTCTTGTTGATCGACACTCCGCCGTCAACCAGAAAGGCGCTTCCGGTGGTGAAACGCGACATGTCCGAGGCGAGGTACAGCACGGAAGGCGCGATCTCCTCGGGCGTCGCGACGCGCTTCACGGCGTGCAGTCCCGCGACGAACGAGAGAAGCTCCGGCGTGTGCGCCACCGCGCGGCCCATCGGCGTGTCCACGCCACCCGGCAGCAGCGCGTTCACGCGCACGCCGCGCGGACCGAGCTCCACGGCCAGCGCACGCACGAGGCCGACCACTCCGGCCTTGCTGGCCGCATACGCGGCCATGCCCGGCATCCCGCTCGCATAGCCGACGAACGTGGACGTGAAGATCAGCGAGCCGCCGCCCCGCGCAAGCACGGCCGGCGCCTGATGCTTGGCCGCGTAGAACGCGCTCGTGAGATTCGTCGCGAGCGTTTCCGCCCACCCCTCCGCCGGGATCTCGTGCGTGGGCCCCATCGCGCCCAGCGTGCCGGCGTTGTTGAAGGCCACGTCGAGACCGCCGAACCGCGCATTGGCCGCGGCGACCAGCTCCGCAGCGAACGCTTCGTTGCGCACATCGCCGGGCATGGCCAGAGCTTCCCCACCGTCGGCCGCGATCTCGGCCGCAAGCGCCTCGAGCTCGCTGCGGCGGCGCGCGGCCAGCACGAGGCGCGCGCCCTCGCGCGCGAACAACCGCGCCACGGCGCGGCCAATCCCGGAGCTGGCGCCCGTGACGATGGCGACCTTGCGAGCGAGCGCGACCATGGTTCCGTCCTCGGTGTTCCTGAGGTGCGGGCACCCTAGCCGCCGCGCGTGACCCGCTCTATCGGTTTCTTGCGCGCGCGCACGCAAGATTCCGATAGCATGGACGGGCGGGGTCGCACATGCTTGCCGTCACACCGACCGGGCCACCGCCATGACCAGACGCCACATCACGACCCGCGACCGCTCCGCGTCCGTCGCCGCGCTGCTCGACGTGTGCCGCCACGTGGATGCGGATCCGACCGGGCGCCACGACCTGAAGGCCCTCGCCCGCCGCGCGGGCGTGAGCACTTTCCAGCTGCATCGCCTGTTCAAGTCGTCGCTCGGCATCACGCCACGTGAGTACGTGGAGCAGGCACGCGTGCTCGAGTTGAAGCGCCGATTGCGCGCGGGCGCGGCCGTGACGGAAGCGATCTACGATGCCGGCTTCGAGTCGAGCAGCACCGTCTACGGCCGCCTCGACGTGCACCTCGGCATGACACCGCGCAGCTACCGCCGCGGCGGCGCGAACGAGGCGATCTCCTTCGCGTTCGGCACCACAACGCTGGGCCACGTGCTGATCGGCGCCACGGACCGCGGCATCTGCTACCTGCAGTTCGGGGATTCGCAGGGCGAGCTGCTGGAGCAGCTCACGGGGGAGTTTCCGAACGCCGAGATCACGGCGTCGACGGCCGGCGCGGGACCGGAGTTCGGCGCGTGGATGCGCGCGCTGAACGCGCATCTCTCGGGCAAGCCCACGACCGCGGACTTGCCGCTCGACATCCGCGGCACGGCATTTCAGAAGCGCGTCTGGGAGTTCCTGCGCACGATTCCGTACGGCACTGTCGCGTCGTACACCGACGTGGCACGCGGTATCGGCGCACCGAAGGCCGTGCGCGCCGCCGCGAGCGCGTGCGCGCGCAATCGGATCGGGGTCCTGATTCCGTGCCACCGCGTGCTGCGCGGCACGGGCGAGATCGGCGGCTACCGCTGGGGACTGCCGCGCAAGCGCCGGCTGCTCGAGATCGAAGGGCCACGCCGCGGGGTATCGGAGAACGCCTGAGGCGCGAGATTGCCCCAGAGCCTCACAACGGCAGACTTTCCTCGCCCCGCCGCCTCACATGGGCAAGGATCCGCTCGATCAGCGCCGGGCCTTCGATTCCGGATCGCGCCGGCTCCACGTGTCAAGAGCGCCTATGTGCAGCGGGTGCCCCCCTCTAGCGGCTCCCCGGGCCGCGCGGCGCCCGGGTTCCCCTTAGTTTGACGTGCCGGCCCATGTAATATGCGTGTTACCTTGGCAGCCGCCTGGTGCAACTAGTCGATGGACGCCGCATCCCTGTCCGACGCCGAACCCTCCCCGCCGACCAGAACGGCAACGTCCACAAGCGCCAGCATCTTCGACAAGTGCCAGCGGTACACGCTGGCGGACGAAACCAAGGCCGCGGGCATCTACCCGTACTTCCGGCTCGTCGAGAGCGGCCAGGACACCGAGGTCGTCGTCGACGGCCGCAAGATGCTGATGCTCGGCTCGAATTCGTACCTCGATCTGACCACCCATCCGAAGGTCAAGGCGCGCGCGATCGAGGCGATTCGCCATTTCGGGACCGGCTGTGCCGGCTCGCGGTTCCTGAACGGAACGCTGCCGATCCACCTCGAGCTGGAACAGCGCCTCGCGGAGCTGGTCGGCAAACCGGCGGCGCTCGTCTTCACGACGGGCTATCAAGCCAACTTCGGCACCCTGTCCTGCCTCGTGCACCGCGGCGAATACGTGCTGTCCGACAAGCTGAACCACGCGTGCATCGTCGATGGGGCCCTGCTCTCTGCGGGCACGTTGATTCGGTACAACCACAACGACATGCAGGATCTCGAGCGGCACCTCGCGCAGCTTCCGGCCGCTACCGGCAAGCTGATCGTCTCCGACGGCGTGTTCTCGATGGAGGGCGACATCTGCGCGCTTCCGGAGATCACGCGGCTCGCGAAAAAATACGGCGCGCAGGTGATGCTCGACGACGCCCACTCCATCGGCGTGCTCGGCCCCGGCGGAGCCGGGACGGCCGCGCATTTCGGCCTCACCGAGCAGGTCGACCTGATCATGGGCACCTTCTCGAAGTCGCTGGCCGCGATCGGTGGCTTCATCGCGTCTTCCGAGCGGGTCATCAACTACCTGAAGCACCACTCCCGGCCGTTCATCTTTTCGGCGTCGACGCCGCCCGCGAGCGTCGGTGCCGCGCTGGCCGCGCTCGACGTGATGCGCGACGAGCCCGAGCGCATCGAGCGCCTGTGGGAGAACGGACGCTTCATGAAGCAGGGTCTCGACGCGCTCGGCTTCGACACCGGCCCGTCGGAGACGCCGATCATCCCGATCATCGTGGGCGAGCCGCAGCGTTGCTTCCAGATGTGGCGCTGGCTGCACGACGAGGGCATCTTCGTCAACCCGGTGGTGCCGCCGGCGGTGCCGCCGCGCCGCGCGTTGCTGCGCATCTCGATCACGGCCGGTCACACTCGGGACCAGCTCGCCCGCGCGCTCGACAAGTTCGCGCTGGCGGGACGAAAGTTCGGCCTGATCCCTCAGTAAGCACCGTGGCGGCGGAGCTCATTGTCGAGCCGGTTCACACACCGGGGCAGATCGGGCAGTACATCCGGTTTCCGTTCGATCTCTACCGCGCGTACCCGCATTGGGTGCCCCCGCTCCTGACGGAGCGCAGGGACTTCCTGAGCCCGCGCAAGAATCCCGTTTACGAGTATGCGGAGATCCAGCCGTTTCTCGCGCGGCGCGGCGCAACCGTGGTCGGAACGATCACCGCGCTTCGGAACCGCCGCTTCGGCGAGTTTCATCCCGCCGAGCGGCACGTCGGGTTTTTCGGCCTCTACGAGTGCCGGGACGACGCAGCGGCCTCGCGCGCGCTGCTCGATGCGGCCGCAGACTGGCTCAAGGCGCGCGACTGCTCGGTCCTGCGCGGCCCGACGAACTTCACGACCAACGACGTGCTCGGGCTGCTCGTCGAAGGGTTCGACGACGACCCTGCGATTCTCATGCCCTACAATCCGCCGTATTACGCCGGGCAGCTCGAGGGCTTCGGCCTACGCAAGGTCAAAGACGTGTACGCATTCGAGATCAAGGCGGAGGCTTGCAAAGGACAGCTCGAGCGGCTGGCGAACAGGGTGCTCGCACGGGGCAGGGTCACTGTCCGGCCCGTGAATCTCGCGCGCTGGCACGAGGAGCTTGCCTTCGTGCGCCGCTGCTACAACGAGGCGTGGGCCAACAACTGGGGCTTCGTGCCGTGGACCGACCGCGAGCTCGCCGCGCTCGCGAAGGAGCTGAAGCCGCTGATCGACCCGCGGCTCGCGTTCGTGGGCGAGGTCGACGGCGAGCCGGCGGCCATCCTGATTGCCGTGCCGGACGCCAACGAGGCGCTGAAGCTCGCGGGTGGGCGGCTGTTCCCTCTCGGTCTGCTCAAGATCCTGTGGCGGATCAAAGTGAAGGGCTGCGAGCGGCTGCGAGTGCTCGCGCTCGGCGTCCTGCCGAAGTACCGAAGGCTCGGGCTCGACGGCCTGCTGATTCAACGCACCATCGAGAACGGGATGCCGCTCGGCTACCGACGTGCCGAGCTCGGGTGGATCCTCGAGGACAACGAAGCCATGTTGCGGCCCCTTACACACATCGACGCGGAGCGCACGAAAGTCTACCGGGTCTACGACCGCGCGCTGTAGCGATGGCGGTCGGGGCGCGCTGAAGCATGCTGGCGCTGGTGACGGGGGGGCACGGGTTCGTGGGTTCGCACCTGTGCGCGCGCCTGCTCGAGGAAGGGCACCGCGTGCGCGTGCTCGCGCGCCCGTCGAGCAGCCTCGCCAATCTCGCGGGCCTCGACGTGGACGTCGTGCGCGCGGACGTCACGGAGCCCGGGGGGCTGCCAGCCGCGGTCGCGGGCTGCGACGTGGTGTTCCATCTCGCCGGCGCGCTCAAGGGCCTGCGCGAGACGGACTTGTTCAGGGTCAATGCCGACGGAACGCGCAACCTGGCGGCGGCCTGCGCAGCGGCGGCGCCGCGTCCATCCCGATTCTTATACGTGTCGAGCCTCGCCGCGGCCGGCCCGAGCGTGGGCGGCGCGACGCCGCGCACCGAGCAGATGACGCCGCAGCCGCTCACCTGGTACGGCAGGAGCAAGCTCGCCGCCGAAGACGCCGTTCGGTCGACGGCCGGCCTCGTGTGGACGATCGTGCGCCCGTCGATCGTCTTCGGACCGCGCGACCGGGACGTGCTCGAGTATTTCCGCATCGCGCGCCGGGGCTGGCTGCCCGTCGTCGGGTTCGCCGACCGCCATTACTCGCTGGTCTACGCCGCGGATCTCGCCGACGCGCTGGTTCGCGCGGCCGCGGCGCCGGCGAGCGCCGGCGAGATCTATTTCCTCGCCGGACCCGAAGTCGTGCGCTGGGTCGAGCTCGGCCGGCTGATCGCCGCGGCGCTCGGCACGCGAGGCCGGGTCGTACGTATCCCCGATCTCGCGGCCGTCGCGGCGGGCTGGGGCGCCGACGTGCTCGCGCGCGCGCGGCACCAGGCCCACATCTTCAGCTCGCAGAAGGTGCTCGAGATGCTGGCGCCGGCCTGGGTGTGCAGCGCCGACAAGGCGGCACGAGACTTCGGCTGGCGGGCGTCGACACCGCTGCCCGACGCGTTGGCGGCGACCGCGAGCTGGTATCGAAACCATGGCTGGCTCTGACCCGGCACGCTGGCCTTTCGGCCTGCGCGAACCGCTCGGCGCGCTGCGGCCGCTCGACGCCGTCCTCGGCGGCTATCTCGCGCTCGCGACCGTCGTGCTCGCCTTCGGCGCGACGCGCGGCGTGCCCGGCTGCGCGTCACAGCTCGCGCTCGACCTCGGGTTGCTGGCCGGTCTCGCGCTGGTCTGCGCCGTTTCCCGGCGCACGACGAGCCGCGCGCTCGCCGTGCTGCGGCTCGGCTACGCGCCGCTGATATTCACGCCCTTGTATCGACAGACCGCGACGCTCTGGCCCGCGCTGTACGAGCGGCCCTTCGACCCCTGGCTGGTCCGCGCGGAGCAGGCGCTCTGGGGAGGGCAGCCGTCGCTCGCGTTCGCGCAGCATGCGCCGTGGCCGTGGCTCTCGGAGCTCCTGTGTCTCGCCTACTTCACGTACTACCTGTTCGTGCCGGCGGTGCTGTTCACCGCGCTCTTCACGCGCGGCTATGCGGCGTCCGAGCGTGCGATCTTCGCCACGACAACGTGCTTCTGCTGCTGCTACACGCTGTTCTGGCTGTTCCCCGTGATCGGGCCGTTGTACTGGTTCCCGCCGAACGCGGGCCCCGCGCTCTACGGCGGTTACGTCTTCAACCACCTGCTCTACATGGTGACGTCGCGCGGCGAGGTGCCGGCCGGCGCGTTCCCGTCGTCGCACATCGCGGTCGCGTTGCTGCTGACGATCCAGGCGCGGCGCGTGGCGCCGCGGCTGTTCCCGTTCATGCTCGCCGTCACGGCGCTGATGTGCGCGGCCGTCGTGTACCTGAAGGCGCACTACCTCGTGGACGTTCCAGCTGGCATCCTCGTGGGGCTCGTGGTGCTCAACCTCGTCGACCGAAAGCAGGCGACGGAGCCCTGGCGGAACGCCGCAGCATCGGCCGCGGAGCCGATACGGGCCGCGGACCGCGACGCGCGGTGATCTGACGGAAGCCATTCGTAGTGATTGTTGTTGGTGCCATCGAGATACCACGTGCTTCCGTCCAGCCACCCCATCCGCAACCAAATCACCCGGATGGTGGCAAAGATCGATTGCTGGCGCGTAGTCCTGGAGACAGAAGGCGCGTATAGACGGTCGGCGAGGCCACGCCCGAGAGGGGAGGACGTGGCCATCGCGCCACCAGAGCGACCGGAAAGAATGAGGGCGACACACGGTCCAAAAGCCGCCTCGGCGAAACTACTCCCTGTACGTGCCGTTGCGTTTGGCCGCATCGACCAGCGTCGGATAGAACTGCACGAATGTGCTGTCCACCGCGGCGTGCTCGGCGTGGCAGGAATAGCAGGCCTTCGATTTCGGCAGCGACATGGCGGTGCCCTCGCCCTGCGCGACCTCGTAGAACAGCCAGCCGCCCTTCGACGCATCCTTGATCTCGAGCTCCGGCGAGCCGAGAACGGGCCCTGTCTGTGCGAAACCCGTCTTGTCGATCGACAGATTGGTCGCGGACGCCCGGCGTTCGGCGATCAGGATCGTTCGATCCGGCCACACCCATTCTTCATGTATGCGTCGTAGGCGCCGGGCTCGGCGAACACGTTCGTGAACGGGGGATTCGCCGTAGGCTGGTCGCGATACGCCATGCCGAGACCCGAGCCAATGAATACCCACTTGCTGTAGTCCGGGACGACGACCCCGCCCGAGGGGGTGTAGTGGATGGGATTCAGTCGCCGGTGCTACTGTGCACCGAGCGAGGTGCCCGCAGTCGCAAGCACGACGGCCACCAGTCCCATCTGTTTCGCGAATTTCACTGGACTCTCTCCTTCAGGCGGCGGACGACGGCGCTGCGCGACGTTTCGCGATCTCGAGGCCGCGACGGAAGAAGCCCTCGCCCATCGTGGCAAGCGCCGCCTTGGTGAGCGCTTCACCCGCGACGCGCGGGTGCCCGGCAGCGAACGGCGGTTGCGGGTCGTACTCCATCAGCAACTGCGTGACCCTGGCTACGCCCTCGCCGCGCAGCTCCGCGAGCAGCGTCAACCCGAAGTCGATGCCGGCGGTGACACCGCCGCCCGTGAAGCGATTGCGATCCACGACGACGCGCTCCCGGCCGGGCGTCACTCCCAGCGCCTCGAGCGTTTCGTACGCGGACCAGTGTGTCGCCGCGCGATAGCCGTCGAGCAATCCCGCCATGCCGAGCAGCAATGAACCGGAGCAAACGGACGTGATGTAGCGAGACCGCGGGCCCATGCGTCGAAGGAAGCCAACGACCTCGGCATCCTCCATCGCGGAATGGGTCCCAACGCCGCCCGGCACGAAAAGAACGTCCAATGCCGCGGGCGCGTCGGCGAACGTGTGCGTCGGGTTCAGCGAGATGCCGCTGTCGGTAGGCACGGGCTCCAGATCCTTCCAGAACAGGAGCGTGTTGCTGTGGAAACCGAGCGCCGACTGCGGCCCGGCGAGATCGAGCAGCGTGAAATGCGGATAGAGCAGCATGCCGACAGTCGGTGAACCGGCGTCGCTTGAAGAGTCGATGCTTGATGTCATGGTCATGTGCCTCGAGAAGAACGGTGAGACGCATGCTGACCGTCCGCCGAGTTCCCGGTGAGCGGCGGAAAGGACAACGATCAATCATTTCCGGCCTTCCTTCGTCCATCGCGGAACGAACGGTTCCGCTCCGGATCTCTTCCGACGATGGTGGCTGGAACCGATCGTGAATAGGCGTTTTCGCCAAAGCGCCCCGAGCTACACTACGGGCGGAGCAGCGCCACGACCCGCCATGCATAACGTCGCCATCGTCGTCCTGGATGAATTCGTTCCACTGGATGTCGGGATTCCGTGCGACGTTTTCGGGCGTTTCGGCGTCAGCGCGCGGCAAGACTATTACCGTGTGCGAGTGTGCGCGGAGCACTGCTGCGCGCGGAGTGGTGCGTTCGAGCTGCGGACGCAGTTCGGGTTGAGCGCGGCCCGAAACGCCGATACTGTCCTGGTTCCCGGTATCACAAACCCGGATCGCCCCATTCCGCAAGCCGTCATCGGCACGTTGCGGGCGGCCTGGGAACGCGGTGCGCGGATCGCATCGATCTGCAGCGGCGCATTCGTCCTCGCTGCGGCGGGCCTGCTCGACGGACGTCGGGCTACCACTCACTGGCTCGGCACCGACGCCCTTGCGCGCAGGTATCCCGCGATCGACGTGGCACCCGACGTGTTGTTTGTGGATGACGGGCGAATCGTCACATCGGCCGGCGCGTCGGCCGGACTCGACATGTGCCTGCACCTCGTACGTCGGGACTACGGTCAGGCCGTCGCCGCACACGCTGCGCGACTGGCGGTCGCACCCCTCAACCGGGACGGCGGGCAGGCGCAATTCATCCGGCACGAAGCGCCCCAGGCAAGAGACAGCCTGGCCCCGGTGCTCGAATGGATGGGCACCCACCTGAGCACGGCCATGGATGTGGAGTCGCTCGCCCAACGCGCGCACATGAGCTCACGCACCTTCGCGCGGCGCTTCAGGGAACAAACGGGCACCACCCCACTGCAGTGGCTGCTGACGGCGCGGGTGCGCCACGCTCAGGAGCTCCTTGAGACGACTCGTCGTCCGATCGAAGACGTGGCCCTACGCTGCGGGTTCGACTCTTGCGTCACGTTCCGTACCCGGTTTCGGAAGATCGTCGGGTTGAGCCCCAGCGCGTACCGACTGAGATTCAACGACCGCCGCGCCACCAGACCGGCGAACGCCTGATCCGCTTCAGCGGTGATGCGCTCCGAATCCGGCTTCTGGTGCTTGACCGTATCCCCGTAATCCGAGCCATGCGCGATGTGGGATTTCCTTGTAATTTGACCCCAAGGAGGTCCCATCGTGAAGCGCAAGCAGTATCGAGAAGAGAAGATCATCGCGATCTTGAAGGAGCACGAGGCCGGCACCTCGGTGCCTGATCTGGCCCGCCGCCACGGCGTCGCCGAGAACACCATTTACCGCTGGAAGGCGAAGTTCGGCGGCATGGAGGTCTCGGACGCGAAGAAGCTACGAGCGCTCGAGCAGGAGAACCAGAAGCTGAAGCGCCTGCTTGCTGAGGCCGAGCTCGACAAGGCGGCGCTGAAGCGGCCGCACGCGCAAATCGGCAGCGGCCCGCCATCCGCTGTCGCGCCTCGGCCTGAAGGCGGCCCTTGCCCGGTCGACCGCCGGCGTGTCTGGCAGCGGCGCGACGACCTTCGTACGGGATTCCCGCGATTGCGACGCGCGGGTCCGCAGCTCAACATGAGCCAGAATTCGGGAGGGCCCGCTCATGGCGCATTCTATGTTGATCTGGAAGCTGACCCCGCTGTCGACAGACGATCCGTTCTGGCTCGGGAGCTCGCACCGCGCCGTCGTCGTCGTCCGTGCGCCCGACGAGGAAAGTGCTCGCGCGCAGGCGCAGAAGCGGTTCGGTGTGGCCGCGCGCTTTCCGGCCGGGACCCGCATCGTCGGCGCGCCTTGGACGCGGACGAATCTCGTCCGTGCGGAGGTTCTCGACGATTCTCGCTATTCGACCGACGGACCGCCCGAGGTACTGGAGCCTTCATTTACGAGGGACCTGCCGGCGCGGCCTCCGTCGCAGCGGCCCAAGAAATCGTAAGACCGCGTAGCGGGCGGCGCACTGCACAAACGGGAACCGCAACGGGCCGCCGCGTCGGATGCGCTCCTGCCTATCGATCATTCATGACCCGGTAGCGCCGGACGAATGCGCCCCGCGGGAACGCGGAGCGCCTGTTCCGGCCAGGATCGTGGGACGCTCATGAATATCTTGATCGTCACTGCGGACGGATTCGAAGACTCGGAGCTCAGCGTCCCCTACCGCCGCTTCGTCGAGGAAGGAATGTCCGTCGACATCGCGTCGGTGCAGCTCGGCCCGCTCGTGGGCAAGCACGGATACAGGACCGTGGCGAATCGCGAGATCGGCGAGGTGCGCGCCGCCGACTACGATGGCCTACTGATACCGGGCGGACGGGCACCCGAATCGCTGCGGCACTCGCCGGACGTGCTCGGGGTCGTGCGGGACTTCTTCGCCGCGGGGAAACCGGTGTTCGCAATCTGTCACGGCCCGCAGCTCCTCGTGAGCGCCGGCGCGCTGCACGGCCGCTCGGCGACGTGCTATCGCAGCGTGGCCGCGGAGCTCCGGAAGGCCGGCGCACGGTACAGCGACGCGGAGGTCGTGGTGGACGGCAACCTCGTGACGTCGCGGCAACCAGGCGACCTCCCCGCGTTTCTGCGCGAGGCTCTCAAGAAGCTCGGCAAACCGCCAAAGGCAGGAGACAGGTGAGCCCGCGAATTTCGCTCGTAGTCAACGGAACGCAGCGCAGCCTCGAAGCGGATCCGGAGATGCCGCTGTTGTGGGCGCTGCGCGACGCGCTCACGCTCAAGGGGACGAAGTACGGCTGCGGCGTCGGCCTTTGCGGCATCTGCACCGTGCTCGTCGACGGCGTGCCGAACCACGCGTGCATGGTGCCGCTGCGCAAGGTCGCCGGGTGCCAAGTGACGACGATCGAAGGGCTTGCGGCGCTCTCCCCGCGGCCCGCATTGCTCGACGCCTGGATCGAGCACCAGGTTCCGCAGTGCGGCTATTGCCAGCCGGGCCAGATCATGACGGCAGCCGCGCTGCTGCAGAAGAACCCGAGCCCGACGGATCGCGAGATCGACGCCGCGCTCTCCGGCGTGCTGTGCCGTTGCGGAACCTATCAACGCGTGCGGCGCGCGATTCGGACCGCCGCGGACGGCCCGCGCCACGCGCCGGCTACCGCAGCTCGCGGCAAGGTCGCTTCCGCGGCGGAAGACGCCGTCGCGCTCGACGAATGGATCGGCATTCGCCCCGACAACACCGTGGTCGTCACGATCAACCACTCCGAGATGGGCCAGGGCGTAGCCACGTCGCTCGCGATGCTCGTCGCCGAAGAGCTCGAGGTCGACCTGTCGCAAGTCCGAACCGTGTTCGCACCGGCGCACGAACGCTACGCGAACCCGTTGTTCGGCACACAGGCCACGGGAGGATCGACGTCGATCCGCGGCGAATGGGAGCGGCTGCGCCGCGTGGGCGCGAGCGCCCGCGCGCGGCTGATCGAGGCTGCGACACAGAGCTGGGGCGCGAAACGCGGCCAGTGCCGCGCCGAGCACGGGGCCGTCGTGCACCGGCCGAGCGGTCGCCGACTTGCCTACGCAGAGCTCGCGGCGGCGGCGAAGCGCCTGCCGCCGCCGAGCCGGCTCAAGCTCAAGTCCGCGCGCGAGTTCCGTCTCATTGGCAAATCCACTCCGCGGCTCGACGTGCCGGACATGGTCGCAGGTGTCACCGAGTACTCGATCGACGTGACGCGGCCCGGCATGCTCGTGGCGCTGATCGAGCGCTGCCCGACCGTCGGTGGCCGCACCGTGAGCTTCGACGCGGCCGGGGCGCTCGCCGTGCCCGGCGTTCGCGACGTCGTCGGGCTCGAACGCGGCGTCGCGATCGTGGCCGAGGACTTCTGGTCCGCAACCAAAGGCCGAGAGCGCGTGAAAGTGGACTGGGACGACGGGCCGAACGCCGAGCTCGATACCACCACGATCTACCGCGAGCTCGAGGCGGCGCTGCAGTCGACGGGCACCGCGGTGCGCAGGCGCGGGCAGCCCGCGCGTGCGTTGCGGCAGAGCTCCACGGTCGTGAGCGCGCAATACCGCACGCCGTACCTTGCGCACTGCGTGATGGAGCCGCCGGCGTGCATCGCCGACGTGCGCGGGAACGGCTGCGACCTCTGGGTCGGCACGCAGGACCAGACCGAGACCCAAGCCGCGGCGGCCGCGTTGACCGGGCTGCCGAAGCGCGCGATCGCCGTGCACACAACGTTCCTCGGCGGCGGTTTCGGCCGACGGCTCGAGACCGATTTCGTGGAAGAGGCGGTCCGTCTCTCGATGCACCTCCGCCGTCCGGTGCAAGTCGTATGGACGCGCGCCGACGACCTGCGACACGATCGTTATCGGCCGGCCCACTGCGCGCTGCTGCGCGCGGGGCTCGACCGCGACGGCTCGCCGCTCGTCTGGTGGCAGCGGCTCGCGGGCCCGTCCTCCTCGCTCGAGCAGGGCTCGGTACCGTACGCGATACCGCACCTTCACGAGGAGCACGTCGAGCGCCCCTCGGTGCTGCCGATCGCCTTCTGGCGCGGTGTCGGCGCGGTGCAGAACGCGTTCGTGATCGAATCGTTCGTCGATGAGCTAGCGGCCCATGCCGGCCGCGACCCGCTCGACTATCGGCTGGCACTCACCGACGACCCGCGGCGCAGCCGAGTGCTGACCCGCGTGGCAGAGGCGAGCGGCTGGGGTGGGCCGCTCCAGGCCGGCCGCCACCGCGGCATCGCAGTCTACGAATCGTTCGGCACATGCGTGGCGCAGGTGGCGGAGGTATCCGTCGGCCCAGATCGCGGCATCCGCGTGCACCGCGTGGCATGCGCCATCGATTGCGGCCAACCGGTCAATCCGGACGGCATTCGCGCGCAGGTCGAGGGCGGCATCGCGCTCGGACTGTCCGCGGCGCTCAAAGAGGAGATTCGGGTCGAGCGCGGCCGCGTCACCCAGAGCAACTTCGCCGACTACCCGATCCTGACTCTCGCCGAGATGCCGGAGCTCGAGACGCACATCATCGAGAGCGCCGAGCACCCGGGCGGCGTCGGCGAGCCCGCCGTGCCGGTGATCGCGCCGGCCGTTGCCAACGCCGTGTTCGCTGCCACGGGACAGCGGTTGCGGTCGCTGCCGCTCACGCTGCGCTGACGCCGACGAGGCAGTGCCACCTCGTGGAGCCCGGCGGTGCGGAAAGCGGTCGGTGGGACCTACGCCCCCCTCGCGCTACCGCCCGTGCAGCCGCGCAATGCTGTCGACTACGCGCGCCACCTCGTCGTCGGCGAGCGGCGGGCGGCAGCGGCACGCGTTCCAGCACAGCAGCAGCTCGAGCGCCACCACGGCATCCACTCCGCGCCACAACAGGTGTCCGGCGAGCGACGCGAGGCTGTTGTTGCGCTCCCCTTCGTCGACGCCCGCGGCGACGAGTTGCCGCCAGTGCGCCAGAGGATGACCCAAGCCCGGCCGCGTCCTGAGCCGCTCGAGCAACCACGACGGCAAAGGCGCCAACGGCACGTCGCGCGGCGAGCGCGTCGCGACCCAGGCATAGCGCGTCCCCGACGGATGGACCGAGGGCGGTGCCACGATGTAGCCGCCGTCGCCGCGCAGATCGATACCGGGCTCGATACCGACGCGGTTGTGCACCATGCCGCCGGGGTGTGCGAAATAGAGATGGCGGCCACCGCCGCCGGTCAGTGCCTCGACGGTCAGCGGCAGGTCGCCATGCTCGGCCTGCAAGCGGGTCAGGCTGTTGGCGCCGCCATGCGGGACGTCGATGTCGAGCACCACGAGCCCGGACCGCGCGCCGGTGACGATCGCGACATTGGCCTCCGGCCAACGCCGAAACCAAGCCTGGACCTCGTCTCTGGTCGGCGGCCGCTCCTGGAACTCGGCCCAAGGCAGCAGCGGGCGCTTCTCGCGCGGCAGCAACGGGATGATCGACCAGCCCCGTGCGAGATACTCCTCGGCAGCCGCGCTGCATTCGGATCGCGGCGTCATGGCGCGGGTGCAATCTCCTGTTCGACCAGCGTTCGCGCCCACTCCAGCACGGGCAGGAGCCGCGGTGGCAGGAGCAGTCGCGCATCCTCGAAGCCGAGCCAGCGGAACTCGTGATGCTCGGGGCGGCCGAGCTCCGGGCTGACGGGCAGCGTCACTTCACCCTGCCCCGACTCGGCCACATAGTAGCGCGCCACTTTGCCGCCGGCATACGGCTCGGTCTCGCGCCACACGTCGCCCCAACGCAGCGCGAGCCCGGTCAGGCCCGTTTCCTCCGCGACCTCTCGCAGCGCCGCTGCGAGCGGCTCCTCGCCGGGCTCGACCAATCCCTTCGGGAAGTCCCAGTTGCGATAGGCACGCAGCACGAGGCAACACCAGCGATCGCCGCATCGGCGTACTACGACGGCGCCGGCCGATAACCTCGTTCGGTCCGTCACGATCGAGCTCGGTTCGGGGCCATGAGCTCTCGCCTACGCGCCATCCACGCGGGGCTTGATCAGTATCGGGAGGTAGACGGCGACGAAAATCAGGAACGCCGAGGTCCAGCAGACCATTGCGACCGTGACCAGCGGCAGGTAGTACGTCGGCAGCAACGCCGGACCTGCAACGCGCAACAGGGCGCCGCCAATCACGAGCAGGTATGCGACCGTGATCGCCGGAGGCACGACGAGCGGCCTGCCGCTGTGGCCGAGAGCTACGCGCGTCATGACGCCGAGCACCATCGTGCCGAACGCCCCGGCCGTCAGCGCATGCAGCCAGTACGCCGCCCAAGGCTCTGCCGCGAGCAGCCACACTGACTTCAGCGCGAGCGCAAGCACGAGCCACGCATAGCCCACGTGCAGGATCCACGCGATCGTTATCTGCAACGTCCGGTGGCCGTGCCAGTGCGCGAGCCGTGTCGCGAGCAGTGCGGCGGCGATCGCCGCGAGCACACCCGCAGCCGCGCCGTCGGCCCGCACGATGTCGAGCAGCACGACGCCGATCAACGCCGCGAACGTGGCGCGCTCGAGCCACGGCCGCTGTGCGATCCCGACCGTCATGCGGTTCCGGAGCAGCGCGTTGCGCGTGAACAGAGGCACGATGCGGCCGCCGATCAGCGCGATCATGAGCATCACGAGGTTCGCGACGAGCCGCAAAGGGTCGAACGGCAGCGGCTCGAGCCACCCGAGATGCGTACAGAGGAACACGAGGTCGGCGGCCGTGAACAGCACGAGGATCGCGAGAAACAGCCAGTTGCGGTAGTTGCGCGCCGGTACGAGCGACGCGCCCACGGCCACGCCGAGCGCCGGAAAGAACAGTGCATCGAGCAGCACGACCGGAGTGTTCTGCAGGCCAAGCCCGGGCATCATGACGACGCGGCCCGCGAGCCAGATCGCCGCCAGAACGGCCAATGCCCCGCCTGCCACGGGCGGACGATTCGTCCACGTGGGGACCGCCGTCAGCAGGAAGCCGGCGATCGCAGCCGCAACGAAACCAAACAGCATCTCGTGCCCGTGCCAACGCACCGGCGGCAGCGCGGCGGCCGGCCATACACCGAGCACCAGGCCAGCGACCAGCGCCACGAGCGCCGCAACGGCATACGACGCCGCCAGCAAAAAGAACGGCCGGAAGCCGTGGCTCAAGAACGCTGTTCCGCGCGCGGAATCGCGTGACAGCGATGCCGGCGGGACCGCCGGTGCTCTGGAAGTGGACATCGGCAATCGCTTGGACGCTCGGCCTTCCCGTCAGCGTAAGATCGGGCGCCCGGCTGTCAAGCGCAACGCTTTCACGCGCGTTGCACCCAGCAGGCGCCAGCCCACCGCGAGCACCCCGAGCAGCAGCGCCAGGGCGACGTGCACCGGCGCCGGCTGCTCCACCCTGAACATCCGGGCGACGGGGGGCACGTACAGAACGGCGACCAGCGTCAATGCGCTCGCGCACCACACGACCCAGAAGACACGCACACGCGGAATCGGGTCCACGGCGAGCCCCGGCAACGCCAGCCGCTCGGCGAACATCAGGGTCTGATAGCCGCCGAGCAACACGGTCAGGGCCAGCGCGCGTGCCTGCATCTCGCCCAACGACGGCAACTGCCACCAGTAAGCCGCGAACGCCGCGACGGCCAACAGCGCACCGGCGAATGCCGAGCGCAGGAGCGCCGAACGCGGCAACAACGGCGCAGCCGGATCGCGCGGTGGGCGGCTCATGACGTTCGCGCTCGGCGGCTCGGCCTGAAACACGATCGCGGAAACGGGATGCACGATCAGCTCGAGCCATACGAGATGAATCGGCAACAGCACCAGCGGCACGTCGAGCAATGGCGCCAGCATCGCGAGGCCGACTATCGGCACGTGGAACGCCACCAAGTACAGGAACGCACGCTGGATGTTCTGCAACAGGTGCCTGCCCTGGCGCACGGTCTCCACGATCGACGCGAAGTTATCGTCGACGAGCACGAGATCCGCCGTGGCGCGCGCCACGTCGGTTCCCCGCTGGCCCATGGCGATACCGATGTCCGCGCGGCGCAATGCCGGCGCATCGTTGACGCCGTCGCCGGTCATCGCCACGACGGCGCCAGCGCGTTGCAGGCCGTCGACGATCAGATGCTTCTGCGTGGGGCTGATGCGCGCGAAGATGGCCGCGCGCCGAATCCGTTCCGTGCGCTGCGCCTGGTCCAGGCCTTCCAGCTCGTCGCCCGTGACGATCAGAGCGTCGTCGTGCGCTATGCCGGCAGCCTCGGCGACCGCGTGCGCCGTCAACGCATGATCGCCCGTGATCATCGAGATCCGGATGCCCGCATCCTGGCATTCGGCCACGGCGCGCGGGACCTCCGGACGCAGCGGATCCTGGAATCCCAGCAGTCCGCACACGGTCAGATCGCGTTCGTCCTCGTCTCTGCCTGCGCCGAGCGCTCGCATTCTCCGCGTCCCAACCGCAAGCACGCGCAGCCCGCGCGCCGCCATGCGGCCGTTCGCATCGTGCACGAGGCGCCGCCCCACCGCGTCGAGCCCGCTGTGCTCCAGGATGCCTTCGACCGCGCCCTTCGCCGCCACGAGGTACGCGTCGCTCGCGTCGAGCGAGCGCCACACGTGCGACATGTGCTTGCCGGACTGGTCGAAGTCGTAGTCCCGAGCCAGCTCCCAGCGTTTCTCGAGATCGGCCGGCCGAACCCCGCGCGTCTCCGCATAGGCCAGAATCGCCCGCTCCATCGCATCGATCGGGTGACGCTCGCAGGCGAGCACGGCGGTATCGAGAAACTCGCGCTCAGCCATGGCGGAGTCCAGCACGACGTGCTCCGTCATCTGGAATTCGCCGCGCGTCAGCGTTCCGGTCTTGTCCGTGCAGATCACCGTCGTCGAGCCGAGCGTCTCGACGCTCGCGAGACGGCGCACGAGCATGCCGTGCGATACGAGGCGCCACGCTCCCACCGACAGGAACAGCGTCAAGACGATCGGGAACTCTTCCGGGATGGCGGCCATCGCCAAACTCACGGCGCCGAGCAAGGCGCGCGTCCACGGCTCGCCGCGTGCGAGGCTCAAGGCGAACAATGCAACGGTCGCGACGAGCGCGACCACACCAAGCCGCCGCACGAGCATGCCGGCGTGCCGCTGCAGCGGAGTGGCCGGCGAAACGGTGTCTGCGACGAGGGCAGCAATGCCGCCATATCGCGTCGCCGGTCCCGTCGTCACGACCAGACCGAAGCCGTGCCCGGAGATCGTCTGGGAGCCGGCGAAGAACTTGGCCTCGGGCGGAGCCGCACGCACGTCGGCCGCCCACTCGCGCTTCGATTGGGGCTCGGATTCGCCCGTCAGCGAGGATTCGTCGATCGCGAGATTCGCGGCCCAGCGGACGACGCCGTCGGCGGCGACGACGTGGCCCTCTCGCAGCACGAGCAAGTCCCCCGGGACGACTTCCTCGATCGGAACCGAGAGGACGCGCCGGTCGCGGACCACGTCGCCCTGCGGCGCGGCGGCCGCGGCCAGCTTCTCGAGCGCGGCGCGGGACCGCACCTCGAGCGCCACGTCCACGCCGAGCACGGGGATCAGCGCGAGCGCGAGCACGACGGCATCGGACGTCTCGCCGAGCAGGTAGTACACGCCTGCCGCGACGACCAGCATGATCGCCATCGGATCGAGCAGCATTCCGACGATGTCCCAGAGCCGGGCGAACCGGTCGCGCCTGACCCACCGGTTCGGGCCGACCTCGGCCAGGCGCCGGCGCGCTTCGAGTGACGAGAGTCCGTCGAACCCCGGCGGGATGCCGCCTTCTTCTGGATACTGCATCTTCGAGGCGCACCGCTCGGGCGCCGCACGCCGCTCCCACGTCGAGAGTACACGGAGAGCGGGCCGGCCTGCGATGTTTCCGACCGGCGGGTCGGCGCAAGGGGCCGCACTGCCGCCCCAAGAACCGAGCGCCCCTCAGAACTTATAGCTCAGCGTGGCGAAGTATTCGCGTGGGCGCGCGTACGCGATCTCCGCGTAGCCCGAGCCCGTCGTGAGCGAGGATTTGCCGCGGCCTGCTGCTCAGGCGTCAGCACGGCGTTGAAGTGGCTGTTCCAGCCACCGCCTTTGAAGCCCTCCGCGTAGCTCACGTACCACATCCCGATTTCCGACCAACGGTACGTCAGCGATGCCGACGTCGTGGTATCGCTGAACGTGTCCGCGTACCACCGCACGGGCACCTGTTTCACCGTTGGCGCGGAGTAGTCGAACTGATCGGGATACGGCGGATAGTACGGATAAACGGCGTTTTGTTCAGCCGCCTCGATCCCCGAGGGCGCCGTGCAGGTGCTTACCGCAAGGGCACCGCCGCAAATGCACGCACAGCTCGTCCCCGCCGCGTCGGCGCACGACCATTTGTGCACACGCGGCCCCGAAAAATTCCCCGGCGCCGCATCACAGCGCACAGCCGACACCACCGCCGAGCGCTGAAACGTCCGGCAGATGCCACCCATCACAGTGATCAGAGCAGCAATGGCGGGGGGCCCTCGCCCCCAACGGCAGCGGCAGATCTTCCTCGCCCCGCTGCCTCACGTGGGCAGGAATCCGCTCGATCAGCGCCGGATCTTCGATGTTCGCGATCACCTCGAGCCGCCCGCCGCAGCGTCGGCACTGCTCGTTCTCGATCGCGAACACGCGCTTCAAGCGCTGCATCCCCGGCTGAGCGCAATGCCGGCGAGCAGCGCCAGGCAGCCCAAACGCACGCGCAATGTCCCATGAGACCGAGGTCACTGTCGTTTTGCCATCCCGCATTACCCCTACGGTTAACTACGTATTCCTCGCTCCGGGGACGCGGCCATACCATGCCGAAGTCGAGCCGCAAGCCAGCCCACATTCCATTCAACGAGAGGACGAGTTATGAGCAGAAACACTTGCATCTTGCCCACGACCTGTCTGGCATTGATCGCGGGCTTCGCCGTCGAGGGTGGCACCGCACGCGCGCAGCAAGGCAGCACGCTCGAGGAGATCACGGTCGTCGCGCCGCGGCTGGTCACCCGAACCGACCGAACACCGATCGGCCCCAGGGTGGAGTTGATTTCGCTGACGCGCCACGTGGTATATCGAGACTTGAACCTCACCCTGCACAACGACGTCGTGACGCTCGAGAAACGCGTGAACGACGTAGCCAGGGAATCCTGCGACACGCTGGCCAAGATGTACCCGATGTCCGACCCGAACACCCCGAACTGCGTCGAGCAGGCCGTGAGGGACGCGAAGAAGCAGGTCGATCAGGTCGTCGCCGCGGCCGACAAGGATCGCCAACACTAAGTCCCGTGCAGCGAGCGACGGGCGCGCCGGACTCGCGGGCGACTTCCGATGGCAGCGTTTTCGAACGCCCAACCATGCGAGTCCGGCGCATTCTTCCTGGCAGCGCGATCGCCTGACCGCGGCGCTCGTGGTCGTGAGCACCACGTCCCTGGGGCGTGACCGGGTGTAAGGTCTCACGCCCCCTGTGACACACCAGCTCGGGTTCTTTCAAGGAGTCGTTCGTAGGGCGTTAGCCCGTCGAGCGCTCCGTGGGGACGATGATAATTGTAATAGTCCTCCCACTCACGCAGCTTTTGGTTGAACAGATGGATGTCGTCGGAGATGCCCCGCCGATCGAGCAGCTGATAGAACTCCTGGTCGTCCACTCTGTGCGATCGCTCGACCTTCCCGTTTAACCGCGGCGTGCGAGGCCGGATGTAGACGTGCCGAATGTCCTGGGCCTCGGCGTGCCAATGGAACTGCGACTGGAACTCCGCGCCGTTGTCCGTCTGGAGCACCTGGATCCGGAACGGGAGCCGCTGCCGGACCTCGTCGAGGAACCTAATCGCGGTGCGCTGATTGCACGCGTCGTAGACCTTCAGCACCCCTATCCTCGTGCAGTCATCGATGGCGGTGAACTGATAGAGCCGCTTTCCAGTCCCGGGGATGCGTTCGAGGAACTTCACGTCCATCTGCAGCCGGTGCCCGGGCTGCGGCTTCTCGTACCGCTTCCATCGTTTGTGGTGCGACTGGTACTTCTGATTGGCCGGCAGCCGATTCAGGCCGTGCTTGCCCAAAAGGCGGTGCACTGAGGAGCAG
Organism: Gammaproteobacteria bacterium; assembly: GCA_035548835.1. Taxonomy (GTDB): domain Bacteria; phylum Pseudomonadota; class Gammaproteobacteria; order Steroidobacterales; family Rariloculaceae; genus FEN-1219. Next base: position 385 of record DASZSB010000047.1, on the reverse strand, counting down.
GCGATGCTCACCTGGTGAAACCGTTTGAGGTAGTCTGAGATCCTGCCCGGCCCGAAGTGGTAACGCTGCCGCAGATACAGGATCTTGCTCACCACCTCACGCGGGCGTTGCCCGGGGGGATCGCTGGGGCGTGCGCGACCGGTCAGCCAGTCCCGCCTCCCCGTGTACCTCGAACCGTCGCTTCCAGCGGTAAAACGCCGTGCGCGAGATGCCGAAGTGCCGGCACGTCCGCGCGACCTGGCGCGGCTCGTCTTGCGCACATTTCAGGATCTTCAATCGCCACGCGACGAGCCGCGCTTGCTCTGCCTTCGTCATCGCTCTCTACTCCAGGTTGATCAACCTCGACAAAGAGCTGAATGTGTCACCCTTCTGTTGGGATTTCACA